>JBKPAC010000201.1:0-13583 GCA_046726175.1 Acidobacteriota bacterium
ATCTAAGGCAGTTCGGAGCGTAGGGGCGGTAGAACCGATAAGTCGCGATGAGATCAAAGAGGCAATGTGGCTACAATCCGAGTCTCGACGGATTCCCAAGTGGTGCTTGAATGAAATCGCGCCGCCAATTCCAATCGAGCATAAGACGCGCAAGAGCGGACTCGTGCGTGCATTGAGCTTGTTCGAGACGTACCATTTTGACACCGCACACATTAGTTCGATTCCGGCTAAGACCAAGTTTGGTTTTTCTCGCGGCCACCAAATCCCCCTCATTGATCGGCAACCTTCTCAGTTCCCCAATTGGCAATTCGCGTGAGTTGATAGGACTTCGCTGAACGTAAATCCAAAGGAAGACTATATCTGGTCCGACCGCCTAATTAACTTTTGCTATGCCGTTACGAACTCCAACAACGCTCCTGAAGTCGACGCATTCTTTCTCAAAGACGTTGACCGAGACAAACGTCGCGACCGTTTACCGAACGTGCCCGCGGAGTACCGACAATATCTTTTCGGGAAACCAATTGTCGCAACCATCTCTGAAATCAAACGGAACCCGCAGCCGTGGATTAAGGAACTTACTCTAGACGTGGGAACGGCCAATGGTGTCGTGCCGGAAATGAAATTTTACGCGGCTGCTCCGGCAAACATTTATATGTTGGTTGAAATTCTCGATGCGGGGGAACATTCGTCGCGCGCTTATGTAATCACGTCCGGCTATCGCCGTTCCGAGAGAAATGTGATGCCAAAAGTTGGATGGAGACTCACAAGTCGCGCGCCTAAAGACGCGTCAAACTATTATCCCGGCTGATGCCACCCAACAACTCGTTGGACCTGAGCGAAAGTTATGCGCTTTCGGTTTATGAAAATGGCCGTAGTGTTGACAACAATGCTTTTGCTCGCGCCGGGGTGTTCAATTCAGCCGGGAGGCGATATTCCTTCACCCTTTGATCCCAATCCGGAGATGGAACATAAACTCCGGTCGATCCTGCCAAAAGGCTGGTCCCTGACAACGCGGGAAGACACCTTTATATTACGGCGCGAGGAGAAAGTTACGTTGTATGTCGAGATTGCATGGGATGTGCGCCGATTCCAAAGTTTCGAAGAAGCCGTTAGACATTATGGCAGCGTAGAGAACTATCAAATAGCGCTTCGGTTTGAGCCGCGGCTTTCGGATACGAAATATGAGCAGCTTAGGGCCAGACGGCAGCCATTTGAAAGAATTCTGAATGAAGGCGCCCACTCGAAAGACGAATGGTCCAAGGGGATTGAGGAATTCTATAAGCGAAAAGTCCCCGTTTATTTTACGGAGAGATTTAGCGTTTTCGCTGACAAATCTGATAGGTATCCCGTCAAGATTTATCCTGAGTCCGTCGTACCGGAATGTAAACAGGTATTGGCTTCCCTTGATGCCCTCTTCCAAAGATATGAAAAGAGTGAAGGGCGACATAGCGATTTTTAAACGGAGCAGATAACTATTTGCTCGACTGGGGGACTAATTAAGGAGTGCTAAAACATTCCGAGTTGGAACCAGATTATTAGTTGGCTGAAGGAGATGGAAACACTTCGCGTACTATTTGCAGCTTAAGCACTAAGCATACTGAAGGGCAGCAAAAGAGCCTATAAGCCATGATCTCATGGAGGATAAGAAACACAGTGCGCCGCCGAGATCACATTCAAGAGGTAAGCGTTGTGAAGCCCCTAACCCTTTCGACTGCCGTGGTCCTATTCGCGGTTCCCTCAATCGTATTGGCAGTCGTCATCTATATAACCATTCCGCTCGCAGTCCGCGAAGGCATAACGTTAGCGGTTTCGGTAACGATACAGTTCACCCTCGTGATGGGTGGCATGGCTGCCTTCGCTTGGAACGCTGCCCGTCATGATCGTGGACGCGGACAACGAATCACTGAACGACTGCGACTGGTGCAGCCCGGTATTAAAGACGTAATAGCTGGCGTCCTACTTGGTATTTTCATGTTGGTGACATTCAACATGCTTGCATTCACACGACCTTGGCTGAGAAATATCATGCCTTGGGGTCCACCTGCGTGGTTTGCCGACTTCCTGACTCCAACGCATTTTCAGGGAATGTCTCTAACGGGCAATTGGTGGCCGGTTCTCGTCTACTTTATACAGTACGTTTTCAATGTGTTCGGCGAAGAACTTTTGTGGCGAGGGTACATTCTTCCGCGGCAAGAGATGTCTCTGGGAAATCGCGCTTGGCTGGCGAATGGGATCTTGTGGAACCTTTTTCATTGGTTCTTTTATTGGAACCTCATACCACTCCTTCCGAGTTGCCTTGCGCTCACCTGGCTGACACAGCGCACCAAGAGCACATGGACCGGGATACTGGGACATGGGATATTGAACGGTGCAGAACTGGCTAGAGTAGTCATGATAGTAGCCCGGTCTTGAGATACGTCCGCCGAACAAGTCGTCTTTCCGTTAGTAACGAGTGGGATAATGCGGCTGCTGTCTAATTTCGGATGATACCTAAGTTTGGCGTCCCAAAGCATTCCGAGTTGGAACCAAATTATCGCTTGGCTAAAGGAAATGGAAAAGCTCAGACAGATCGCTCGCATAGGGTCTGTGTAGCGTGATAGGCGGCAGTTTTGTTTGCTGGGTTTTCATCCCAGAGTTGATTGGAACTCCTGATCGGCTTCCGGTTAATTCTCATCCGGTTTCTCCGGAGGCAAGCAAGAAGACGATGGTCCCTTAAAACTGAGATCCTCCATTGGGCGAAACAGTGTACGAGACATTGACCCGAGCTTTAATACCTTCCCCTCCCACAGTGGGGAGGGGAACTAGGACGCTGGTCGATTGTGCGGGCGCTTGTCTTAGACTAGCTTCGCGAAAGTCTTGAATCCCATTCATTCACGCAGCAGATCCAGCTTTACTCGATTGAGGCTTAGTCGCCATCTCAGGCAGATAGTTATGAATAGTTATCCCGCACTCGCAGGGAGTTGCATCAATCTGTTTGAGTTTGAAGTAGCGTCCGACCTCACTGAAGATTGTCAATCCCTTACCGATGGCAACTGGACATACAAAAAAATGATACTGATCGATCCAGAGATGGGCTAAGATGCTTTTCATTCCCTTAACTCTGTTTGGGCTAGCACTTTTGATGACCTCAAGAATCTCAATAGAAGTCGAGTGGTCTCGAGCAATATCAATCTTGGCGAACATTATTAATGGCGTGATATTGGCTCTAATATATTGCTCGCCAGTAAGTCGCATGTTTGAATCGAAGGGCGATGTCCAAAAGCGCTTGGAGCGGACTCGCCATGAGCGGGCTTCTTTGGTGAGTTGCGTGTGCGAGCCGCTCAAGCGCAGCGTTAGTTAGGCGTCGAAAAGAAACTGTTTGGAGGCGCACGTGTCGAAGCCCAAGACCAAACCTACTGAAGTCAGTGCCGAGAGTCACATTGCTGCCATCACGAACGAGGAGCAACGGAATGACGCCCAGACGCTGGTTGCTCTCATGCGAAGAGTTACCAAGCAAGAGCCAATGATGTGGGGTCCAAGCATCGTCGGATTCGGGAGCTACCATTACAAGTACGCAAGTGGTCACGAAGGCGATTCGGCTCTCGCTAGGTTTGCCGTGCGGGGAAGTGAGTTGGTTGTTTACATCCCTGCGGGTTTCGAAGGTCGTGACGTCTTGTTGGCCAAGCTGGGAAAGCACAAGACTGGGAAGGTATGTGTCTACATCAGGCGCCTAGCCAACGTCGATCTGACCGTCCTAGAGACGTTGGTAGCCCGATCGATAGTAGAGACCAAGCGTCGCTATCCGCAACCTAACGAAAATGACGCCTAACCCTGTCTTGCACCGGACTCGCCTTCGGCGAGCCGGTGAAGTCCACGTTGGATGCCTTCTAATCGTCGCGTCGGAATACGATGAAGCGAAATATCATTTGCCGCTCACAATTGGCGATCGTCGCAATCGCTCTGCTTATATCTTCTGTGTTAATAGTTCGCGCTCAGTCTATCAGCACGGATCCGCTTAAGTCTTACACAACTTGTAAGGTTCCCGGCGATCTAAAAATCAGAGAAGTTACTCGCAGGACTGCCACCGGCAACTATCGCGAGGTAACGACAGACAATGGCAAACAAAAAGTCTCCGTTGTTGATGGCTACCGTGTAATGTTCGCGTATCCCGACCTAACTTATTACTTTGCCAATGTGAAGATTGAGCAATCGGCTCCCGATAGTTATGCCCCGGACAAAGAAGTCCTGGTTAACCAACTCAAACACTACTCATCGATCAAAGAAGCCCACCCGATGATCTTTGAAGACAAGACTATACTCAATGGCTTCGAGCATTATGGAATGGACCGCGACAAGATTGACGTTGGCGACCAGGTAGGAATCCACGTTCTCTTTTACGATTCGGCCTATCTGGTAGTCACGATCTATTTTCTTAACCAATCAAAGGCTGTCTTTCTCAACAACCGGAGATACGAAAATATTAAACAGTATCGCGAACTCAGGGACGACTTCTTGAACTCTTATTCGGAATGTCTGAAACGCGTGGCGGACGATAAACACTGACGGCATCCAACAAGCGCTTGCAGCGGACGGCGTCTGGTAGTTGCGCGTCGCGGCACCGAGGCCTTCAGGCTGTAATTGTCCTTCCCGTCACGATACTTACCGCAAAATCTCAAGCGTGGTCTTGAACCGGAATTCGCAAGTCATCACCCGGAGTGCCGTCACGCATTAGGCTGAAACGAGATGCAGTGTCCTCGATGTAAGAGCCCACGAATTCAAAGGGATTTCGACGACGACAACATCGTGCTTCGCGTCATCCGTGTGCACAAACTTCTTTGCAATAACTGCGGACTCGAATTCCAAGGCTTTGATCGACAGCGACAGGTGCGCCGCGCCCCCACCAAACGGGGGGCCTCGGCGCCTAACTGCCGTACCGCCCCCCGGTATAGTGCACACCTGTCAGCAACAATCTCTCTGATTGAAAGGAATGCTTTGACCGGCAAGGTATCGTATTCGCGACCCTCCGCGGGACATTGCGAGAACATTAGCAAATGCGGGATGGGCTTATCTCTTGTCGGAACTCATTTCTCGGAAGAGGAATTGTCTCGCGTAGACCGCCTGCTATTAGTGCGAGTGGATCTGCCTGAGGCGTCGATTGAGGCCGTGGTTGCGATCGTTAAATACGAACGCGTGGGCGTCGAAAGAAAAAGAAAATGGTTTCTCCGCGTGAAATTGGTCCAGATGTCCGAGTCCGACACCGTTTTGCTAGCGGCCTACCTTGAGAAACGAGCCCAGGCCGAGCCACTATTTATTTTGGAATGATCCATTCAGCCAAGTCCACGCCCACGAAGAGCGGAACCTCCCGACGACCCGCTACTGTAAATCGGGAAAACGACTCTTCTTAGGTCTAATTTTTTGGGAGGCGACGCTTATGAGTCTTCTGAGGTGTCGATTTGAGCACGGCGAAGGAGCATGGTCCGAACGGTAACAACAAGGGTGAATGTCTAGGCTTCGTTAGGAACCTCGGAGGAGATCGAGACGATGACCGTGACGACGATCTTGACGAGGACCGTCAGTAGGATTTCAAGCGCACGCCTATTGCTTGTATAGTCGCCGAAGCGGACGTGAGCATTTCAGCCCTGGGCGTAAGCCCCAGGCAACATCCGAAAATTACACGGTGAATTAAGTGATTGAAAGTATTGGCGTCCCAAAGCATTCCGAGTTGGAACCAGATTATAGCGTGGCTAAAGAAAGTGGAAACTCTGCGTCAAACCTCCGCATGACTGTGAATAAAAATTCGTACTGGGATTTTTCTTGCGTTACCCTCTCTCGCCGCGCTTGATTGGAACTTATTTAGGAACGCAGAATCGCTTCAACAGAGGAGTGCGTGAGCATGACCCCGCGAAAGACTGCTTTTCTCCAACTGGGCTTGATGTTCTTGGTATTTGTAAGTCTCAGCTCCGCCGCGCGGGTTAACGAGTTGGCATCGTCCCCCGTCAGGCAGGTCGACCATATTATGATTCAGACTGACGAACCTGAGAAACTTTACTCGTTCTTCACCAACACACTGCAGCTACCGGTCGCTTGGCCTCTAGCCACTTACAAATTCGCCCAGAGCGGTGGCGTTGGATTGGGGAATGTCAACATCGAAGTAATCCGATTCTCACAACAGAGGGTTTCTGCGTCAGGTGCACCGAAGGAATGGCGGCTGCTGGGAATTGCATTTGAGCCAATACCGCTGGCTGACAGTCTGGCCGAACTGAACCGACGAAGCATTGCCTACGGGGAACAGCGCCCTTACTTCTCCGCCGAATCGGATGGGTCGAACAAACTGCTCTGGACGAACGTCACCTTGCCACAGTTTTCTGACGCTGCGAAGATTTCGGAAGCAACCTTATTTACTTTCCTCTGCGAATACAGCCCTTCACACGTCAACGTCGCGGAGCGTCGGGCGCGGTTACGCGAACAACTTATCTCCAATAATGGCGGCCCGTTGGGGGTGGACTCCGTCAAAGAGGTACTTATAGGTGCCACCGATCTCGAAGCAGCCACAAGGCTGTGGCAGAAGCTCTTGGAGCCTGCACCGTCATACGAGTCCAGCGCGTGGCAGGTGGGTGGAGGCCCGGTGATCCATCTTGTCCGCGATAAAGAGAACAGGATTCAAGGACTCATCATAAGTGTTGCATCATTGCCGCGAGCAAAGTCTTTCCTTCGCACGAAGGATTTACTCGGAGTTGATTCCGAAAAAGAAGTAAGGATTGATCCAACGAAGGTTTATGGCTTAAACCTTCGATTGGTTCAGAAGGGATAACGCCCTCACAAAGGCCTGACTGTTTATGACCGCTTTAGAAGCGCGCTTTTGGAGGAAGCAAGGACATTTCATCTCGCAACGAGGGTAGTTTTCGGTTTCCTCGCCTGATCAATAATCGGCGCAATTCAGGCAGCTAGAGAACAATGATTATGGACGAGTTATGGAACCAAGCCGTTAGACATATCACCGATGGCGCCTACTTTCGAATTGAGAAGACTCTTGGCGGCGGTGATGCGTTCGACGATCAGATAATCGACTGGTTTGACCGTGGTTACTTTGAAAATGAGCCTGAAGCTCTTGCTGAGACGATTACATGTGCTTCGTTTCTGGGTCGAGCAAGGGTTGTCGCACATTTACTAGATAAGGGAGTAGACCCTGTTGCGGGTATGCGGTCCGGGATGAATGGCTTTCACTATGCGGCCTCGTGCGGTCAACTCCAAGTTGTCGAGCTGATGATCGAGCGAAAAGTTCCCATGGAAATCGAGAACAGGTATGGCGCTACGGTGTTAGGCCAAGCTCTTTGGAGCGCAATTCACGAACACGAAAGCACTCATGCCGAGATTATTGAAGCGTTGATAAGCGGCGGGGCTAGGATTCATCCTGGCACACCTGAATGGTGGGAACAGCAAGACGTCCCATCGGCAGAAACAAAAGACCGCGTAGCAACTGCCCTTTGTCGCGCGTTAGGAAAATGATCGAGTTAGGACGACCGATTCAGTCAAGGGCTCCTTTCGCGTGCAGCATTAATCTACGAGGCGGTCAAGCGCTTGTAGCGCATTCGCCGGTGAGCGGCCATTCATCGTTAGTTGCGTGGGCGAGCCCGTGAAGCGCTGGGTTAGATTGCTCGCCTGGGTGACTATCGAGGATTGCTGGCGTCCCAAAGCATTCCGAGTTGGAACCAGATTATCGCCTGGCTAAAGGAAATGGAAATTGTGCAGAAATGCTGCCTGATTGAGCGTAAAACTTGGTAAATGCTTCCTTCCTTTGCGTTATCATCTCTCCCGCAGTTGATTGGAACCTAACTTTTGGGAAAAGCTGACTGCTAACGAATAAACAGATTGCAAAGCATCGTTCTCACCTGGTTACTGTTGCTTCCATCGAGCGTCGTATTCGCCCAGACCGCTCGCAACGAAAGGTTATTTAAAGAACCAATCTCCAGTTTCGTTTTTGACGCCTCACTTGGGAATGAAGCACCTTCGATTACCGTCTGGTACTACCTGCCAGACACTATCAAACGCAACACGCCTGTTGTTTTTCTCATGCATGGCAGCAGTCGCACCGGTAAGGAGGCGCGGGAACTTGGGTTGGTATATGCGAAGCAACAGAACGTCATCCTGCTCGCGCCCGAGTTTTCACAACAGCAATATCCAGACGATAGCTATGCGTTCGGTAATATGATCGCAAGCGATGGTGAACTCCTGGCGGAAAAAGTGTGGGCATTCACCACAATTGAACGCACCTTCGATCTTGTTCGGAAAAATCTGCATCTCGACATTGAAACATACGACATTGTGGGACACTCAGCCGGCGGTCAATTGGTTCAGCGACTAGTTTTATTCGCTCCTAATTCGCGCTTCCGCCGCGCTGTTGCATCAAGCCCAGGTAGGTACGCGTTACCCGCCACATCTAAAAGCTTTCCGTATGGGTTGAAGGGAACTTCATTGGACTCGGCTCTAATTGCACGGGCTTTCTTAAAAGATTTCGTCTTACGACTTGGCGACCGCGATACAGTTGATAAAGACCGTGAGCCGCAAGCGATGGATCAGGGAGCGAACCGTTTCGCGCGCGGCCTACGGTTTTTCGCGTTGGCTACGGAAGAAGCAAGCCGCCTTAAGGTCTCACTTGCATGGCGCTTACGAATTTTGTACGGCGGCGACCATACACCTGGCCGTGCTGTGCAAGCAGCCTTCGAAGAGCTTTTCAGATAACCCGTAAGTTTTGAATTTGAACAATGAGGAGGCTGATGTAGTCTGCTGGCGTCCCGTACGGGATTCGAACCCGTGTTGCCGCCGTGAAAGAGAAGCGACCTATTGTAATTTCATGAAAACTCTGCGGCATGATAGCACTCTACCGCATTTGACGGACTCACGGGGACGCTTATTGGACTCTTAATGGACTCGTGTACTCTTGGCTGTGGCTTTTCTTCGACGTTAGTTAGCTTCCCCATCCGTTTCCCGACAAGCGGAACATGGTAGGGCCATGTCTGGTTCCGAGAATTTAATCGAAAGTCATGGTGCCGAAGCGGCGTTGCGCGAAAGTGAGGAGCATTATCGCGCGGTGGCCGAAGCCGCCACAGATGCGATCGTAACCATCGATTCAGACAGCACTATACTCACCGTCAATCCCGCCACGGAAAGGATCTTCGGTTACTCCACCGAAGAGATGATCGGCCAACCGCTCACCATGCTGATGCCGGCTTATCTGCGTCATCTGCATAAGGCCGGAATCACGCGTTACCTGGAGACGGGCCGGAAACATATTCAGTGGTTAGCCGTTCAATTGCCAGGCTTGCATAAGACCGGCAATGAGATTCCACTTGAAATCTCATTCGCAGAATTCACCAGAGATGGCCGGCGCTTCTTCACGGGAATCGCGCGCGACATCAGTGAACGCAAGCGCCTGCAAGAGAGACAGGCAAGGTTAGCGCGCCAAGCCGTCTTGCATGCCGAAGTAAATGCGGCAGTCAGCGAGAGCGAAAAGCCCCTTCGCGCGATGCTGCAAATTTGCGCAGCGGCTGTGGTGCGGCGCCTCGATGCGGCGTTCGCGCGCATCTGGTTGCTCAACGACGAACAGAAGGTGCTTGAACTTGAGGCAAGCGCCGGCCTTTACACGAATCTTGACGGCCAGCACGCGCGCATCCCTCTTGGTAGCTTTAAAATCGGTTTGATAGCCACGGAGCAGAAACCCCATCTGACCAACCGCTTGCAGACGGACGAGCGCGTCAGCGACAAGGACTGGGCACGGCAGGAAGGGATGATTTCGTTTGCCGGATATCCGCTGCTGGTTGAAGGCCGAACGGTCGGCGTCATCGCGATGTTTGCGCGACAGTCTTTGGAAGCGGACACCATCGAGGCTCTCGAATCTGTGGCGCCGATCATCGCCCAAGGCGTGGAGCGTAAACGAACGCAGGACACTCTGCGAGAAACGCAGGCGGAGCTGGCCCACTTGAACCGGGTGATGACCGTAGGCGAACTGACAGCTTCGATTGCTCACGAAATCAACCAACCGCTCGCCGCGATCGTAATGAATGGTAATGCGGCGCTGCGTTGGCTAGCGCTCGATCCGCCGAATCTGGTCAGGGCGCGCGACTCAGCGGAATTGATCATCCGCGACGGCGAGCGCGCCAGCCAGGTAATCGCGCGGATTCGCGCGCTGCTTAAGAAATCACCGCCGTCAAAGACCCTGCTCGATGCAAACGAGTTCATCAATGAAGTCATAGCCCTGACCCAGAGCGAGATAGTTCGGAACAGCGTCCGCTTGCGCGTCGAGTTCGCAGACGATCTCCCAAGAATACCTGGCGATCGCATTCAGTTGCAGCAGGTGTTGTTGAATCTGATCGTTAACGCGGTCGAGGCGATGCTCACCATTGAGGATCGACAGCGAGCATTGCTGATAACGTCCGGAAGTTTCAACGACAACGCGGTTCTGATTGCAGTGAGTGATAATGGACTGGGAATCGATCCGCAAACGGCCGATCACCTCTTTGATGCTTTCTCTACCACCAAGCCCGACGGGATGGGAATGGGTCTCGCCATTAGTCGTTCAATCATCGAGGCGCACGGTGGGCGTCTCTGGACCGAAGCAAATGACGAGTTTGGCGCGACCTTTCAATTCACGTTACCCATCGTTGCGAATGAATCATGACGGCGACGAAAACAACAATCTTCATCGTCGATGACGATCCATCGATTCGTCTCGCGGTTGAGAATCTTGTCAGCGCGACCGGTCAGCAGGCAGCAACCTACGGTACAGCGCAGGAATTTTTGCGCGATTGTCCGCGCGACCCGGCGGGCTGTTTGGTTCTGGACGTACAGATGCCTGGCCTATCGGGGCTGGATCTTCAAGGCGAGCTGAACCACGCGGGCATTCATCTTCCCGTAATTTTCCTCACTGGCCATGGCGATATTCCCACTACGGTGCGCGCGATGAAAGCAGGCGCGGTGGAGTTTCTGACTAAGCCGGTCAGCGAATCGGATCTGCTGACCTCCATCGATCAAGCACTCGAACGCGATCGTTTGGCGCGCGCGGATCGAGCTGAGATTACGGAACTTCGCGAGCGTTATGAGCAACTCACGCCAAAGGAACGCGAGGTGATGGGGCTGGTCGTGCAGGGACTGCTCAACAAACAGATCGCCCTCAAGCTGAACAACAGCGAGATTACGATCAAGCAGCACCGCGGAAAGGTCATGCAGAAGATGCGAGCAGAATCGCTAGCGGATCTCGTACGCATGTCTGAACGTTTGAGTGGTACCGGCTCTCCGACCTTGTAATCACACCCAAAATACGCGTGCCACAATGCCTCTCAATCAGGTCATACCAAGGTCTGATAGAAATGGGCCCCTTCCAAGTGTAACCTCGCGTCCATCACGAAATAGGTCTTCTCATGGAGAAGAAAAAAGGCGGCACAGTTTGAAGCATAAGCCTCTTATCGCGGTTGTGGATGATGATCATTCGGTCCGTGAAGCCCTTGAGAATTTCATCAGCTCGGTTGGTTTCGAAGTCAAACTGTTCGCTTCGGCCGAGGACTTTCTCGATTCAGATGCGCCGGCGATCACAGACTGCGCCGTGTTGGACTTGCGCCTGCCGGGGATAAGCGGCCTCGAATTGCAGCGGAGGTTGGCGGCTAACGGACAAAGTATTCCAGTCATCATCATCACTGCACAAGGTGACGACAATTCCCAGGCCGTGGCCGTTGCAGCCGGTGCAATTGCTTTTCTTAGGAAACCCTTCAAGGAAGAAGTCCTGCTGGCCGCTATAGACTCGGCTCTAAAGCGGAAGGTGGGATGACAAACGTGCTGAGGTTGCACGGAAAAAGGAACTCGCAACGTAATTTTACAAAGTGTCCAACACCAGAAAGAGAGGGTTTAATGAGCACTATCACGACAAAAGATGGAACGCAGATTTACTACAAAGACTGGGGCACCGGCCAGCCGGTCGTCTTCAGTCACGGATGGCCGTTGACGGCAGATGCCTTTGAAGACCAGATGTTCTTTCTCGCCTCGAAGGGCTATCGATGTATCGCCCTTGACCGTCGAGGTCACGGCCGCTCGGACCAGACCTGGCATGGCAATGATATGGATACTTACGCCGACGATCTCGCCGAGCTAGTTGAGAAGCTGGATCTAAAGGATGCGATCCAAATCGGCCATTCAACCGGAGGCGGTGTGGTCGCTCGGTACATCGGGCGCTATGGGACCGAGCGCGTCGCAAAAGCTGTTCTTATCAGCGCGGTGCCGCCGCTGGTAGTCAAGACGCCGGCTAATCCTGGCGGCTTACCGATCGAGGTGTTGGACGGTCTTAGGAAGAGCATCCAAGCCGATCGTTACCAATTCTGGAAGGAGTTTTGTAATTCCTTCTACAGCTTGAATCGCCCAGGCGCCAAAATCTCCGAGGGTCTGGCCGATTCGTTCTTTAGCCAGTGCAGCATGGCAGGCTTTCCTGCCAGTTACTTAGGGATCAAGGCTTTTTCGGAGACCGATTTCACGGACGACCTTAAGAAGTTCGACGTGCCAACCCTCATCCTGCATGGCGATGACGATCAAATCGTTCCTATAGCGGACACGGCTTTACTTTCAGCCAAGCTCGTCAAGAACGCGATCCTCAAGGTTTATCCGGGATTTCCTCACGGGATGTGTCAAACGCAAAAAGACGTAATCAATGCCGACTTGCTTCAGTTTATCCAGCAGGAGCAAAGCTCGACAGCGGCAGCGTGAGGCTAAGACGCCGCGGCAGATCGTGTCTTGCGTTCTGCCGCTGCGTCAATAATTTCGCACTACATCCTAGGAGGAATGAAATGAGTGCAATCCAACCTATGTCGCGACCCGACATCGCCACACGTTTACTGGCCGATGTCTCCGTGCCCGACACTCCGCTGATTTCGCGTGCCATCGAGTATGCACGAGAGCACTCTGAGCCGTACCTATTCAATCATGTCATGCGATCCTGGCTCTTTGCGACGACCCTCGCTCAACTCAATCAGACTGCGCATGACGGCGAGGTTCTCGCCGTGACCACTATCTTGCACGACCTGGGTCTGGCGGAAGGCTTCAAAGGGCCGCTGCGATTTGAAGTGGAGGGAGCGAACGCCGCACGCACATTCGCTCGCCAAGCGGGCCTTGATGATCGTCGGAGCCAGTTGATCTGGGACGGGGTTGCACTCAACTCCACGCCTTCCATCGCACTTTATAAGGAGACGGAGATCGCCTTGGCGACGATGGGCATCGGGCTCGATTGGGGGGGTTGGGGTTACGAAGCTCTAACCGAGGCTCAGATGGCAGCGATCTTAGAGGCGTTTCCTCGGCTGGAGATGAAGCAAAAATTCACACGCGCGGTCTGCGGCATTGTAGAGACACGCCCGGCCACGACGTATGACAACTTCGCGCGCGATTTTGGCGAGCGCTTTGTGCCGGGCTACAAGCCGGTGTCAACCGTGGACTATTTGCTGAACTCCCCGTTTAAGGAGTAAGCGCACGTCCGCCGCTTGGTTGGCCTTGATGGGGCCGAAAAGAGGATCACTATGAAGAACATTGAACAACCAAGATCGGGACCCGACCCTATCAATGGGACGGGCAGT
>JBKPAC010000202.1:0-13476 GCA_046726175.1 Acidobacteriota bacterium
CCCTCTCCCTCAAGAACGACGAAACGATCTGAATGCGCTACACGCGCCGGACCTTCCGCATTTACTGGAGGACGGACAGCACCTGTGAAGTTTCGCCGTTCGCCGCCTTCGGTCCAAGCATCTGTATCATCGATCCCGCCGTGAAAGATCTTGCCGGTTCGAAGTGAAGCATATCCGTTCGCTTTGAAGTGCTGCGGCAAACAGACAAAGTCGGGATGCAGCGCACGAAAATAGATCTCGTTGTCCATCACTCCGGTTTGCGTGGGAAACTTGCCGGTTAGCAGTGAGCTTCTGGATGGATTGCACAGCGGATACTGCGCATAAGCACGGTCGAACCTGACGCCCCGACTTGCAAGTTTGTCTATGTTCGGGCTCTTTACGATGTTGTTGCCGTAACAACCCAACTCCGGCCGCAAGTCGTCGGACGCAATCAGAATCACATTGTATTTCGGTTTTGGGGCGGGCAACGCCGGCGGCAGGATCTGTGGACCCACCACCAATGTTGCGCACAACGCAATAACGCAGAGGTACCACTTGAGTCGTCTCAACATGGATTACTTACTCCCCTGGTACAGACGGATTGGACCAAGTAGTCCTGATGGGATCGGCTGAATCTTATCCATGTCCTGTGGCTGAAAACGTTCGCCATAGCGCAGATTCAAGAGTCGGTAATCAGGCAAGCTATGTCCGGCCATATAATTCACAGCTGTATTAGCAACCAGGATCCGCAGCTTATTGGTTCCCGGTCGCAACAGATCTTTGATTTCCAGCGAGTAGGGCGGACACCAAAGTGACCCTGCACGTTTGTCATTTACGTAAACTACGGCAGCCTCACGTATGGGTCCTTCGTACCAGGCTTGCATTCCCGATCTCAGAGCCTGGGAAGGAATCGGCTTACCCTCACCGAAATCCAACCGGAGCGAGCCACTGTTCTGAATCATGCTCTGCGTCACTGTCACATCTTTCTCGTACACAACTACGCCAGAGAAGTGACGTGTAGCTTCATCGTCTGTCCATGAGCTCAAGTTCTGTTTCTTTTCCGGCTCGCCGTCTGCACCGAACCTGAGTTGCCATCCGGTGCTCAGATCGATCGCTTCTCCAGCTTTGAACACTAGTCTTGATCCCGTCACTGTGCGCCGGGTGAAGACAATTACACGAGATCCATAAGGCTCCAGATCGAGGGCGACTGTTGTTCCCGACGCAGATTGCGAATCGATTGCTGCTGGTCCAACCGTCCCGTCAAACGAGTTCCAAACTTCCGGCTTCATTCCTTCAACGCGGAATGTTGCCTTCACGGACTGGGCCGTATTAGACGTATTTGCCACGAAGTAGATCTCGGCATCATTGGTGCGGCGATGAATGAACCCGAGTTCCCGCACTACAGGTGAAAAAGAGACGTCCGGTCTCAGCAGACGATTCAGAGTCGTTCGCAGCTCGCTCTTTTCATCAGCAACAAAGTGACCGCGCGCTGACGAACCTTCAAACAGCGCTTTCGAGAGCTCAACGATCTGATCGTGATTCTGTCGAGCCGCAAGAAATCCGGGGAGCTCGGCCGGCATCCTGCGAGTAGCGATAACGATTCCACCACCGCGCGCAAACTCCTCGAGCTTTCGATAAGTATCAAAAGGAATCCGTTCAACGTTTGGAAGGATTACAACACGATACTTGTTTTGGCCCAGCACCAAACTGTCCTTATCAACACGGCCGACTTGCCTGAGAGAATCATTGTCAAAAAAATCGAGGTTGTAGCCTGATTCCAAAATGGCAGGCATCAAGTCGTTGCCGATTCGATCGCGAAGGATTTCGATCAGGTGCGTATTTCCCGGCGTGAAGTGAGCCCAACCATCATCGTTTGGAAGATACACTGCGACATCATTGACCGGGTTGCCTTGCCGCATTAGGAAGCTAACGCGGTGGAGGTAAGCTGCAACGTCGGGCATCACAATCCACCACGGATTTTTTTCGTTGAATACTCCAGCGGCGTAAAACCTCCAACCCGGGTACTCGACGCCCGGCGCAGTGTAGGGCCAGCCGTGTCCGATCAGTTGATTAATTCCCTGCAGGAAGTGCAGGTCCGCCTCGGCTTTGACATCGAGAGGAGTGGCTCGAAAAGAGGGAGAGTGTAACCAGGTCCAAGTCTCTGATGAAGTTACCGGTCGGCCATAAATGTGACTGGCCGAAGATGCCCATCGCGACGCGCGAACGACTTTCCATTGTGGGCCTTCGCCCTCAGGTAGATCCGCGTACGCATTGCTCGAGATCGCAGCTGCCGGAACACCGTAGTCCTGGATGCGAAAAAGAGTACGATTCCGTTTTGACCAATCCTGCATAGGCGCGAGGAATCGCTCGTTCAGTAACTCGGTGAGTGTCATTCCCCAATCACGGCGCAGTCCCTTTGTCTGTGGGCCGATCTCATTTACTAACGCCGGAAGATGAGGTTTGAGATCGTAGCCTCGTCTTTTCTTGAACTCGTCCAGAAAGTCGCTGCTCCAGTCAGAGTTATAAACTTCAAGGCTGTCGCAAAAGATCGCGTATGGAGGATTCGAACCGAACGCCTGCATCAGCCGATCGCCAACGGTTCGTAAATACGAATCAGTTGCCGCACGGTTCATATGATCCAGCACGAAACCTTCGCCGCCGACAGCGGGTCGTTTGACTTGCATGCCCGTGCGGCTAGAGATGAAAAAGAGAACTTCGTGAGCGCTGTTGCCAGGCGGCGGAAGATGAACGACGCCGTCCCTGATGTCTGTTAGTTCCTGAATACCGCCGCTAGCAAAAGAAGTTCCTTCAACACGAGCAAGAAAGACTGCGAGCAACTTCTCTCCGGCGCCAATTGAAGGAACTTTTACTACGCGACTGTTCTGGTCTGCCTTGACATGCTCGTAACGCAGCCGCGCGGCAGCGTGATCGATCGTGACAGTTGGTCCGCCAAACGGCCATCCACTGCCGAGCGTCAAATCGAAGCGAAGACCCAACTCGCGCGCTTTTTCCGCAGTGAAGCGCAACGCATCGATGAATTCATCCGAAAGAAACGGCAGCGTCTTGATTCCCGCAGCCTGGTCATCGAGAACCACAGGATACACCGGCTGCACTTCAAATCCGCCGATGCCTCCTTCTTTCATCAACCGCATCTCGCGCTCGAGCTCTGCTTTTGTGATGGCTGGGCCAAACCACCACCAGCGCATCATGATCCGAGAATCAGCAGGGGGAGTTTTAAACGCAGTTTGAAGATCATCTATCGGCGCTGCGATCGAAGGTCTGAACATCGCGGAAACAAGCAGCGCGCAGATCAGGAACACCCGTTTTACAGATCGGATTGAAGGCAAACAGTTTCCTCACTCGTTTCGTGTCTTCGTCTTCGTGTGTTTTCGTGGATCCGTTTTCTCTCCTGGTGGCACGAGCCCCGATGATCAAAAGACCGATCCACGAAATACACGAAACGAAAACACGAACAGATTCTTAACTAGAAGAAGATCCTCAACCCAAATTGAATGTACCGCGGCTGATACGGAGGAGACGCACCCAGGTTTGCAAATCCTGGATCGTACGCCTGTCGCAAGCGATACAGCTTCAATCCCTGGAGCGTCGTGATGTCAAAAGCGTTCGCATTGGTAGTTGCGAAACCCTCGGGAACTGCGACGTGGAAGAAGTCCAGCGGCAGAGCTCCACTCGGCAGCCGGTTGCTAGTGATCAAGTTATTCACCTGAGCCAGCGTCGCCGAACGACCAGGTGCAAATGAATTCCAGGCATTTATGTCAGCTTGCGCCAGCAAAGCTTCGTTCGGCAGTCCACCAAAACCTAGCGGAGTGTTGCCGGTGTTGCCGTAGCGGAAGTTCGGGTGATTGAACGCGTTGATGAAGTCCACCCTGAAATTGATCCGGCGCTTACTATCGCTGCCGAATGGGAACGGAAAGTTCTTCTGAACTGAAAAGTCAAAGTACTCCTGCATTGGAGCACGAACATCCAGAGTCCTTGGAGCGTTACCGAGCGATCCTTTCGCCGGCCGCATGAATGCAGCTGGATTTATCCACGGTTCACACGTTGTACCGATCGAACACGCACCCGAGTAACGAGGGTTCTTCAGCGGCACCCCGGAAACTATGTCCAACCTGATCGATCGGTTGACACCGCCGAGCCGGTTCGTGTCAGTGATGAACGGGACAAACGGCTGACCACCTTGCAATCGGAACAAGCCCGAAAGCGACCATCCTCCCAGTACTCCATTCACGATGGCAGGAGCATCACGTAACAACCAGCGGCCTTTTCCGACCGGCAGATCATAGATGAACGTAGAACTGAAATTGTGTTTGATGTCGAACGTTGAGATGGAACGGTCGGCACTCCGTGGAACTCCGTACGAGACGTGTTGCCCGAGATTGGTTGGCGTTGATAGCACTCTCGTATCCGGACTTGCATCTGATGCATCGTCTATTGACTTTCCGTATGTGTAGTTTGCAGTGAACGCGAGTCCATTGCTAAAGCGACGTCTGACGTCGATATACGCCGCGTGACGAATGCTGTTTGCCGATGGGTCGAAAAAGCGAAACAGGTTATTGAAACCGAAGAAAGGTGTTGTCACACTGTTTCGCGGAATCGCAACCACGGCTCCGAGCAGATTTCGGCGGCCCAGTGGATCAGCAAATGTCGTTTCTGCATTGATGTTCTGCCCCTCGAGCAACTCCACGAAGTCGATATCTTTCGGATTCAGGTTAACGAGCGGCAAGTAAAGATGTGTTCCCTTGTTGCCGACGTACGCAATCTCAACAACCGTGTTCTTAAATGGCTCGAACGAAAGCGACATGTTCCAGTTCTGCGTATACGGAACTTTTTCGCTGCCTTCGATCGAGATCGCAAAGCCCGGAGTACCAAGGCTATTCAAGTAAACAAGCCCGTTCGCGTCTGTTCCCAAAACCGCATCGATAGAACCGCCCGCAATAAACGGCGGATTGCCAGTCAGCCGCACCGGCTGCGTTGGATCACCCGTGCCACCGACTGTCGAACCGTTAGCAAGTGTCGAGACGCCAGTGAATGCGCCGAAGTCAGGATTTGGAAGACGATTGTTGCCGGTGAGAGTCAGATGTGACAGACCGTACCCTCCTCGAATGACCATACTTCTATCCTCGCCCCACTTGAAGAACTTCGGACTCCACGCAAAACCAAAGCGCGGCTCAAAACCCAGGTAGTCAACCGGCGTTAGATATCGCGAGCGCCCACCGCGACCGGAGAACGCAAACGGCGGAAGCAGAACTGTTGTTGGAACATAGCTGGGTATTGGCGCGGTTGTCGGGATCCCGAGACCTGTCGCCGTAGCTCGCCGTTGTGCGTCGGTGAGCGTTTGAGGGCGAGCGAGATCGGGTCGAAACACACCCTGCAGATTATTCTTTTCCACACGTGGATACTGGAGCGAGTAACGTAAGCCGAGGTTAACAGTCAGGTTCGGCTTCACTTTCCAATCGTTTTGCACAAACAGGGCGCCGCTCTTCCAGCGATAGTCGTAATTGATCAGGAGTGGACGAACCTGCACAACGTTAGGCACGCCCAGCAACAGGCTCGCCATGTTATTTCCTCCATTCCCCACTCCCGTACCACGATTGTCGCTCGTGTTGACGACTCGGAATTCCCACCTGCCGCCTGAGGCTCCGAAAAACGGAATGACACTTAGTCGCGCGCCGTTGAGATCCACGCCGAACTTCCAGGTCATGCTGCCGCGGCTCCATGAAACAACGTCGTTGATGTTGTAGCGCTGCTCGACGTTGTAGTTGTTCGTAGAGCCGGATGAGCCAACGTCAGCGAAAGCGTTGTATCCAATGTTGCCTCCATTGTCGCCGCTGATTTGAAACAGCGGTAAACCACCCTGAGTCAGACTTGGAAGACCCAGTTCTGTAGCCAGGTTGCGGCCGCCAATGATCGAGAACATTGGACCAAAATCCTCGCTGAATACGCCACGCGTGTAGTTCAGACGCAGATCGTTCACCAGGGTCGCCGAGAAAAGATGTGTGTATGAGAGCAACAATTGTTTGGCGTCGCTGAAAACGCCGGTGCTGCCATTTACGTCGCTGCCGAAACCGCGCACACCAATTGCCGGTGTCTTCGTGTAGCGGAAATTAAGTTGGTCCGCTTTGGTAAGACTGTGGTCCAGCCGCAGTGTGTAACGAGTCTCGTTTTGCTCGACGAATCTTTGCACGATGTAGTTTCTGACCAGCCCCGCATCATCGATGAAGTAATCACCAGCCGGCGGCATGTACTGCAAAAGCTTGATCGCCGTCGGATCGATCATGTTTTGCGGAATTCTGTTGCCCGGAAACTGGCAAAACGTTGCCGTAGTGACTCCGTTCACGGTGCACGTCTGGGCCAACGGCACCAATCGCCCGTTCACCAGATTGAATTGCTGAAAGATGTTTGCCGGTCCGACCGAGGCAAGGTTGTATCGCGCAGCAATGCTGGCCGGTAGCCAACCACTGTTCGTGCGCACCAGGCCGCTAAAATCGCCGGCTCGTTCAGCGGCAGTCGGCAGCAAAGTAGTCTGCGACAGGAAGTCACGTCGCCAACGCGGCTCGTAGGCAAAGAAGAAGAACGTCTTGTTGTGACCATCGTAAAAGTATTTTCCACCCTCGCCTGGCTTCGGCAGGAAGACTGGACCACCCACTGTCAACGAGACCTGGTTATATCGCAGATTGTTTGGCGGTCTTGGGCCACTCCCGATGCGATACGGAAGCGCATTGAAGACGGGATTACGTGTGTACCATAGGGCAACGCCGTTGAAGTCGTTCGTTCCCGCTTTAGTGGTAGCGTTGATGATGCCACCACCCGTGTTGCCGTACTCAGCCGAATACGCCGAAGTTTGCACCGTGAACTCCTGGACGGTTTCAGGCGTGAAGCTGACGACCGCGCGAGCGATACCTACGCCAGTGTTGTTCACACCGTCGGCAAGAATGTTGGTACTGCCCGACCGGCCACCGTTCACATTTAAGTTGAAGCCGGGAACTGGTTGATCGCTTGCGACACCAGGATCCTCACTACCAGCATCACCAGTTACGTTCGGAACCGTAACAGCGAGGTCGAGTACGCTACGGTTATTCAGCGGAATGTCCTGAATCTGCCGCTCGCTGATAGTCTGCGTCGTGGTCGCCGATTCGGTATTGATTAGGGGAGCTTCGGACGAAATCGTCACGGTCTCTCCTACGCTGCCGGTTTCCAGACTCATGTCGACTGTGACGACCGTAGCCGTGTCGACCTTTACGTTTTCGCGAATGGCCTTCTTGAACCCCTGCGCTTCAACCCTGACGCTGTAGGTAACCGGATCGAGCAGTCTTAGAGCGTAAGATCCGGACTCGGATGTAGTCACAGTTATAGTCTTAAGAGTACCCAGATCAGTGATGACTACTGTGGCTCCCGGCACTACGGCACCATTCTGATCGAAGACGGTTCCGCTAATACCACCTTTGTTGCTTTGGGCGAATATGGCGATGGAACACACCAGGACCATCACGACAGTATGAACGAGTCGCATGTCTCATTCTCCTTTCTATTATTCAGAAACCGGCAGACGCCAGGGAGGGACCAACTTAAGTCAAATCAATTTCCAACTTCGTCACCGAAGCCGGGGGAAACCTGTGAATAACGATGCTGCTACTTTGCACTGACTGCGCGGCTTTGGGTTCGACACGATTGGGATCAGCAAACGTGTTGTGAGCGTGAATGTCCGTGGCTGTCAACGAAGTAGCCCGAACAGACTTGATCGTGCCGCCGCGCACGGAGATCTCAGCCTCGCGTATTGCTTTCAGATCCGGATTCGTTGCCGTTAACAGTAGACGCTTTCCATCCAGCGATGCTGAACCCATCAAGCCACGGATAGTAGCCGGCTGCCCGTTTCGACTGTAATTGGAGCGCGGCGATGAAAAGATAGTTCTAACGGCGCCTTTACCTTGATGTGCCGAGTACATGTCAAAGACGTGATAGGTCGGTGTCAGCACAAACTTGTCTTCATGCGCGAGAAACAGTGATTGCAAGCAGTTGACGAGCTGCGCTATCGCAGCCATGCCGACTTTGTCTGCATGCCTGTGGAATGTATCCAAGGTCAATCCCGCCAACACCGCGTCGCGTATCGTGGACTGTTGACCTAACAGATGCGTGTTATGAACTTCGCTGCCAGGCTTGAACCACGTTCCCCATTCATCGACAACGAGCTTGACCCGATGCGTGCGATCGATTTCGCCCATTACGTTCCAGTGATCGGTAATCAACGTCTCCATTCGATCGGCTTCGCGCAGCAGTTCATACCACTCCTCTTCAGAGTAGTTGACGGCATCGCCCTTTCCTTGTCGCCAATCGTTTGTGCGGCCTCCGCTCACATTCCATGAATAGTGATGCAGGGCCCATCCCCACATGCTGCCGAGTGCCCGGCGCTCCTGTAGCTTTGTAAAAAACCTTCTGGTCCAATCCAGATCGCCTCCGTTTGGACCAGCACCGATGAACGCGAGGTCAACTCCGTAGCGTGGCAACCAGGCTGTGAATCGACGGTACTCAGCTGCGTACTCTTCGGGTGTGAAGTTGCCGCCGCATCCCCAGGATTCGTTGCCTACTCCCCAGAATCTGACATTCGCGGGCTGCCGATCGCCGGTCGATGCACGCAGATCTGCGAGTGTCGTCGTTCCCGACGGCGAATTGCAGTACTCGACCCATTCGTAAAACTCCTTCGCTGATAAGCTCCGTAAGTTTGCAGCGATGTACGGCTGCGCTCCGGATAGTTTGCAGAAGCGCAGAAAGTCGTCGGTACCAAACTGATTCGTGTCGTATTTCCAGGGACCATCGGGAGCGTCCTTGGGCCATTCGGGCGCATCGCGCCAGAAATTTGTTACGCGCGGCCGTTGGGCTTTTGGTCCAATACCGTCACGCCAGTTGTAGCTATCTGCGAAGCACCCGCCTGGCCAACGAATCACGCTCGGCTTAATTTTCTGAAGCGCGTCAATGAGTGACTTACGTATGCCGCCGATATTCGGGATCTTCGAATTCTCACCTACCCAAACGCCATCATAGATGACACCACCGAGGTGCTCAGCGAAATGGCCGTAGATTTCAGGCGAGATGGTGGCGATTGGCTCGTTCAGGAGAACTTCAATTCGCGAGTCCGGTGATTGGTGCGTCGGCATCAACGAAAGAAGCTTCGTAGCCGGGTACCTCTGCGTGGTAGCTGCCAATAAGATGCCACTGCTTCTCAACGCACCAGTAATGAATTGACGCCGTTTCATTGTTCTCTGAGTTTTACTCCGTTATATCACTTGTCGAAGGGACTGCTCACCTCTGCTAATTTGCAGGTCAGGAAGGTTGAGCAGTACATTGCCTCGCTTAATCAACAGCTCAATTAACGCTTGCCGTCTGTTGGTCCGGGAAAGTTGTCGGTACGAAACGGCGCTGCCGGTAAGCCAGTCTCGTTTGTCAGATTCGGATTCTTTGGATTGTTATTAAATGCGTAACGAACAGCCGCGGGCTTCTGCACCGCCGGAGACCACACCTTCACTCGATTGCGTCCGACGATCTCAGCTTCAGCCCAATGCCACTTTCTATCTTCGCCGGCGATGGCGAACTCATCTAATTTCGTCCCGTTCTTAACCCGCAGACCGGTTCCGACGTTGTCAAACGTCAACACTATGCTCGAACCGTCAACTTTTGCGCGTTCAAATGTTGGCCCGGACTGGACCATGCGGAGCCCATAAACATCTGCGAGAGCCCAGCGCGCCATCCGTCGCCCAACATCGATCTTGTTCTTTGGATGAATGTCATGAGCCTCGCCAATGTCAACTGTCACGATCAGTCCGGTGTTTGGTATAGCTGACGCCGTTCGACGTTGAGCTTCTCTCAGATGACTCCACGCTGAATCTTCCGGGTCATCCTTTGAATCACGATAATTCGGTAGCTGCACGATACCGAATGGAAATTCACCCTGGCCCCAACGTTCTCTCCAGGCTCTAATCATCGTTGGCAATAGAAGCTCATACTGCTGTGCTCGCGCTTCGTTCGACTCGCCTTGATACCAAATCGCTCCTCGCAAAGAAAAAGGGATCAATGGCGCAATCATTCCATCGTAAATCGAAGCCGCAATCCGGTATTCGCGAAGCGCGTCAGGTACAGAAGGTGATGGCTGGGGTTTTGCGCCTTTTGCTTTGGCCTCATCTGCCTCCTCACGCCATTTCTTTATCGCAGCATCGTACTGCTCCTTCACACGAGGCCGCTCTTCATCCCAGATCTTCGTGCGCTCCACCGTCGGTTTCAGATCGGGGGAAGCAGTCAGATACTCCACCGGCGTCCATGCCTCTGCCTGCGAGCCTCCGTACGATGAATTGATCAAGCCGATGGGCACCTTTAATTCGCGCTGAAGCTCCACGCCAAAATAGTATCCCGCGGCTGAGAACTGCTTGACCGAATCAGGTGTACATGCGAGCCAAACACCTAGAGGTGGCGGCGCATGCTTGAATGCAACCTGTCGACTGACATTAAAGAGACGAATCAGCGGGTGATTCGCAGCCGCGATGACTGCGGCACCGTTCTCTGTTTCGCTTAGTAGCCGCTGCATGTTCGACTGACCAGCGACGAGCCAAACCTCACCAACCAGAATGTCTTTGAGTTCGAGCTTGTTGTTCCCTTCGATCGTCAACGTTGTCGGTTCAACGCTCGCGCGCAAGGCGTTCAGGCGGACCATCCATCTGCCGCTTTGATCTGCAGTTGTGCTCTTAAGCTGCTTGCCGAATCGAACCGTAATGGCTTCGCCGGGATCGGCTTTGCCCCAAATGCGTATCGACTGCCCGCGCTGCAACACCATTCCCCCGCTAATTACGTCGGGGAGCACAACATTCGCCCGCACGTTCGTAGCAGAAACGATTAGTAGCGCGAAACCAAGGAGTTTGACTTTCATCGTCGCTGAGTTCATGCGTGATCTATGACAGCACCTTACATTAATTCACAGTAAGGAAGGGCGGTTTACCCCCGCTTACTTACAAAATTGAAGCCATGTACGGAGAGCGGGGGTAACCCGCCCTTCCTTACTGTGAATTCATGACAAGGCTTCTAATTACCCAAGGGCTTCACGTTCGTCACACTCGGACTGGCTGGCACGACAAAACTCTCAAACGCATCCGGTCGGGCTGGATCAAATCGGGGCGTATCATTCAAGAGATACTTTGCGATCCCGAGCCTCGCAGCTTTGATACCCTCCACTATGCACTTTGCGAGCTCGTAACTCCCATAATTGTTATGGTGCGTTCCATCACCTTCCTTGAACGCGAGCATCGACTTCTGCGGCCCCAGGCTTTCATAAAAAGCCTTGCTCATAACGTTCAGATCGATGAGCGGCACATTCTCTTCACGTGATACCTGACGTACCGCTTCCGGATAGTCGCCGTGGGAATTAGTAATCCTGCCCGACTGATCGAACGTGCGACGTTGCACGGGCGTAACCAGAACCGGAACTCCTCCGCGGCTACGTGCTGCCGTGACGAACCGTTTCAAATCCGATTTATACGTGGTGAATGCGCCAACGCCTTCGCCCTTTTCCTTCTCGTCATTGTGCCCGTACTGAATGATCAAATAATCGCCGGGCTTCATTTTGCTTATCACTTTTTCCAGCCGGCGAGCGCCGAGCGAGCTCCGCAGCGACTCGCCTGACTCGGCGTGGTTCGCAACGGCTACATTCGCGTTGAAAAAGCGAGTCAACATCTGTCCCCAGCTGTTGTAAGGCTCTGACGGCTGATCGCACACAGTCGAATCACCGAGCAGGTAGATCGTGGGCAGTTCGTCGGCTTGTGTGATCTCCAATGCGCAGATGGTGGGTCTGGAATTGTTGAATTCGAGCGTCAGCTTTTCGTCCCAGGCCCAAGCCTCAGTCGTCTTTTCGCGATCCTTGAGTTTTACTTCACCCCCTCCGGCGATCGCAGGCGTGCGAACGTTGACTGCGAACGTTGAGGTGGTGAATTTACCCACGGCGGTTTCCACTCTTTCGAGCATGAGCCGCCTGAGCTCAGCCTTGACCGTCGTAGTCGTCGTAGCTTTAGCATCACCGAAGGCGACTGTAACTTTGTAGTTTCCTTCAGGCAATGCCACGGAAAAGTAGAACGGCTTATCGCTCGTGCAGAAATCGCTGCGTTTCGGATCACTGCCGCCTCGATCGATGCATGACACAGAAGCGCCCGGCTCGAATCCGTAACCGACCTTCTTGTCATATAGATTAGTCGCGAGAACCTGCGTGTAACCTGGTGCGACTCGGCCCGGCCCAAAATCAAATTTGAATGTCAGTCTGTGCGTTGCTGCTGTTGAATTAGCCTTCCACTCACTTCCAGAACCGAACAAAGCCATCAGCACAACACACACATATCCGAACAATCTTTTTCGTGTTCTTTCGTGGATGTTCCGGTCGCATGGCACAGCGTTTCGCATCAAGTCTTGATTTCGTGTGATTTCGTGGATCGTGTTGGGTTTGTGTGACGCGGCCGCCAAGAAACGGCTGATCCACGAAATCACACGAAACTACCTGGAGCTGCTTAGATCCGCCTTCTTTACTTCGACTGCGAACACGTACGTCGGGCCGAGCATGTTCGATCGAAACACGATCCATTTCTGATCACGAGTAAAAGTCACGTTCGGCTCGAGCCCGTAATTGTGCTTCGCGAGATTCACCAGCTTTTCAGCCTTGAGCCGATCTCCATTCGGTACAAACAGGTAAATCCATTGACCATTGCCAGGAGCAGCAACGCTGTTGGGCCCACCACCGTCGCCCGCAAAAAGTTTTCCGTCGGGCGACACGTTGAAGTGCACCGACCACTCCTCGCGCGCGATGGGATAACGTTTCTCCTGACCGGTCTTGAGGTTCACGCCGGCCAGCCAGAACACCTTCGACTTCGGCGTCTGCAAGTCGAACCAGATGTTGCCATCAGGCCCAAAAAACTCGTGGCCGGCAATCTCCATATCCATCGTGCGTTTGTGAATCAACCGGCGACCAGTACCGTCAACACGGATGGTCCAGATCCGATCGACTTTGTGCCAGGGACCTTCGTGACAAAACATCATCAAGGTCGGATCAGTCGGCGAGAACTGCACATGATTGAGCCAGTCGGTACTTCGATAGAACGTTTTCATCTCGCCGGTCTTGATGTTGAGCGTGTAAAGACCCATCGGCAGTTTTGCAGCGAGACGTCGCTCCATCATCTCTCCCTTACCCGGATAGTTGTCACCTGGTTGGCCAGGCGCTCGAGGAGGAGCGGGATTGTTGAACGTGTGTCCTTCTTCGACGTAGCTACCACCCAACAATGTCTCATCAGCATTAATAGCGAAGCCGGAACCGGAGCGCAGCAGAACATTCTTCACGATGACGCGTGTCTCTTTAGTGTCAAGGTTCGTCGCGTAGACTGTGTCATCTTTCATATAGAACGCCTGACGAGTCTTTGGACCAACGATCAGACTACCCACACGACCGTCCGTCAATTGATC
>JBKPAC010000203.1:0-17991 GCA_046726175.1 Acidobacteriota bacterium
TCATAAGGAAGCGGCTGAATTAGCCGCCAGGGCGGAGGCAATTCGGGCTCGAATTCCAGGCGTTGATTAGATAACTTGTGACCAACTGTATTTGTGCCCGTAAGGAGTCCATAGCACTTTCGCTCTCTAGTCTCGATATGGGGCCCGTGCCAAGCCGAACCTCACCATTACCTACCTGACTCAGGAATTCGCCTTCCGCGTGATAAACTGAGGCGCTGCGCTGCCCCGCATCGGCCCTAAAACTCTGACGTAGGGAGACTTTTCCCCCAGCTGAGCCCAATGGAATTGACGAACTCTCTAAGTCGACGAGCACCGTTCGTGCTCGTGACTTTTATCTTGTTATCCCTCATTAGCTTGGGGTCCTGCAAAAGCGACTACCCCGCTTCTGCGCGTCAGAGTCGACCCGGCGAAGGCAGAGAGCCGCGACAGGTTAAGACGGCCCGAGTCGCTGAAATTCCAGTTGGCGAAACAGTCACAGCCAACGGGACCTTGGCTGCCTACGATCAAACGACCATCAGCGTCAAGGTTCCCGGCCGGTTGCGCGCGATCTCAGTTGATCTCGGCACAGTTGTTCGACGTGGGCAAATGATTGCTCAGCTCGAGCCGCAGGACTACAAGCTTCGAGTTCAGCAATCTGAAGCTTCGCTGGCTCAGGCCCGTGCGCGACTTGGTCTTTCTCCCGACGGTACTGACGACAACGTTAACCCTGAACAGACTGCGACGGTTCGCCAGGCCCGCGCAGTACTTGATGAGGCGAGGTTCAATCGCGAGCGGGCAGCGAAGCTCGTGGAACAGGGTGTTATCGCAAAAGCCGAGTTTGATTCAGCGGACTCTGTCTACAAGGTTGCCGAAGGTCGTTACCAGGATGCAATTGAAGAGATTCGCAATCGGCAGGCATTACTTTCCCAACGTCGCTCGGAACTTGCGATGGCACGTCAGCAACTTGCCGATACTTCTGTCTATGCGCCGCTCGATGGTATCGTGCAGGAAAAACGTGCAAGCGCCGGCGAATATCTCGCAGCAGGAACGCCTGTGGTGAATGTTGTGAAGATGGATCCGTTGCGTCTGCGGGCCGAAGTACCTGAACGCGAAGCAGCCAGTATTCGTTCGGGCCAAAGCGTGCGCGTGACGGTTGAAGGCGATGCGAACATCTATGTCGGCCAGATAAAAAGATTGAGTCCAGTTATCGCCGAACAGAATCGGATGTTGCTGGTCGAAGCAGATGTGCATAACGAGGGTACGCTGCGACCGGGATCATTTGCACGAGCAGAGATCGTAACGAACGACGCGAAAATGACTGTTACTGTGCCTACGAATGCAATCGTGACTTTTGCGGGTATCGAGAAGGTGATACTTGTGCAGAATGGCAAAGCGGTTGAGAAGCCGATAACTACCGGTCGCCGGAATAACGAGTGGACCGAGATTGTTGCCGGTCTTAATGTAGGTGATCAGGTAGTAGTTGATCCGGGCAATTTGCAGTCGGGACAAGCCGTCCAGGTGGTTGAGTAAGGTTGAATGCAGAAACTAGCTGAAATATGTATTCGCCGACCGGTCTTCGCCACGATGATCGTGCTGTCACTCGTCGTGGTGGGCACGGCAAGCTACTTCAAACTCGGCGTTGATCGTTTTCCTTCAGTTGACCTGCCAACTGTCAGCGTTCGCGTCGGTCTGCCGGGAAGCTCGCCTGAAGAAGTTGAAACTCTCATCACGCAACAAGTCGAGGAGGTCGTCAATACAGTTGATGGCATCGATGAGCTGCGTTCCGTTTCTGCCCAGGGCACTTCTTTCGTCATCGCCACCTTCAGACTCGATCGCAATCTTGAATCGGCAGCTCAGGACATACGCGATCGCGTAAACACTCTCGGACGAAGGTTACCGGACGACGCGACTCCTCCCATCGTCCAAAAATTCGATAACGACAGCACTCCCGTCATCACTATCTCGTTAACTGCCGACCGCTCAATCAGGGAATTGACCGAGTTGGGTGACAAGACGGTTCGACCCCAACTCGAGCGTGTCAGCGGAGTCGGTGAGGTACGTGTTCAGGGCGGCCTCGATCGTGCCATCAATGTTTGGATCGATGCGCAGAGACTTGCCGCATATCAGATACCCATCACGGCGATTCGTCAGGCTCTCGAACGGCAGAACACTGAAGTTCCTGGTGGCAACGTCAATACAGGAAAAGAAGAGTTGGTGCTTCGAACACTCGGGCGCTACACCGATCCGCGTGGGTTCGAGGACCTTGTAATCGCGAATGTCAACGGCGCTCCGGTCAAGCTCCGAGACGTCGGCCGCGTTGAGGACGGCACTAAAGAACAGCGATCCCTTTCTCGTTTAAACGGTGTGCCCACAGTCACGCTTGAGATCCGAAGACAATCAGGTTCAAACACCGTCGAAGTAATCAACGGAATCAAGCGCGAACTGCCACGCGTGGCTGCGCAGCTTCCCAATGATGTGAAGCTTGAAGTCATTCGGGATCAGTCGCGTTACATCGAGGCAGCGCTACACGAGATTCAGAAACACCTCATACTGGGCAGCATTCTGGCGAGTCTTGTTGTGCTGGTCTTCATGCGTTCGTGGCGCTCGACCTTGATAGCCGCGATCGCGATTCCGTGCTCTGTTATCTCCACTTTCGGCATGATGCGCGCGCTCAACTTTACGCTGAACAGCGTGACGATGCTCGCACTCGTGCTGATGGTCGGTGTGGTGATCGACGACGCGATTGTAGTTCTCGAGAATATCTTCCGCTTCATCGAAGAGAAGCGGATGCCGTCGCGCGAGGCAGCAAAAGAAGCTACAAAGGACATTGGTTTGGCTGTACTTGCAACAACCTTGTCGCTGGTCGTCATTTTCCTGCCTGTGTCGTTCATGTCGTCTATTTCAGGGCGCTTCCTCTATCAATTCGGAATTACGGCAGCTGTGGCGATCATGGTTTCGCTGCTCGTGTCATTTACTTTGACACCCATGATGAGTTCGCGGCTGATCCAAGTGAATGACGCGAAAGGTGGTCACGCTCAGCCATCTTCACGTCGCGGGTTCTATCACTGGTTGGATCTGTTTTATTCGAAGATGCTGACTTTCGCGATGTGCCATCGCATTCCCGTGGCGATTGTCGCGCTGCTGGTCGTCGTAACGAGTTTTCCGCTTTACCGTAGCGTGAAGCAGGAATTTATCCCAACTAACGTCGACGAGGCCGAGTTCGAAGTAAACGTCAACGGTCCGGAAGGTACGAACCTCGATGTGATGAATTCCACGATCCAGGCGATGGAGAAAGACATCCTCAGCACCCCTGGCGTGAGATTGGTATTGTCCAGTGTCGGTGGCGGTTTCGTCGGCGGCGTGAATCAAGGTGGAGCGTACGTCCGGATCGCACCTCATGAAGAACGAACGTTCTCTGCCGGCCGCCTGTGGACGGAACTAAAGAAAGGGAATCCGTTCAAAGCTTTCAAGGGCAACTACACTCAACAGGATGTGATGTTGGAAGTGCGGCGGCGCCTGCAAAAATATGCACCGATGCGAATCGGTGTTCGCAATGCGCAGTCGTTCAACTTTGGCGCCGGTGGACGTACAGATATTGATTTCGTCATTCGTGGTCCCGACATCAACAATTTATCGGAGTACGCCGAAGACTTGATGGATCGATCCCAGAAACTCGGCGGTATTGTCGATGCCGACACTACCCTGAAGCTAAACAAACCTGAGCTGCGAGTCGAAATCGATCGCGACAGGGCCGCTGATCTCGGCGTCGACACTTCGAGTATCGCTACGAGCCTTCGATTGATGGTAGGCGGTGAAGAAGAGGCCTCGCGCTTTCACGATGCGTCCGTGAATCAGGACTACGATGTTCAGCTGCGTTTGACCGACGTAGATCGCAGCGATGCGGCGACAATCAGCCGTCTTTATGTGCCTTCATCTCGCGGAGGGCTGGTGCGCCTCGACAATCTGGTAAAGATCAAACGAGACATAAGTCCATCCCGCATCGATAGGCTTAATCGGGAACGTCAGGTCTCGATTCGGGCGTCGGTTGCTCCGGGCTTTGCTCTCGCGGATCGCATCGACGCTATGAGGAGGACGGCCGCAGAAATGAATATGCCTGCGGCTTACACCACGGCTGTTTCCGGCCGCGCCCGAGAGTTGGAGCGAACGTTTACGGAGTTTATCTGGGCGTTTATCCTCTCAATCATTTTCATGTACATGATCCTGGCGTCGCAGTTTGAGAGTCTGGTCCACCCATTCACCATCATGCTCAGCCTTCCCATGTCTGTGCCTTTTGCACTGCTGTCGCTATGGGGAACAGGCGACACCCTGAATCTGTATTCGGCTCTCGGAATCCTTGTCTTATTCGGAGTGGTAAAGAAGAACGCAATTCTGCAGATCGATCACATGAACAATCTGCGAGCTAAAGGAATGGAACGGCTCGAAGCGGTGATGCAGGGTAATCGTGATCGATTGCGGCCAATCCTGATGACAACCCTGGCACTGGTTGCGGGAATGTTACCGCTCGCACTCGGCACGGGTCCCGGCGCGGAAGAACGACGATCGATAGCGATTGTTGTGATCGGCGGACAGACTCTGTCGCTTCTACTCACGCTGATTGCGACGCCAGTAGCGTATTCGTTACTTGACGATCTCAAAGCTACTCAGCGATGGCGGAAGTTTGCCACTGCGGCTGCGAAGATGCGACCTCGTCTGGCGCGGTCGCCAAGTCGCCGGGCTGCAAAAGAACCAGTGGACGATAAGCAGGTCGGCGTGAGCGGAGACTAGCGATTTTCGATTGTCAATTGCCAATTGGCTTCCCATCGGGAATCAAAAATCGGCAATCGGCAATCGACAATCGAAAATCATTGAAATACCTTCTCGACCGGGACGATCGTAATGTCACCAGACTTGACGTTGGTCGGGTACGCCTGAATAACCTTGTCCTCGTCCAATATCTCCTTCGGCTTTGGCGCGTTGTAAGTAATCGGCGAAGGATGGTTGCTTACTATCACATCACGCAAACCCTCGGCATCCTTTGTCACAATCGCGATCCGCATCCCATTTGACTTGAGGTGTGTTTGGATTGCCCGGTTTACGTCTGCCAGCGTGAGTTTCGCGAGCGCGCCGTGCATGTATGTCGTGAACTCAGGTGTTCCGTAGAAACTACTGTCTAACGTATAGCCGAGCTGAGCATTCTGAGTTTTGGTCAGCAGATTAACGTACTTCATCAGAAACGTGCGGGTTGCCTCGAACGCTTCCTGCGACATTCCGTCCTTGAGTAACTTGTCGTACTCGTAAAGCGCAGCGCGTAATGTGAAGTGGCCGTTCTGCGGTTCGACAGGTCTGATCCAGATCTGGAAAATCTGCTGCTGGCGGCCCAGGTTCGGATCAGGCTCGAACTGGAACATTCCCCTCGGAAAATACTCGACATAAGCATAGTCGCCATAGTTCAGACCGCGTGCTTCGCGCAGGCGCTGATACAGATGACTGTTGCTTGAGCGATGCTGACCGAAGTACGACGCAATGAGTGCCAGAGCAGGCCAGTCTTTGTGAGAACGCGTCACGTTGATCGGAAAGCCGAGGGAGATCGCAGTCGATCGCGTCTCGCGCTTGACGATCTCAATCCGGGTGCCGGGATCGAGTTTAGGCGCAGCTATCTTCTGATTGGATTTCGCTCCACTCGGTAGCTTGCGAAAATCTGATTCCACTTTTGGAACAAACGGCGCGGGATAACCGCCAGCCAGCCCTAAGACAAGGTTCGCTTGCGTATAGTTTTGCTGGTAGAACTTCCGGATGTCGTCTATAGTAAGCGACTCGAGCGAGCTGATATCGCCGAGATTATGGTGGCCATAAGGCGAATCAGCGGCATAGATCATGTTGTAAAGCACTTCCTTGCCCAGTTCTTCGTCATTCCCTTCGCGCAACGAGACCTTAAGGTAGTTAATCGCATCAGTGCGCAGCCGTTGGAAGTCGTCTCCTCTGAAGCCCGGTTCAAGAAGCATCTGACTAATCAGTGAATAGTATTTCTCCAGGTTGTCAGCGTGAGTTGTGCCGCTGAACACAGTCATCTCTTTGTCAGTTTGCCAGCTGAATGACGTCGCCATCGGATACATTTGATCGATGATTTGATCGTAGGAAAGATTGCGACTGCCCCCTTGAGCGAGCATGGCTGCAGTAAGCGACGCTATACCTTCTTTTCCTTTCGGATCAGCAGCCGATCCGGTCATAAACAGGATGCGAAAGGTGATTAGCGGCGACTTATTAGGTAAAAGAACTTTCCCGATCGAAGCAGGTGACATAGGTCTCCGTTGTTGGGGAAGAGCAGTTTGAGGCAGAGAGAGCAAACACAGAAGTAGAGCTAAAACGAATCTTGCTCGCATCGTTAGTTGCCCTCCCCCGTTTTCGCTTTGCTGGCTAGCGTCACAATCGTGCGGTTGTTATCAACGAAGTAGCGGGACGAGATCGCGCGGATGTCTTCTGCGGTAATCGTGTCGTACATCGCGTAAAGCTTGTCGATCGTTTCGGGCGTGCGGCGAAGTGCGATATATGGAGCAAGGGCGGTGGCTATTGCTTCGGAACTGTTCATTGCCAGCGCGAAACCGTACCGCAATCGTGACCGCGTGGCGTCCAGCTTATCTTGCTTAACAAGCTCGGTAGTGTAGCGTTTGAACGTGGTCAGAATCTCGTTTTTCACATAATCAAGATCTTTCGCATCCTTCACACGAGCGTAAACTGTGAACAATTCGCCGTCGACCTGGTCGTCAAACGAGGGCGATAACACGTCGACCTTTTGTTCTTTCAGGACCAAACGTTGGTAAAGTTCAGAATTCTCGCCGAAGGCCAGGGCGGCAAGCAGATCGAGCGCGGCCTTGTCCTTCTTCTCATCAGAGTACGCTGGTCCGTGAAATGCGATGGCAATATGCGGCAGCGTCTGGGATTCCCAATCAATATGGGCGTCGCGGGGACCTGTCTGGGCCGGCTCGCTGGGGATTTCTGGCACATACTCGCCGCGTTTCCAATCACCGAAATATTTCTTAACGCTTGCAAGAACGTCAGCTCGTTTTACGTCTCCGACAACGACGATCGTCGTGTACTCAGGTCGGTAGTAGCGGTTGTAGAACTGCCAGCTGTAATCGTACTGGTTCGGCATGTCCTCGATGTCTTTGATGAAGCCCATCGTCGTATGCGAGTACGTGTGCTTGTCGAACGCAGTCTCACGTAGCTTTTCAAATAACTTGGAAAACGGATTTGCGCTGTTCTTGTTGTATTCGCCAAGCACCGCCTGTGTTTCGGTTTTGTAGGCGTCCCGGTCGTACTTTAGTCGCTGAAACCGATCTGCCTCCAACTGAAGAATCTTGTCGAGGTCTTCCTTCGAGAACTCTTCGTGGTACACGGTGCGATCGTCGCTGGTGTAGGCGTTTGAATCGGCTCCTGCGAGCTTCAATATGGCGTCGCGTTGTTCGCCGGTGAAATGTTCACTCCCGCGAAACATCAGGTGCTCGAACAGGTGTGCGTAGCCGCTTTTGCCAGGTTCGATTTCATTCCGCGAGCCGGTTCCTACAACGATGTAAAGTGCAACGAGGTTAGGGTAGTCGGTCGGTACCGTTATCAACCTTAGCCCGTTTGGCAAGTCGTCGATAGAGTAGTCGTAAGGAAAAAGCTTACGGGACTTTTGTTGCGCCAGCGCCAGGAGGGGCAGGCAGAGTAACAGCAGCAAAATGATCGACAGTCTCATTCGAAAAAACTCCTGATTGTTTGGGGAAAGACGATGACCTAATCCACAGATCAAAGATCTTTTGAGTTGACGTTTCCGCCAAATGCGAAACGGTGCATGACTCTTGTCACGGCTCACTTTTCGAGCAGGTCAGGATGATCTTTCGCAAGTTGAGCCGCTTCACGCTCGAGTTTACCTGCCTCGTCGAATATTTTCCGGACCTGTCTATCGAGTTCCTGGCTATCTGCCTGGGCTTTGCGCTTTGCGGCCATGTCTCCATTCACGCTTTGCCGCAGCAGGTTGAGTGACTTTTGAGCCTCGCGATACCCTTCCACCCTTTTGTCCGCCGCTCTCTTTTTCAGGGTGATGTATTGTTTCAAAGGGTCTTTGATCTTCATGTTGGATGCGCGTTCCAGCTTTCCGGCTGCGCCAACCAGCAATTCAATCTCTTTACCGACCAAGGTAGCAGCATCGTCGAGGAGCGTATTTACCTCTCCGGTCTTGTTCGTGAAGAAGAGCGTTGGTATGCGCGACATTTTGCCGCCAAGTTCACTGTCGATCTTGCGTACAGCCGCCAGGTCTTCAGCCGCGGAATTCATCAACTGCTTCGCTTCCCGTTCCTGACCACCTGCGAGAGCACGAAGAGCCGAACAGCCAGCCGTAGCAAACATCGTTACAAGCAATACTGAGATCAACTTCCTGTTAGGGGTAACCATTGCGTGTTGTGTAATCATCCTTTCATGTCGATTCCAAAATGCTTGCGCAGTAGTGATGCGAATTCATCGTCGCCGGTTAGCTCCTGCTCGAGTCGCTCGCCGTTCGCTGCTGTTTGGATCAGACGCATTCCACTGAGTGTGATTCGCCCGTCTGACGTTGCGCGCGAGCACATACGATTCCGCGTGAAATGCGATTCCGGTGATGTTTGATGGTAGCGACACATCTCGAGGTAATCCGCATATTCGTGAGGTTCCAACGTGAATCGGTACTGAGGTTTCCAGTCCTCGCCGGGGATCCGTTGCATTAGTAATAGCTGACCATTGTCTCGAACGATTCGATAGGTTCGCCGGCCCTGTTGAATATCAACGTCTTCCGCCAGCAACAGCGGTTCAAGGAACGAATCGCCGAATCCTACGTCTGCCAGCCACGGCTGGTCCAGCGACACCATCAAAGTCATGTGATCGAATAGCGGACCATAGACTCCTTCAGAATTTGCTACCTCGGCTGCGAGTTTGGTGACGTTGAATCCCAGATTCTGCAACAAGGCTGCAAATAGACCGTTTAGTTCGTAGCAGAACCCGCCACGCCTTCGCCGCACTATCTTGTCGAATAGCGATTCGTCATCGAGCACAATCGGCTCGCCGGAATGAATGCTGAGATTCTCGAATGGAACAGTTACAAGGTGAGCGAGTTGTAACTGCCTAAGCGTTTCGGCCGTGACGTTGGTCGGGCCGGCATAGTTAATCCTTTCCAGGTAGGCTTGTATGTCCAAGTGATTATTTCCGAGCTTCGCGCACTTTAGGATGCCTGCGGCTTGCCCGCCGGAGCCTCACGTTTGTTGCAAGCGACAGGATTGAACATGATTGCGCAAGATGCCTGCGGCTTGTCCGCAAGAGCCTCACGTTTGTTGCTAGCGACAGGATTGAACATGATTGCGCAAGATGCCTGCGACTTGTCCGCAAGAGCCTCACGTTTGTTGCTAGCGACAGGATTGAACATGATTCCACAAGCCGCAGGCATCATTTCGAAGCTTGCTCGACGGCGTGCTCGGGAATCTTGAGCACCTCTTGCCAGCCTGAGCCGTCGGCACGCATTCGTGCCGTTAGCTCGTCACGCAAAGTCCGCAGCTTGTCACTGAGCTTGCGGGGATAGTTGTTGATGTCGATGAACAGCGGGCGTTGCTCAGCAACAAATGCTTTCTGTTTCTCAATCGACGGGATGACTGCATGCTGACCATTCTCCCAGAACGGAAGTAGCAATCGTTCGACCTTCACCGCGCCCTCAATTTCAATTTGCTCGTCGTCTAACCCGGTGACGTCGCCAACGTAGTTTCCTTTTTCATCGGTGCCGCGGAATAGTTGCATTCGTCCAGGTAAGGTCGTCTTGTCCAGGGAGTTCGAAGCCTTCAAGGTTGGACGGTCTTCGATGAGGCATTGCTTGAAAATCACTCCCGCGACCGCCCTTACTTCGCTTGATAACTTTGTACCAATACCGAAACCGGCGACCTCCGGGAAATCACGTACTATTCTGTGCACCTTTTCAACGTCGAGATCACCCGTCAAATTCGCACGTAAGCTGTGAAGCCCATTGGCCTCGAAAAATCGCAGGCACCACGCGCCCAGCTCCGCCAGATCACCCGAGTCCACGCGAAACCCTTTGAACGCGCGACGGCGAGCTTCGGTAGATGTCGCAGCCATCGCAGCGTGGACCGCTCCCATGTACACATCGATCGTGTCGAGCAACAACGTCGTGCCGTTCGGATTGGCGTCAAGCCAGCGTTCGAACGCGACTTGTTCAAAGTGTTTCGGTCTTCCGGTGCGCGGTTCGATCTCCGGCTCGTACAAGTACTCGATGTAGGATTGCTGCCAATAGTGAGCTTCAGTTCCGACGGCGGGAATGTCCAGGCGGTGGGCCGCTTCCATATTCGACGTGTCATTGAAGCCGCCAATGAACGCATAAGTCGCAATGTCGACCGCGCGTTCGATATCGCCATTGCGCCGCAGGGAAAAATCAGACAGCCAGCGGTGCTCGCCTGCCGCCATACGGAATTGCAGGGCAGTACTGGCGGTGGTCATGGGTAGATCAAATGCGTGCTCGAATTTGATTTCCTGCGCCTGTGTTAATCCGAACGCGCCGGTAATGTCGGCAAAAGGCTGATTAGCGAAGACGATGGTTCCGGGCCGTACCGCTCTAACGCTTCCCTGAAACTGTATGTCTTCGATTGCTTTGGCGAAGAGTTGTAGACCACCGCGGTCCTGCTCGAGAAAACGCAGCCGCGGACGATCCATTTGACTGTCGATTAAAAGGCGAACTAATCGCTCGTGGCCCAGGCAAGGTGCGAAGAGAAGTTTGCGTTGCGTTACATAAAACGTGGCACGCGTATCACCCAGAGATTTGTCATGCAGGCGCGTGACGTCTTTGAACGACGCGTCGCCCATCGCGGCGTGATAGCGATCGATGTTGAGAGTGCCCATCCTCTGCTTTTCTTGACTGTGCTTGCCGGTCTTGCTTAACGCGGCGCCGCTTCAATCATTTCGGCGCCGGCGGAGCGCATTTCTGAAATAGCACGCTCACCATCACCTGGATTAACTTCGACAGGCCTCATCGCGTCTCTCACAGCCTTCACTCGGAAGCCTTCTTTCAAAGCGTCGAGCACTGTGTTCTTTACACAGTAATCAGTGGCGAGCCCACCCACCCAAACTTCTTCAATACCCAGTCGACGGAGCTGAAGCGCAAGGTCAGTACCATCGAACCCGGAGTACGCGTCCTCGTCGCCGAGTCCCTTTGATATTACTCGGATGTGAATGTCATCGATCAGATCGCGGTGGAACTCCGCCCCTTTTGTGCCCTGAACGCAATGTACCGGCCACGCTCCTCCAAAGGCTGCAAAGTGTTTTGTCTTAGGTGGGTGCCAGTCACGAGTCTTGAAGACTGGGTCTCCTCGCTCGAGAAACTCCTCGATCAGTTTGTTGAGAGGTGGAACAACTTTATCGCCCTCAGGCACCGCCAGCGAACCTCCGGGGCAAAAATCGTTTTGCACGTCAACAACGATTAGCGCTCGATTTTTCTTATTCGGCATGGCTGTCCCCTGGTTAGCTTGTTATATGGTTTATTACACACGTTTAGAATTGACTATTCAAGCTCTACCGAGCGGCCAGCAGAGCCTAAGCAGCTCACTTCTGTTAAGGCGCGGGCGTGATAGACTAGCAGCATTCCATAATTGAAGGTAGTCATATGCGAGCAGCTGGTTTCGAGGCTTCTTTAGGAAGCTACGCCGCAGCGGTCGATGATGCAATCCGGCAAGCGGAAGAAGCGAATGTTCTCAAACGTATCTGGAGCCGTGACGCGAGTCTTTGGAAAACGGAAGACGCGCACCAGCGAGTCATTAAGAACGCTCTCGGGTGGTTGACTGTCGCGCGCGAGATGCGTGAGGTCACAAGCGAGTTGATCGCTTTTGCCGATGAGATTCGTGGGCCACTGGGATTTCAACATGTGATGGTCTGTGGTATGGGTGGCTCTTCGCTGTGTCCCGAGGTGCTGCGTCAAACTTTTGGCAAGCAGCCCGGCTACCCGGAATTGCTGGTCCTGGACTCAACCGATCCAGATGTGCTGGCTGATTTTGGCCGGCGAATCGACATTACGAAGTGCCTGTTCATTATTTCTTCAAAGTCGGGCACCACTACTGAACCGCTGGCGTTTCAAAAATATTGGTACGCTGAAGTCGCTGGCAAGAAATCCAACCCAGGTTCATCGTTCATCGCAATCACAGACCCCGGCACGCCTCTCGTCAAAATGGCCGAGGACGATGGCTTCCTTCGAGTCTTCTTGAATCAACCCGACATCGGTGGTCGTTACTCGGCATTGTCATATTTCGGAATGGTCCCGGCGACGTTAGCCGGGATCGATCCAAATGCTTTTCTCGATCTAGCGCTGAACGTGGTCGAAAGTTGCGGTCCGGATGTCTCCACTCGTGATAACCCAGCCGTAAGGCTCGGTGTGATCATGGCAGAGTGCGCGCTGCGTGGCCGCGACAAGCTAACTCTCATCGCAGACAAGAGGGTTGGTGCAATCGGTTTATGGATTGAACAATTGATTGCTGAAAGTACCGGAAAAGAAGGAAAGGGGATTGTTCCTGTTAATGGCGAGCCTCTAGGAGCACCTGCGGTTTATGGCAACGATCGTCTGTTCGTTTCGATTGGCCTGCGTGATGTCGAAGCGCAAACAGCAACTTTGCTTCAAGATCTGGCCGCGGCCGGACATCCCGTTGTCTATCTCACCCTTGAAGAGATTCTGGATTTAGGCGGTCACTTCTTCCTTTGGGAGTTGGCAACGGCGGTAGCCGGCTGGCGGCTTGGAATCAATCCCTTCGATCAACCTAACGTACAGGAGTCGAAGGATGCGACCCGGGAGCTGCTCGAGTCGTTTGCACGCATGGGCCAATTGTTCGAACAGAACAAGATCGTCGAAGACGAGGATATCGCGATTTACAGTGAACAGTCCGACTTAGAGTCGACTGATATTCTAAGCGTAATGCGTGCACAGCTCGGTAGCGCGAAGCCCGGCGACTACTTCGCCCTTCTTGATTACTTTGAAGAGACTGCTGAGATTGACGCTGCGGTGCAGCAGATCCGAACGGACTTGCGTGACTCAACGAGGTGCGCGACTACAACCGGTTACGGGCCACGCTTCCTTCATTCGACCGGTCAGTTGCACAAAGGGGGCCCCGACACAGGTATCTTCATTCAGATTACGGCGAACGATCGCGTCGATTTTCCAATTCCCGGCGAGCCTTATACTTTCACGATCCTGAAACAAGCGCAGGCTCTCGGTGACTTTCGATCGCTGAGTCGTCATGGAAGACGAGCCATTCGAGTACACCTTTTCAAGGATGTAGCTTCGGGACTAAGACGGTTACGTGACGTGATTAAGGCCGCACAGAAAAGATAGGGACCATGACTGAATCCAATCCAGCACAAATCGGACTCATTGGCCTGGGAGTGATGGGACAGAACCTGGCGCTCAACATCGAGCGCAATAAATATCCGATTGCAATTTTTGATCGCCACCCCGAGGCTGTCGACGCTTTCATTTCACGCCATCAAGGGAAACAGCTCTTTCCAGCTCATTCTCCTGAAGAATTTGTAAACCTGCTCGAGCGACCGCGAAAAATCATCCTGCTGGTCAAGGCCGGAGATCCGGTGGACTGGACCATTAATCTCGTCAAGCCGTTTCTCCAGCGAGGCGACATCATCATCGATGGCGGTAACTCATATTTTAAGGACACGAACCGCCGCGAACAGCAGCTAAAAACGGAAGGCCTGTTTCTAATCGGCTCGGGAACCTCGGGAGGTGAAAAGGGCGCGCTACTCGGTCCAAGTCTCATGCCGGGGGGTGATCGAAATGCGTATGAACAGATCCAGCCGATTTGGGAAGCAATTGCTGCCAAAGTTGAAGACGGTCCGTGCGTTACGTACATCGGACCCGAAGGATCGGGACACTACGTCAAGATGGTCCATAACGGCATTGAATATGGCGACATGCAGCTCATTGCCGAAGCTTATGATCTCCTCCGGAATGTCTTGAAGCTGGGCGCGGATGAGATGGCTGCGATCTTCGAACGTTGGAATCAGGGGGAACTCGAGTCGTATCTGATTGAAATCACGGCAAAGATTCTACGGGTTCGCGATCCCGAAACCGGAAGACCACTCGTTGACTTGGTTAGCGATACGGCTGGTCAGAAGGGGACCGGCAAGTGGACCAGCCAGGTCGCGCAGGATCTGGGAATTGCGATCTCCACAATCGAAGCTGCGCTTACTGCCAGAAATATTTCCGCAAGAAAGCAGGAGCGAGTCCAGGCGAGCACAATCATTCACGGTCCGAAAACCGCCCCGATCAGCGGAAAGAAGGACGATTTGATCGAGGCTATTCGTGACGCCCTGTACGCCTCGAAGATCTGTTCCTATGCTCAGGGAATGAGCTTGATTCGTGCTGGATCCGACGAATGGAAGTGGAACATTAATCTCAGTGAGGTAGCTCGAATATGGCAGGGCGGTTGTATCATCCGTGCGCGTTTCTTACGAAGAATTAAAGAGGCCTTCGCACGACGTCCCGATCTCCCAAACCTGATGATTGACGAAGAGTTCAGTAGCCGACTCGCTCAGGCGCAGACAAACTGGCGAACGGTGCTGACTCTTGCCATGCAGCACGGTGTGCCGCTTCTCGCCATGTCATCGAGCCTTGGCTACTTTGATCTATATCGCACTGCCAATTTGCCACTAAACCTGACACAGGCTCAACGAGATTTCTTCGGCTCGCATACGTACGAACGGATTGACAAACCCGAGCTCGGGTTCATCCACACCGAGTGGGAAGACTTACTCTAGTCGATGAATGTTCGGGTTTTCGACAGTCCGGAAGATGTGGCGCTGGCAGCAGCGGATCGTTTCGTGGACCGCGCTCAATCCGCAATTGCAGCCCGTGGTCGTTTCAGCGTGGCGTTGTCCGGAGGTACGACTCCGCGCCTCGTCAATCAGTCGCTTGCCACTGAAAAATTCCGATACATCGTTGACTGGTCGCGAGTGTACATATTCTTTGGGGATGAACGTCGCGTGCCACCGGATCATCCAGAAAGCAACTTCAGGATGGCGCGCGAAACGTTCCTTTCCACGCTGCCCATCCCTGGTAAGAACATTTACCCAATTCCAACTGATGGCGATCCAGCCGCAAATGCTCGCAGGTACGAGAAGAAACTGAGAGAATTCTTCGGAGAGGTTGAATGGCCCCGATTCGATCTTGTTTTTCTGGGCCTTGGCGAAGATGCTCATACAGCTTCATTGTTCCCTGAAACTGAGGCGTTGCATGAGATCAAAGCCTGGGTTGTCGCGAATTGGGTTGAGAAACTTGGCAGCTGGCGAATAACCTTGACTGCTCCTGCTATCAATCACGCAGCGAACATTCTCTTTCTCATCACCGGCAGCAGCAAAGCGAAAGCGTTGTCAGCGGTTCTAAATGGACCGCGAAACGCTTTTGAGTTACCCGCACAGATGATCCAACCAGTTGACGGCTCTCTCGAATGGCTGGTTGATAAAGACTCAGCCGAACTCCTGTGAATTGAACAGTCTCTCCCCTGAATGCTTACCAAAGAGCACCAGCGACTCGCAGAACCGTCAAACTCTCCCGTAAAGCCCTGGCGAAAATGGGGACCGTATCTTGCTGATCGTGCCTGGGCCACTGTGCGCGAGGACTACAGCTACGATGGCAATGCCTGGGATTACTTTCCGCACGATCTCGCAAGGTCGAAAGCATACCGGTGGGGCGAGGATGGCTTGGCCGGAATTTGCGACCGCTACGAGATCCTCTGCTTCGCGCTTGCGCTCTGGAATGGCCGCGATCCAATTCTTAAAGAACGACTTTTTGGATTGGTGCCTCGCGAGGCAAACCATGGTGAAGACGTCAAGGAGTACTACTTCTATCTCGACGCGACACCCACTCACTCTTATTTGAAGTATCTTTACAAGTACCCACAGTCAGAATTTCCGTACTCAGCTTTGGTGCAAGAAAATCAGCGCCGGCGCGGCAGAAACCAGCCTGAGTTTGAATTGATTGACACCGGAGTCTTCGACGGTGATCGCTACTTCGATGTCGTGGTTGAATTTGCCAAAGCGGATCCGGAAGACATCTGCATAAGAATCGAAGTTTTCAACCGCGGTCCTGAAGCAGCGGCGATTCACGTTCTTCCACACCTTTGGTTTCGCAACACCTGGGCATGGGGAGCAGAGGCTTTGCCCGAACCGCAGATACGGCCCGGCCCAATAGGCGATGGTTATCTGAGTCTCGCCGCTTCGGATCTCTCCGGCAGTCCTCTATCTAATCTGTCCTTCAGTTACTCGCTGGGAGACAGATATCTCTATGCCCCAGCCAACGGAGAACTACTCTTTACTGACAACGAAACGAATGGCGAGCGTGCATGGGGAAACGGTGCATGGAGCCGAAGCCGCTATGTCAAAGATGCGTTTCATCGTTACGTCGTGAATGGTGAGCAGTGTACGAATCCGGAGCTGCTCGGAACAAAGGCCTGTTTTCATTACGCAAATCGAATGATTGGACCGCACGAGTCACTCGTGATTCGACTGCGACTGTCTGATCAGCAGTTACAACGACCGTTGGAAGAAGTCGACGACGTAGTTCAGTTAAGACATGACGAAGCTGATGAGTTTTACGAAGCCGTTCACCCACCGCGAATCACTGACGAAGAGAGAATGATTCAGCGTCAGGCTTTCGCAGGGTTGATCTGGAATAAGCAGATTTACCTGTACGACGTGCATGTTTGGCGCGACGGCGACAACCCTAACGCTGCGGCGCAGCGCAATCACAGCAGGAACATGCGTTGGTTGCACTTGAATTCAATGCGGGTCATGAGCATGCCCGACAAGTGGGAGTATCCCTGGTTCGCCGCCTGGGATCTCGCATTTCAGACCGTTCCTTTCACCTTGATTGATCCAGAGTTTGCGAAAGAACAACTTTGGCTACTGCTGTTTGAGCAATTTCAGCACCCCAACGGTCAGATTCCCTCTTACGAGTGGGAGTTCTCAGATCTGAATCCTCCGGTGCATGCCTGGGCCGTTTGGCGCGTCTACAACATGGACAGAATTCGGGCGGGCAAAGCAGACCGTCTGTTCCTTGAAAGGTGCTTTCACAAGTTGCTGATCAACTTCGCGTGGTGGGTCAACAAAGTCGATCACGAAGGCAACAACATCTTCGAAGGAGGGTTTCTTGGACTGGACAACATCACGGTGCTCGATCGAAGTCACGATCTGACAAGCGGAGCACGATTGGACCAGTCAGACGCTACTGGATGGATGGGAATGTTCTGTCTGAACTTGATGCGTATCGCTCTTGAACTGGCCCAGGAGGACAAGGCGTACGAAGCATTGGCGACGAAGTTCTTTCAGCATTACATCTACGTCGGCGCAGCCATGAAGCAGATGGGCAGTCAAAACGTCGAGCTTTGGGACGACACAGACGGATTTTTCTACGACGTTCTTCGCTATCCGAATGGCGACAGCCACCGTTTCCGTGTTCGTTCGCTGGTTGGGCTGATACCTCTTTACGCAATCGAGCAGCTTGACGAGCGCGTTCTCGAGCGATACCACGAGTTTCTCTCAAACCTCCGATGGTTCATGAAGAATCGTCAGGACTTGGTGCAGAACTGTGTGACGACGATTGAGCGCGATGGGCGCAAGATTCATGTTCTCGCGATTCTCAGAGAAGAGCACATGCGTAGGATTCTTACCAAGGTTTGGGATCCAGCAGAATTTCGATCCGGGTTTGGTTTGCGGAGCCTGTCCAAGTATCACCGCGATCATCCTTTTGTGTTTGGTGAAGCTACCGTCGGCTATGAACCAGCTGAATCATCGGAAATGCTCAAGGGTGGCAATTCGAACTGGCGCGGCCCCGTTTGGTTTCCTACGACGTTTATGATGATCGAGTCGCTGCGAAAATTAGGTACGGCTTATGGGCCGTTGCTGAAGATTGATACTCCGGTGAGCGACGAGTCTCCAATTACGCTCTATGACATGGCG
>JBKPAC010000204.1:0-43598 GCA_046726175.1 Acidobacteriota bacterium
GAATACTGCAACATGGATAATGTAAGGCAGCACCATGAGATATCCCGCACGGTTGTGGAGTTGAGGACTCTGTTTAGAGTATGAGGCGATGGAATGTTTCCACACGGAGTTCCTTGTCCTCGTTTCATTGAGCATCGAGAATCTCTTGGCTTCTTTTGGCTGAATCCCGAACTGCTTGCTCGGGAGATTTAAGGTTGAAAACTACTGACGCTTCAAACTCCTGGGCGATCGCATCCAGAACCTCCTTAAGTTCGGACATCGATTCAATTGTCTGTGCTTGGGGGAGCTGTTCAGCAAATGGGACCATCCGCGGATTCTGCCTGAAATAATCAGCGAAGGTCGGGTCTGTAAGGATGGTGGACCGAATCGGCAACTGATTGGTCAACTCCAGCAATAGCAAATCGTTCTGCTTGGCGATAATAAATTTGACGAATTCCCACGCCTGAGTCTGTTGCTGGCATGTTTGGAAAATAACTATGGTTTTCGGATCGGCGTAGCTAACGGGATATCCTTTTGAATCGTCCGGTCGGGGCACTGGTCCGAAAGCGTATTCGAAATTTGCCGGCCGATAGCGCTCCAAATGGCTGATGCTGTAAGGCCCGGTGAATTTTGCTGCTACGCGACCATCAAGAAAAGCATCTCCCTGAAAAGACTGACGTGGTACATAGCCTTTGGCAAAGCACTCCTGCAGGAACCGAAACACCGCAATCGATTGCTCATTGTCGAATGTGATTTGTCGACCGACGTGCAGATGTTGGCCGTTTGCGGCGAGGTAAAGTGGATAATAGTCGAACAATCTTTTGTACCAGATCGGAAAGTAGTCAATGCTCGCCATCCATTGATCGGTTTTCCTGTCACCATCGCGGTCTACGCTCACCTTTGCGGCTGCTGTCAGAAATTCGGAGTAGGTCGTCGGCAACGTCGAAATTCCAGCGTCGTGCAACAGCCGCGTGTTATAAAGCACCATGACTGGATTGGATTTCCATGGCACCTGATAATAGTGTCCGTCCGCTGAGCGATACTGCTCGAGCAGTTGGGATGGCATGCGCTCGAGTAACACCTGTGAGAAATCCGAGAACTCATCAAGTTTGACTACGGCGGAGGCGTCGAGTAAATCCTGCAGCGTGCCAGGGAATACATTGGCATAGATGTCTGGCGTGGTGTGACTGGCAATCGCAGCAAGCAAGACCTCTTCAGAAGATTGCCCGGCTGGTACAGGCTCGACTTTAATCTGGATATTGGGGTGCTGGGCATTCCAATCAGCTGCGACTTGGTTGGCAAACTCAAGTTCTTGAGCGTTGGTGGCGCTCCAGTAGGTAAGAGTTATGGGTTTTCCGATTTGCGCGATTCCAACCTCGCCGTGACGTTGAGATCGACAACTGACAACCGACACGGTGAGCAGAATAAGAGATATTAGCACGCGCATTTCAATAAAGTTTGTTCCCCGTTGTCGGGTCAAAGAGTTTGGCTCGTTCCATGTCAAAAACCAATTCGATTTTATCTTCAGCTGTCGCGCTGGTCTTGGGGTTTAGTCGCACGACTATCTCCTGTCCGCCAATTGAACAGGTCGCCAGCACTTCGCTGCCAAGAGGCTCCAGAAAATCGACTCGCGCCATCACGGCATTCGTTTCGTCCGCGTCATAGTTGACCCGACGCTCGAATATGTCTTCGGGCCGCATCCCAAGAACCACCTTCCGGGGAGCGACTGGACTGGCAGTGAGGATAGCTGCGATGTGCGACGGCAATCTCACCTCAAACCCGTCGCCTGACAGAAGAAGGCGCGTTTCATGCTGAACGACTGAACAGTTGAAAAAATTCATCGCTGGACTGCCTATAAAAGCTGCTACAAATTGGTTCGCGGGACGATCATAGACTTCAAGGGGCGCTCCGATTTGCTGCACAATCCCGTCCTTTAGAACAATCAGGCGGTTCCCTAAGCTCATTGCTTCTACCTGATCGTGTGTGACGTAGATTGTGGTTGCGTGGAGACGCTTATGGAGTTTGATCAACTCCGCTCGCATAGCGACACGCAGTTTGGCGTCTAAGTTGCTCAGCGGTTCGTCAAACAGGAATAGTTTTGGTTGACGGACGATTGCGCGTCCGAGTGCGACTCGTTGGCGCTGTCCGCCCGAAAGAGCTTTGGGTCGCCTATCCAACAAACTGCTGAGTGCCAGTATGTCAGCTGCCTGTCTCACGCGTTGATCTATCTCGGCCTTTGGAACTCTCCTCATTTTCAAGCTGAAGGACATATTTTCGTAGACGGTCATATGAGGATAAAGAGCATAATTCTGAAATACCATGGCGATGTCCCGTTCCTTCGCGGGAACGTTGTTAACCAAGATTCCATCTATGTAGATTTCTCCACTGGAAACCCTTTCTAATCCGGCAATCATGCGCAGCACCGTGGATTTCCCACAGCCCGATGGGCCAACCAGGACGACAAATTCGCCGTCGCTAACTTCAAACGTTAGAGACACGACACCACGGACATTTTCCGGGTAAATTTTGGATATGCCGTTAAGTCGTAGATCTGCCATTTTGTCGCTCCACGCTGAAAGCCAGCTTGGAATGTGGATTGTTCAGAGCCGCCGCTTAACTTATTCTTGCGTTTCCAGTCTGGGCAAAGAAGTCTGAGGGATTTACAATTATGTCCACGAAACTAAACATCACAAAATACTTTCTTGCACCCACGGTGCTGCTTTTACTCGCTTCAGCAAACCAGATGTCCTCCGGACGCTCGTCCGACAACGCCTCGCCTGATCAACTGCGAACGATGCAAATCTATATCAAGCAAAGTTGGCATACGCTGATGCGCTCCAACGCGCAGCTTGCGCAAGCAGCGCCAGATCCAAAATTTAAGCCGATGTCTGATGGTCGATGGCCCGTCTACGTTTCTCGTCGTGAGAACCTCAAGCAAATAGAACTGACATTGCGCGCACAAATGACGCCGCAAGAGTTTGCTAGGATCGAGCTTCGACAAATGCCAGGGGATGCGACTGAAATCCGAGAGCATGGTTTGCTGTATCTACCCTACCCCTACGTTGTACCAGGTGGGCGGTTTAACGAAATGTATGGTTGGGACAGTTACTTCACTCAGGTGGGCCTTGTGCGAGATGGTGAGATGGAGTTGGCAAAAAACATGGTCGATAACTTTCTTTACCAGATCGATCATTATGGAAAAATACTAAACGCCAACCGAACTTATTATCTTTCGCGCTCCCAACCCCCGTTTCTGACTCAAATGATTCTTAACATCTACCGGAAGCAGTCTGATCCATCATGGCTGCGAATGACTATTCCGGCCATCGAGAAGTACTACCAATTCTGGACCCAGGAGCCGCATCTCACGAGGGATACTGGCCTGTCACATTATTACGATCTCGGCGTTGGTCCAGCGCCGGAGGTTTTATCGGGTGAGCGCGATGCTCAAGGGCGCGATCACTACGACTTGGTCAGGGATTATTACCGCAACCATGACGTTAAAGATTATGAGTTGAGTCAGTATTACGATAAAGAGAAGGATCGGCTCACAGATCTTTTCTACAAGGGTGACCGCTCGATGCGCGAATCAGGGTTCGATCCTTCCAACCGTTTCGGACCCTTCAACATTGATATTATCCATTATGATCCCGTTTGCCTGAACTCATTACTCTATCTCATGGAAACGGATACTGCAGAGATAATGAAGATACTTGGCAGCCCTCAGCAGGCTCGAACCTGGAGCGAGCGCGCTCACCGGCGGCAGCAAACAATGAACCGGCTGATGTGGAATGAACAAGACGGTCTTTATTATGACTATAATTTCGCCGAGAAGAAATTGCGACGTTATCCTTTTATCACGACTTTCTACCCGCTCTGGGTGGGCATTGCCGATTCGCGGCAGGCTGAGCGAATTGTGAGTAACCTTCATCTCTTTGAGGTGGGGGGCGGACTGCTAACAAGTACAACTGTGAGTGGTAGTCAGTGGGACGCTCCTTTTGGGTGGGCGCCCACCGAGATGATTGCGGTCGAGGGACTGCGTCGCTACGGTTACAAGACGGAAGCGGAGCGAATCACTGCGAATTTCCTTTCCTTGATATTGAAGGAGTTTATTCAGCACAACACGATTGTAGAGAAATACGACGTTCAACGACGGGAATCGGAAGTCAGCGCCGGCCTGAAGTTTGGATACAAGTCTAATGAGATCGGTTTTGGTTGGACTAACGCAGCGTTCACAGAACTGTATGCCCGATTGCCGGAAAGAGAGAAACGGAAAGTTTTAAATCTAGATGGATTTCCGGTGCCTCAGCGGAAACAGCGGTAGAACCCGAGCTGATTGGAAATGGATGGTCAGGAGTGTGTTGCACTCCTGACCATCCATTAAATCTGGTCTGCACTTGTTCAGATAGCTAAAACTTCAGCCTTGCCCCGAACTGCCACTGTCGCATTCTGGCATTGGGGAATTGCAGTCCGGTTATTTTGCCCGCGTTCGGATTATCGACCTCAGTTGTTGGTAGACCGAGGTTGACGTGGTTAAAGAGATTAAAGACCTCTGCTCGAAATTCAGCCCTCACGTTCTCTGTTAGTTTAAAGTTCTTAAAGATCGAGAGATCGGTTTGGAAAAAGGCCGGTCCGCGCAAGCTGCCACGCTTTGCGTTTCCGAACTGACCGTCAGGGGCTTTGGCCCATGGAGTGCCCGTTCCAATTCCACCCTGGAACCAGTGGTCTCGGTTCTGATCGCTGACGCTCGGGTCTCCTGTAAGATCAGGACGGCAGGGCCCAGAATTGACTGAGCAGTTTGCTCCCGACACTGTCGGTGTGAAAGAGAGGCCACTCTGCCATGAGGTAGTGGAGTTTACCTGCCACCCTCCGATGAGGTAATCCCAGCCGCTCGACGTATCGGTCAGGTATTGCTTGCCGCGACCAATGGGCAGATCCCAGACCTCAGTGAAAAAGAACACGTGCGTCCGGTCAAAGCTCGCTGGACCACGACCAAGTGCGCGATTGTGAATGAAATAGTTGTCCTCATTGTTCTTAATTGAGGACAAGGTGTAGTGAGCCAGAATGTTAAGACCTGGAAGCCTGGTTTCAAACTTCGTCTGTAGAGCGTTGTAACGGTTGTCGGCGTCATTGCCGTAGTAAGTAATGCCTTGGGTCCAGCCGAAACGGGTAAAGAAGGGTTTGCGAAGATTCTCGGGCCCGGGTCCAGCGACGGGTTGATTAGGGTTATATGCTGGGCCATCACCGGCAAAGACGTGCGTCCCCTTGTTTCCGACATAACTCACCTCGAACGAGGTATTTGACGACAGCTGATGCTGAGCAGTTATGTTCCAGGCATCAAGCGTGGGTAGCCGCATTCTGAACGAGCGTGCGCGCGCGTTTATGCCATCCGGCAATGGTATGAGACCGTTTGAGGGTACTGCGGGAAAGACGGGGGCGGGCGGCCCTTGATTCAGAGTGAAGACAGTTCTGAAGTCTTCCTGATCAAGCTGTTGGAACGCAAGCACCGGCGGATTCTGCGTGACCGCATGTCCAAAGATCGAGCCGAACACTCCAATGTCAAAACTACGGCCATAGCCTGCGCGGATCACGGTCTTGTCCGTCCATTGATAGGCTATACCAAGGCGCGGAGCAAATGTTTTATAACTGACATCGACGTTGAAATGTTTATTGATGTCCCCAACGCCACCTACAAATAGTTGCCCCGTATCAAGGTTAAGCAAACTACCTGTTCCAGCCTCCTTGACGCTTTCGGGAAAGACCAATTCCCACCTCAGGCCATAATTGAGTGTGAGTTTTCGTGACCAGCGCCACGTATCCTGCCCGTAAAAATACCAGCGGCGTTGCTGTTCTTCCGCGTCTGTAACCGTACTTACGAAGCGGCCGAAATCGCTTACATTGCCCAGCAAAAAGCTCGCCAGGCCTGTACCACCACTTGTGGTGAGATCCGGATTTACAAAAGCGGTTCCAGCATCTCGGAAGAACAACTGACCAGCTCGGTGTGAGTCTGACGGCACACGAAGATTGCGAGCGAAACGAAGATCTGCACCAACCTTGATGGTGTGATTACCACGCAGCATTGTCCAGTTATTGACAATCTGAATTTGTCTCTCCAACTCAGCGAGTGGGCAATTACAGCCATTTGCAAACAGGGAAAATCCGAATTTGAAGACTCGCCGGTCATCGAAGTCACCGCGATGTCCGGGTGTTTCAATGCCAAAGGCTGGCATTCCGGAAGTAAAGAACTCATCGAGATTAAGTCCGGGAATTCCCGCATCAGAGGCAGGACTGGTGCCTACACCGCCCGGCAAAACATTCACCCTGTAGCGAAAATAGCCGAATCTGACGTCAGTGATTAAAGTTGGCGAAACGGTGTAGTCAAAGCCGAGCGCCAGTGATTGATTGCGAACCTTCGAACTGCCGGCAAAACGAGCTCCGCTCAGATCTGGTCCGCCAACAAGGAAACCAAATGCTCCGGGTTTCGTTCTTTCGAAACGAGCAAAACTGTATCGACCGAAGATATGTAGATTCTGGCCGACATACTGGTCATCCCGAATGTCAAATTGATCACCGTTGAAGACATCAGGGCCACTTGTGCTGAAGTTATCTACTATACCGGGTAGGTTGGGCAGTGGAATAAGTGCCAACAGGTTTCTCGACTGCTGCGATATCCTCATATTCGGAATTATGTTTCCAGTAAACGGCACTCGTCCCTGGCCGGTGACTGGATTACCACTTGAAGGATCATAGATCTGAACCGGGTATTCACTAAAATTGCCGCTGCGCGCAAGCGCAGTTGGAACTGTTGTCAGGACGGAACCACCTTCTTTGCTGCGTGTACCCTGATAATCGCCGAAGATGAAATTTCTGTCCTTTATAATCTTGTATCCGAAGGACCCGCCAAACTGGCTCCATACGCTTTCAGGAAGAAGCTTTCCCGTTACAACATCCGGCACACTGTTAGTGAACGGATCGCGCGCTTGTGTTAGATCGTTGCGGCGGAACATAAAGGCGCTTCCGTGAGGGTCGTTTGAACCCGAACGGGTCTGAGCCGTTACAACGCCCGCATTAGCCTGCCCAAACTCCGCATCGTAGTTCTGCGTCGTTATCTTCGTTTCAGTCACCGATTCAAGTGTTGGGTTGACCACGATGATACCCAGTATCGGATCACGATTATCAGTCCCATCAAGCTGAAATGAAGTTCCACTGAAATGTTGTCCATTCACAAACGTCTGAAGTGAGCCTTGTGGGTTCTCGCTGGCCGCGTGATTCCAACCCGGAAGCTGCTGTGTACCTGGTGAAAGCAAGACGAAACGTGTGAAATTACGATCGAAGGTCGGAAGTTCCTGAACTTGCCGTTGATTAAAGGTGGTTGCCACGTCTGTCTTATCAGTCTTTAGAGAAATGTCGATCGCCTCGCCACTCACCGTTACTGTCTCGGTCACAGTTCCCACTTCTAAACGAACATCAGCGGCAGTTACCACATCTGCCTTGACGACTACTTCCTGGATGGCTGTCTTGTATCCCTGTTGTTCAATTTTAAGTTGATACGTACCTGGAATAAGATGGGTAACTTCAAAAAAGCCTGAATCGTTAGTCGTTGTGCTGGAGCTAACGTTCTTGGCTAGGTCTGTCACTGTCACGGTTGCCTTAGTGACGGCGGCACCCTGGGGGTCAGTAATCGTTCCCGAGATGCTCCCATAAACGGCTTGAGCGTATGTGCTGTAGGAGAGCCCACCTATCAGTAGCAAAGTGAGCACAAGAAGTGGGAGTTTTTGTCTCAACAAGATGACAGAAACTTGCGGCTGGAATCGTAGGGATCTCATGGATTACTCCTTATCTACCGAGCGGAATCGTCGGCAACGATGTTCAGCGATGGTCCAAATTCACGCTGCTTAAGGTGAGAGACAGGACATATTGGAGGGCGTGCGTAATGCATTTGCATGCACCTTTGGGGAGGGACAACGGCCCAAATGGGTGGCTGGCTAGTTTGTTGTTTTAGCGAACGAAGGTTTAGTACAGATTGCTTAATGCTGTCAATACTTTTTTTGCCTTCCAACACAGAAATTTGCGTTCTGCCGGCGGGTGCGGCATCAAACCCGCGCCTGTATCAACGAGTTTCTTAGCCTGGGATTATTAGTCCAGAAGATGACTGCCTACGAATAACGGACGCAGTTGACGGCAGTTGTGTCGGTGCCATCAACCAGCTACGAATTTCTGTATGACCCGCAGCGTGTCTATTTATCCTTGCGGTAGAGGCAAGTGCTGAGGCTCAGACAGCTTGCCTGAGATCATGAATTCTCAGATTGTCAATTCCAACCTGACTCTTTCTGCAAGACCTGGAGCAGACTGTTCAGTTGCTCGCCCCTATGAATTGGTCAGTTCGGTAGATGCAAACAATTTACCACCGATGCGTCGCTCACATTTCTCAGCTCGTGGAGCACTATCCAAAATCGTGGGAACTGGCTTCCTTCAATCTGCTGCTCAACAAATATAGAGCGCCAGATTAACGCAGACTTGTGGGGCACGGTAATAATTATCGCTTTAACTCTGCGGTCCAGTTCACCACGATGCTGATCGGCGTGACGCTCGTTTCTTCAATCGTTGAGACGATAAGAAAGCGTTGCCCGTCGCCACTGACCGCGTAGTGATTCCGGAAATCTGTCAAACTAAAGATGCGCGTTCTGTACAGCGGTTTAGGAACAGACGCCGTAAATGTGCCTCCCAGCTTTACGTCCACCGTCATTAGGTTCATATCCGCGGCAATGTAGAAGAGCTCTTTGCCGTCGCGCCTCCATTTGGGCTGGCATCCTCCGCCACTCGAGACGCGCCACCTGCTTCCCGAAGCTGGGAATGTCTGTACGTAGACCTCCGGCGCTCCCGACTCGTCAGAGGTGTAGGCTATCCACTTTCCGTCTGGAGAGAATTGAGCCTGCAATTCGTTGAACTGAGTTTGCAAAAACGGAAATGACTGCGCGTTCCCGGACATCGGTAATATCCATAAATCCTTTTTTGTTTTGGGATTGAGGCTCTCATACACAATAAACTGCCCATTCGAAGACCAGTCGTCCGGTATCTTCTCCTCATTTGTCCTTAAGAGAACTTCCTCATTCCCACCGCCGCTGGCAGTCTTTTGATAAAGATGTCTTACGCCTTCGCGGCTTGAGTGGAACACAATGCGGCTTCCATCAGGCGACCAAATTGAATTCGAGTCGCCCGCAGGATCGGTCGTGAACCGGGAGGGGATACCGCTCGACAAGTCGAAGAGCCAGATGTCGGCTGTTCCCGTTTGAGGATCAATGCGGTCTACGGTAGCTCGGGTTTCATCCGGTGACAGCCCAGCGGTGAAGTAAAGGCCAGCGGCACCGAGTGAGCCAATCTGTTTGCCGGCTCGATCAAACCAGATAGGTTGGTTAATCTGGCCACCACCACCACTGCGAAAAGCCAATGTGCCGTTTTCTGATACTGAAAAGGATCCGCGACCAATGCCTATGTTGTATGCCACACGTTCAGCGATCGGAAATGGCTCACCGGCCAGTTGAAGCTGATCGGCATCGAACCGCTGGGCCATCAGCATCTCGTTTCTCAAGAATACGAGGAAACCTGGTGGCGAATATTCTGCGTTTAAAATGCTAGGAAGCAACCGCTTCGTTTCTTTAGCATCAAGCGAGCCGACGAAGATCCCTCCGGATTCGGGTTGGGTGCTGCTCACAAAAAAAAGGAAATGGCGACCGTCTGGTAGGAAGTAGGGCCAGCGATGAGCACGCTCGAAGCGTGATGGGTCGAGCGTTGTAACCGGAGTTGGCTGTCCGCCAGCCGCCGAGACCCGATACAGTAAACTGTTTCCCCCAAGGGAAAAGAGAATCACTCCGGCCCGATTCCAAGTCCCGCCGCGACTGTTCTGCGCATCACACAGAGTTTGGGAAGCTCCTCCTGAAGCATCAATTTTTTTGAGCTTACCTTCAGCGAAGAATCCGATGAACCGACTATCTGGTGACCAGAAAAGAGAAGAGACACCCTGGGCCCCCTCGGTTCCAGCGAGAGCTTGCGCTGAGAGCGAATCAAGAGAACGCACCCAGATAAGGCTGCGTCCTTCGTAGTAGGCGATGAAAGCTAGGCGACGACCATCCGGTGAAACGGCCATGCCCGTCACCGTTCCGATCATAGTGGACTTCTCAGGCGCCAGCACCGACATCTTGAGTACGCGCTCATCTCGTGGAGCGCCTCGCCATTGCGCGATAACGAAAGGCAGCAACACGATCACCCCGAGCAAGCAGATGCCCGCTGCTATCCACGCCAATCGCTCACGGTTTTTGGACCATCCCCGCATCGGCGGCAAAGCAGCTGCCATCGTGCCACCCGACGATGATCCGCTCAGAGCTTCCAAAGCAAATGCCAGGTCCCTCGCTGATTGAAATCTGTGGTCCGGACTCTTTTCCAAACAGTGCCTTACGATGCGGTCGAGAGCGGGGTTAATCTGACTATTTGATTCAGACAGTTCCGGCGGTTCGTCTTTTAGGATTGCGTTGAGCGTCTCGACGGTGGACTCACCGCGAAAGGCGCGTCTGCCGGAAAGCATCTCGTAGAGAATTACGCCAAGCGAAAAGATGTCCGAACGATGATCCACCCGCTGTGCCCTGACCTGCTCCGGCGACATGTAACCGACCGTGCCTAAGACCGTCCCCGGATCTGTATTGAGCTTCCGCGTTGCGACATCAGTCTGAACTTCACTGGCCTTGTTCAGTTCCATCAGCTTCGCCAGGCCGAAATCGAGAATTTTGACTCGCTGATCTTTCGTGATGAACAAGTTGTCCGGCTTCAAGTCGCGATGCACGATCCCCTTCTCATGTGCTGCCATCAGCCCTGACGCGATCTGTAGTGTGTAATCGATCGCCTTCCGAACGGTGAGCGCAGTGCCGTTCAGCTGCTCGCGCAGAGTCTGGCCCTGAAGCAGTTCGGAGACAACGTACGTCGAACCGTCCTGAGTATCTACATCATAGATTGAGAGGATGTTCGGGTGGTTGAGCGCGCCTGCCGCCTGCGCTTCCTGTTCGAAGCGGCGCAATCGTTCCGAGTCTGAAGAGATAGCAGCAGGGAGGACTTTGATCGCCACGTCACGGTTGATTTTTGGATCGTGCGCCAGAAAGACCTCGCCCATGCCGCCTGCTCCAAGCAGCGAGCGAATTTCGTAGCGGCCGAACCGAGTATTTCGAGTAATCGCCATTTACACCGCTGCGGACTGCCGAGTTTCAACTACTCTATTGCACTACATTCAAAAGTCAACGTCTTCTGCGTAGCGTTGCTAGCCCAGCCGTCGGACCTTTCCGCTGCTCTCGAACCGAATTTGCTCTCTACAACTTAGCCCCCGTACTAAGGAGGTAGGTAATTTAGTTGATTCTTTTCGCGGCAATTATTTGCCCATCCTGAATGGTGATGAATTGGTTCAGCTTAACTGTCTCTCCTCTCAGGAAGAAAAAGAGTGCTGAAAGGTCTTTGATGAAAAATCCTATCTGTGATTCGGGAAGTAACTCGAAGTCTGGCTTTCCGGTCCATTGGGCCATGAGCTTCCCACCTTTCTTCGAGACGGTGACTACTAGCTCCGGCGCCATTTGGTATTCGCCGACGTCATAAATTTGTGGATCCACGGTGATCCTGTCCGCCTGGAGGCAGACGACTGTAATGTCGGGTGCCACGACTTGCCATCGACCGTGTCGTCGCAAGGCTGCTCGCTTGTTTGCTCTTCCGTAAACGGATTGATGTCGTAATCTGAAGTTTAGAAACCACATCATGGCACAGGCGTCGTACCGACGTGCGGTTGACTCTAATTTCTGGTGGCGGCATAATCCGCATCGATCAATCGTTCTCCTCCCGACTCTTTCCCCAAAATTCGACTGATTAGCAATTTTCACAGATGGGCGACGGACGCTGGGCCCTTACTGTCTTGTCCGCACCTTGGCGGTAAGGATTTGTCTGCCGTTGCTCTAGGGGGAAGGGCGGTCCTTTTCGAGGGCAATAAGGGGAGTGCCGCTCTTGCCCTGTTTACAACTTTCCTTTCAGCAGTAACGCCCATGTAACGAGAGAAAACTATTGCGTAGGGATGCTATTGATCGCACAATGAGTTCTGGTTCGCGGTCCATGGCCGGTTGATAAGCGAGCCACTCCCGTAAAACGTCACCTTTCACATCTGCGGAATTGGTCGCTCGTCGCTGAACCTTCGGTTCCGGCGGCAAGATTAATCTACTGAGGCGCAAAGTTGCTCTGCCCGTCGTTGAGTGCTTCACGGATTGAGCGTGTGTCCTTACAGACCGTGGTTTTATCAAGTTAAGCTGAATTATCTACTGAGGACAAAGGCATGAACGAGACTGTGGCACCCCTGTACGAACAACGGCAGTGGTTACAGGTGACTTTTTCCAGTATCGGTGATGCGGTTATTACTACCGACGCTGAAGGCAAAGTCACTTTTCTGAATCCTGTAGCTCAGAGCTTAACTGGTTGGAATCAGAAAGACGCCGCAGGCGTTCCACTGGACGAAGTTTTCCGAATTATTAATCAAGAGAGTCGACACACGGTACAAAATCCTGCGACGCGTGCCTTGCGCGAAGGTTTGATTGTTGGCTTGGCAAACCATACTTTGCTCATTGCGAAAGACGGTACGGAACGAGCGATCGATGATAGTGCTGCCCCGATTCGCGACGATAAAGACGTGGTCGTCGGCGTCGTCCTCGTATTTCGCGACGTTACCGAGCGCCGCAAGGCTGAGCAAGACCTGCGCGAGAGTGAGGAACGATTTCGGCTTCTTGTCGAAGGTGTTCGCGAGTATGCGATTTTCATGCTCAATCCGCAGGGCAATATCACTACTTGGAATGCCGGAGCGGAACGCATAAAGGGCTACACGGAGGAAGAGATCATTGGCAAGCATTTTTCTTGCTTCTATCCTCAGGACGCCATTCAAGCAGGGTGGCCTGAACACGAGCTACAAGCGGCCGTAACGCAAGGACGGTTCGAGGATGAAGGATGGCGCGTGCGCAAAGATGGGTCAACATTTTGGGCCAACGTAATTATCACGCCTTTACGTGACGAGAATGGAAACTTGAAAGGCTTCTCTAAGATCACTCGTGACCTCACCGAACGTAAGGAAAAAGAATCGCAACTACGCGAAAGTGAGGTCCGTTTTCGTCGGTTGTTCGAATCTGCAAGAGACGGAATCCTCATCCTCGATGGTTCCACAGGACAAATCACGGATGCCAATCTATTTTTGACCGAATTGTTGGGCTATTCAACTGATGAGTTCGTCGGGAAGCAACTCTGGGAGATCGGTTTGTTAAAAGATCTCGAAGACAGCCACGCCGCATTTCGCCAACTCCAAGAGCAAGGCTATATCCGATACGATCTGCCGCTGCAAAACAAGAACGGGGAAAGAGTAGAAGTGGAGGTGATCAGTAACGTCTATAACGTGAATCACGAGCAGGTAATTCAATGCAACATTCGAGATATCACGGAACGTCGACAGAGGGAACGAGCGGAAGCCGAAGCAGAAGCTTTAGCCGCGTTGCACCGTCGCAAGGATGAATTCCTGGCAACGCTCTCTCACGAAATCCGCAATCCACTGGCGGCAATTAATAATGCTATCGACATTCTTGAGGGGCAGAAATATGAGGACCCAGCTCAAATCAAGGCGACGGGCATTATTCGGCGTCAAGTTAATAATTTGGTGGTGTTGGTGGATGATCTTCTCGAAGTCTCTCGTCTTCTCAGCAACAGGATTCAGCTGAATCTGGAACATGTCGACATCAGGGATGTTGTTCAGAAGGCAGTAGAGACTGCTCGACCCGTGATCAATCAACCCACCCATGCGCTAACAGTGTCGCTGCCAACAGAGGCTATTTGGGTGAACGCAGATGCCATCCGACTAGAAGAGGTTGTTGTGAACCTACTCAATAATGCTGCGAAGTATACGCCGATAGACGGACACATCTGGTTGAGCGTTCAGAAAGAGGGCGATGATATGGTGTTAAGCGTCAAGGATAACGGCATTGGCATAGCACCAGATTTTCTCCCGCAAATCTTTGACCTCTTTGCCCAGGCGCAACGATCTCTAGATCGCTCGGAGGGAGGTTTAGGTGTTGACCTGACGCTCGTTCGAAAGCTTGTCCAGATGCACGGAGGAAACATACAGGCACGCAGTGCAGGATTGGGCCAAGGAAGCGAGTTCATTGTGCGTCTTCCCATATTGCCGTCCCCTGTGCAATCTGAGATTCCTGAGGTCGAAAAAAGTAAGACATCTGGCCGTCCGAGTCGTGTGCTGATAGTTGATGACAACCTGGACACAGCTGATTCAATCGGTATGCTGCTCAAAAGATCAGGGCACGAAGTTACCGTCACTTACTCCGCTGAGAAGGCTTTGGAAGTGGCCGCTGAATTCCAGCCTGACGTTGTACTGCTGGATATCGGGTTGCCGGAGATGGATGGGTATGAAGTAGCAAGACGCCTTCGTCGTGACTCACGGCTGAAAGGGGTGAAGTTGATTGCCCTAACCGGATATGGACAGGATTCAGACCTCCAGCGGTCTAAAGAGGCAGGATTTGATTACCACCTGGTTAAGCCTGTTGGTTTGGATGAGATTGAAGAGCTGCTAGCGAAGTAAACCAACGGGCCTGACTGCAATTTGCGCATGGCTGGAGTCCTAAGCGGCGCGTGAGTTCGGCGAAAGTACTTCTGAGAGAACGTCCTACGACTGAGCTAGCCGCAAATCTACATAGAGGTAGTTGCGCCTGGTCCTCCACAATGCCGAATTAGAGGATCGGACTCTGACGGTCTTCACGCGAATCCACTTTAAAAGATACGAAGAGTCTTGACTTTGATCGGGACACTTATTTTTGTTCGAAATCCGTTCCCTATTATGTACCCGGTTGTATAGTCCGCTCACTACACACGGCACGTATTTGTCTCGCTGGTCGAGAGTAGTAACCGCCATAACCGATTACCGTAAACATACTGTCGTCTTCTGTCATCCACTTCTGGTTCGAAGGTTGTCATTATCGGCATTGAAAGTTGATGCTATCCATGAGAAGGGAAAGTCGTTTTGGTAAGAAAAGCCGAGGCGCCTTGATCAGGGCTGGAGTCAGGAACAAGTCGTTGAGATCGCTGGCATCGCACCCGAACAGTCCAGCGAGTGGAGAAAGATCAGACGCGCGACGGTGAGACATTAATAGCGATTGCGTCAGCGTTTGGCGTTATGGCGAAGGATCCACGCACAGACTATTGCGTGACCGAGTCGTATCCATCGAAAGCGCTCATGATCGCAGCGACTCGGAGTAAGTGAAGTGATCGTAAGAGGCCCACAACGATGAGGTTTTTTGCTCGAGCGACTCGGAGTAAGTGAAGTGATCGTAAGAGGCCCACAACGATGAGGTTTTTTGCTCGAGCAAAGCCGGTAAGTAACTTCGTCTCTTGAACTTACAGTAAGCTACTGGCACACGACTGGTACAACATACTGAAAACAACGCAAACTGTGGCTCTTGCTGATTGTCTCAAGACGTAAGTTGCTGAAAAAATGGCGGAGCCGACGGGACTCGAACCCGCGACCTCCGACGTGACAGGCCGGCGTTCTAACCAACTGAACTACGACTCCGCAAAAAACGATTTTCAATTCTGAGTCTCGAAGCGAGACTACAACGTCTTGAACTGAGAATGGTAGGCACGGAGGGACTCGAACCCCCAACCTCTTCCTTGTAAGGGAAGCCGTCTACCATTGACGTACGTGCCTGGACGATAGCTGCTGACTGCAATGGCACGTCAGACTGCAAAGAGCATAATCACCAAAGAATTACGCGCTATCAAGTGCGTCGTCATGCTAAGAAATGCCGGCGAGGCTGTCAAGCTAACGGACCGAACGCATTACCCGTTTTGCGACGGTGGCCCGGCGGGTTTATAGTTGCAGCCAACAGAGCCCATTCCGAAGTAGTCGTCATGAGAGTCTTCAAGGTCACGTACACTTCCGCGTCCCCTTTCTCGTTACTTTTGATTGCTTCAATGATCTTGATGCTGATAGTGCCATTCTGGCCTGCTGCTGCTCATCAACAGAACAATCAGCAACGTCCACGGCGAGTCGCAAATGAGCAGAACCAGAATCAACGCACCTCCAACTCCAACGGTCGGACCGACGAAGTCGATGAGGGGGACGTCGTCCGCGTTGATACTCAACTAGTGTCTGTCCCTGCGGTTGTGACTACGCCTGAAGGACGTCCTCTATCAGATCTGAAGCGAGAAAACTTCGTGGTTTACGAAGATGGGCAACCGCAGGCTATCGCAAATTTCGGTACCACGGGAACGCCATTCGAGATCGCGTTGTTACTCGATACGTCCGGCTCTACACGGGAAGACGTAGCTCTGATCCGCGACGCCGCGAACTCCTTTATCCAGGCATTGAGACCCGGTGACCGCGTGGCCGTCGAAGCCTTTAACACCAGCGTAGACAGTGAGAATAAGTTGGCTGTTGTTGACGTGCTGACGCCGCTGACTGCGAACCGAGAGACACTCAAAGATGCAATCGAACATCTGGGCAGCAGCAATGGCACGCCCTTTTACGATGGACTCGATCGAGTAATCACCGATGTTTTCCGCGAACCCGCGGGCGAAGAACTGCGCGGCAGACGTGCGGTCGTAGCTCTCACCGATGGCGTCGATTCCGCCAGCAATTCCGACTTCGCAACAGTGAAGGCGAAACTGCTGAATGCTGGAATCGCTACCTATTTCATTCAGGTGAACACAGAAGACTTTGTCGAAGATCGTCTGATGAAGGATTGTCAGGACGATGGACGCTTGAGCCTTTCGCAAAAACAGCTTGAGCGTTACCGCCGAATCTTTGTTCCCGCTGCGAGCAGGGAAGACTACGCAAACTTCTGCCAGATGGGACCATTCCAGCGTATGTCCATCAGTCGCGAACTGTACAATCTCGCGCGCCGCGAAATGAATGATCTCGCACGAGCGTCTGGTGGAAAGAATTTCCTTGCAGCAACCCTGCAGGACGCGCGGGCAGCATTCAGTCGCGTTGCAAACGATATCGGTACTCAGTACAGCTTAGGCTACTATCCAACGAACAAGCTTCGTGACGGAAAATACCGAGCGATACGCGTCGAGGTGAAAGGTCTCAAGGAAAAGTCTTCAGTGCGCGCGCGCGAGGGATACTACGCTCCAAAACAGTAACTCACCGAAGCGGGCGAAACGAATACCTTGAATCCACTCTCATGCCGACTAATTTCAACCGAATAACTCTGATTGTGCTCGACGGCGCCGGTATCGGCGAAATGCCAGACGCAGCCGAATGGGGGGACGCAGGATCCGATACCTTCGGTCACATACTGGCTTCGCGACAACTTGATTTGCCGAATCTGCAGCGTCTCGGTGTGGCGAATGTGCGTCCTCTTTCTGGTCTGTCGCCACTCGATCAACCGGTCGGGTGCTATGGTCGTTGTGCGCTGCGCTCAAATGGCAAAGACACGACCACCGGTCACTGGGAGATGGCCGGGATAATTCTCGAGAAGGCGTTCCCAACTTATCCCGACGGATTTCCACGCGCAGTTCTCGATCGGTTTATTGCAGAAACGGGCGTGCCGGGAATTCTGGGGAACGTTCCCGCCTCAGGTACGGAGATCATCAAAGATCTGGGTGAAGAGCATTTGAAGACGGGAAAGCCCATCGTCTACACGTCGGCGGATTCAGTCTTTCAAATTGCAGCGCATGAAGAAGTAATTCCAGTCCCGAAGCTTTACGAGATTTGCGAAACGGCGCGAAGGATTCTCGACGGCGAGCACAAAGTGGGTCGGGTGATTGCACGACCATTCCTCGGGCAACCCGGAAATTTTTATCGTACCGAGAATCGTCATGACTATGCGGTGCCGCCACCGCGAGAGAATCTGCTTCCGGCCTTGGCTGACGAGGGCTTCGACGTGGTTTGCGTCGGAAAGATTGCTTCAATCTACGATGCATTGGGAGTTACGAAGGACCTGATCGCTAAAAACAATGAGCAGTCGATTGATCAGACAATCAAAGCTCTGAAGGACTCCACACGTGGGCTGATCTTTTCTAACCTGGTTGATTTCGACATGCTGTACGGCCATCGCCGCGACACCGAAGGATATGCCCGCGCGCTTGAGCGCTTCGACGCGCGTTTTCCAGAAATCGAGAATGCGATGCGCGAAGACGATCTCGTGATCATCACCGCCGACCACGGTAACGATCCGACATTCAGAGGAAGCGATCACACACGAGAGTACGTGCCGTTGCTGGTCTACGGTAAGCGTGCGAGGCCGGGAGTCAATCTCGGTACTCGCGATTCACTTGCGGATATCGGGCAGACAATAGCAGAGAACTTCGGAACGAAGCTCCGGGCTGGAAAGAGTTTCTTGAAAGAAATTCAGTAAGTGTTTTTAGCCGCGTTTTGCTGAAAGACTGCGGTGGGCGATCTCGATCCACAGGTCAGTTTTTATAAAGCCCGTTCCCCAAGTTTTCCATTCGTCCGGCAAGCCTTCTTTCTTAATCTCATCCAGCGTCTTACCTGCCGCCATCTTCTTCCGCACAATGTCCGTTGTCTCGACCAGCATGCGATGATAGAGCTTAAGATCTTCAATGCCCGAGATTGGACCATGGCCGGGTATAAGCTTCACGTTGGCCGGCAGTTTGGCAATGACTTCGGAGATGTTCTTCGTTAATCCTTCCACACTCCCGCCGCTCTCGAGATCGACAAACGGAAACCTTCCAGAAAAGAAATCGTCACCCATGTGCACAATATTCGACGTCGTAAAGAAGATCACGCTGTCACCGTCGGTGTGCCCGTGCGGAAAGTGAATGACGCGAATCTCCTCGCCGTTGAAATGCACTGACAACGACTGGCCGAAAGTTATGACAGGTAACGCCTCCTTCGGCGACGCCGGAGTAGTCCGTTTGAAGAATTCGGATTTTTGTTCGGTAGAAAGTCGCTTACGCACGTTGTCATGAGCAATGATTGGAGCTTCCGGACCGAACGCGACATTACCACCTGTGTGATCGCCGTGCCAGTGAGTGTTCAATATGAACTTAAGTTTTCCTTCACCGAGACCCTTCAGTGCTGCCTTTATTTTGTCAGCGAGCGGCGCGAATTGATCGTCGACGATCAGAATACCGTCAGATCCGACTGAGACCCCGATGTTGCCGCCGGATCCTTCCAGCATGTAGACATTGCCGGCAACTTTAGTCGCCTTGATTTCGACCTTCGAAAAGTCCTGCTGCGCCTGGCATTCGCAAACTGCAACGACCGTAACAAGCACACCAAGAAGCAAACGGGAAAAGCTTTTCATGTACATGTCCTTCCTTGAGAGACGTTGGGATTGGATTACTCAGCGTTCTTAAGAATTGCGATGTAAGGAAGATTTCTATACCGCTCAGCAAAGTCGAGCCCATAACCAACGACAAAGTGGTCCGGGATCTGAAATCCAAGATAGTCAATCGGAACTTCGCGCTGACGGCGGTCCACCTTATCGAGTAGCGCAACCAATTTCACGCTCGAAGCGCCACGAGATTTAAGATTAGCTAGCAGATACGAGAGGGTGAGACCAGTGTCCACTATGTCTTCAACGACCAGGATGTCGCGACCTTCGATGGGAACGCCCAGGTCCTTCAGAATCCTGACCTCGCCGGACGTTCTAGTCGACATTCCGTAGCTTGAGATTGCCATGAACTCTATCCCGAGGCGCGCATTAATCGCCCTCATCAAGTCGCTCATGAACAAGCAGGCACCCTTCAGCACTCCAATCAACAGCGGGTTGCGATTAGCATAGTCCTGCGCGATTTGTGCCCCGAGTTCCTTTATCCGAGACTGGATCTGCTCTTCAGAAATAAGTACTTCAAGATCAGGATTATTGAATTCGGTTAACGCCTGCGCGGTGGATGTAGACAAGTTTGCCTCCTGCTTTTCTGAATTGAGATGTGTTTGCCTATGTGGCTTGTGGTGCGACATACTATGCAAGCTCTTCCCTTAAGGTCAATGCATAACACAACCAGCGATCAACTCAAACAGGAAGCCACATGATCTTCTCTGCCCCTCATAGTGTGCGCGCATTTCTTGTCGTTCTTGCGCTCGCACTAACCCCCTCATTAATTCACGCCCAGCAAACAAAGGCAATCGAGCCCTGTGCGCCTGCGCAAGAGAGCAAAAAGATCATTGCTCCTGCGGCCTGTGACCCGCCGAACTCCAGCAGGAAACTGGTTGATGAGAACATCCCTGATGATCGCGAAGTGCTGAAGATGCTCGAGCCGTACCGAAGCAAAGTGCGCGAGCTGGACACTGTGATTGGCCGTCTCGAAGGAGAATTGAAGAAGGGACGAGTACCCGGAGCGGGGACAATGGGAAACTTCGTTGCGGATGGCTTGAGGTCCGAAGCAAGCCGGCGGCTGAAAAAACCGGTCCTTTTGACCATTACTAACAATGGGGGAATGCGCAGGAGTTCGATTCCTCCGGGAACGTTGCGCGTTCGAGACTTGTGGGAACTACTTCCATTCGAGAACGCACTCATTGTTTTGGATATGACCGGAGCTCAGGTGCAAAGACTTCTGCAGGGAGTGCTCGCTAGTGGGGACGCTCAATCTGGCGCTCGAATAACCTACCGGCAAAACCCGAACGAAAGAGCTGAATTTATTAGTGCGACATTTATCGATCGCGATGGTAAACAGGCGAGAATTGATCCAAACGCAGTCTATTCCATAGTCACGATCGATTATCTCTACGATTTGAGCAGTGGCAGTTATGGCATCTTTAGGGAAGCACGTAATATGCGACCGCTCGGTCTTACGGTGCGCGACGCAATGATCAGTTATGTCAAATCACTGAACGCGCGCGGCCTACCTGTCCGAGCAGCGGTCGACGATCGCTTCAAGCTCGTCGGCCCATCTGCAAAGGCGGAGGAGCAGAAATGATCAGTCGCAGAAAATTCCTCGGTTCGTCTGCGGCGTTTGGAGCATTGCTGGTTACCTCCGGCACGCGCACGGTTTCTTACAATGGTGAGTTCGAGACAGCGGACTTTCTTACCTCCTCGAGCTCGGACAAAGTCATCACCATACTTCATACCAACGATACTCACTCACAAATCGATCCGCTTCCGTCGAACGATCCATTCAATCCGGGCAAGGGCGGTGTTGCTCGCCGCGCCACGCTTGTCAAACGCATTCGTAAAGAGAATCCGAACACGTTGCTAATCGATGCGGGCGATGCTTTTCAAGGAACGCCTTACTTCAACTTCTACAAAGGAGAAGTTGAATACAAGGCAATGTCAGAGATTGGTTACGACGTTGCGACCCTTGGAAATCATGAATTTGATAATGGCGTCGCAGCTCTTGCTGCCGCGCTAAAGTTCGCGAACTTTGATGTTGTCTCAACTAACTACGATATGACGGGGACGGTGCTTGAGGGTAGGATCAAACCTTATGTTGTTCGCGAACTAGCTGGCGTTCGTATCGGACTCTTCGGGTTGGGAATTAGTCCGGTTGCCCTGATTACTCCGGAGAATTTCAAAGGAGTGACGTACCGCGATCCGATTGAGACGTCACGAACGACTGTGAAGACCCTTCGAGAGAAAGAACGCTGTCAGCTCGTGATAGCTATGTCGCACCTCGGGTACTATGAAAGCCCACGCGAAGGTCAGATTGGCGATGTACAACTTGTAGAACGGGTAGACGGAATCGATTTTATTGCGAGCGGCCACACCCACACCTTCATGGAGCAACCCGTCATTGCAAAGCAGCCGGGCGGCGGTCAGACAACGATTTTTCAGGTAGGCAAGAGTGGGATCTACGTCGGTCGCGTCGACTTCACGATCAGAGCAGGGAAGGTGGCATCAGTTACTGCTCGGTTGCTCGACCTTCGTGATGTAGCTTGATACTTGCTGTAATGTCAATGGATGATCGCGATCGAATTCGAGCTCTGGTGCGTGATGTTTTGAGTCGCGTTCCGAGTGAAGAGAACCTAACTGAGGCAAGCTCGTCGGCGGACGAGAGCTCAAGCCGTTTTGTTGACATTCTTCCTTCCAAACCAGCCACCGACTCTCCTTCCGTTACGCGTGACGAATCTGCAAAGAGAGTCATCACGGAAGATGACGTTCGTGGTCTTGAAGCCGGATCCGTTTTACGCATAGCCGAGCAAGCGCGACTGACTCCGCTCGCAGCAGACATAGTTAAGGAGAAGGGAATCGAAATCGTGCGTCGTGTTCCCCGAGGCGGCACCAATGCCTCGAAGCGCATAGCTGTTGGAGCAGACCACGGTGGGTTCAAGATGAAAGAGGAATTGAAACGACTGTTAGCTGATTTGGGCCATCGCGTACACGACTTTGGCACCAATTCAGAAGATGCCGTTGACTACCCTGACTTTGCTCATGCTGTAGCTCGCGCTGTTGCTGATGGAACCGCCGACCTTGGGATCGTTGTCGATGGCGCGGGCGTAGGCAGCGCGATGACGGCAAACAAGGTGCCTGGAGTTCGTGCAGCCGCTTGTTACTCAGTGGCAGTTGCGCGAAACTCGCGCGAGCACAACGACGCTAATGTTCTTACCTTGGGTAGTGGCATCATCAACATGAAAGAGATGGCGGAAATCGTTCACGCCTGGTTGGGTGCGGAAATCAAAGAAGACCGTCATCGCAAGCGAGTAGCGAAGATAATCAGCATTGAGAAGCAATATACTGATTGAAGAATTGGTCGGTGGTCAGTAGTCGAGCTAGCTCGTTTTCTTACTGCTGTCTGCTGAACTAGAATGTCTCTTTGAGATCCAGATTTAGCGCAGACTCATGACCTATTCACGTAACGGCGAATTTGATCAGCTCGTCGAGCAGATTACGGATGCTATTGTCGCTCGCCTTAACGGCGATGCTATCGATCAGGCGAAGCTCTGCGGTTGCACTTCAGAATGTTTCAACCGTTGCCCTGAGCGAATGCATCGAATTGTCGATGCGGGAGCGGCTCGCATCGGTTTGATCCTTGGTGAGACGTCGTCATCGCGCGACTGGGCCAGCCTGATTGATCATACATTGCTAAAGCCTGAGGCCAGTGACGAAGACATTAAGCGTTTGTGCGCAGAGGCTGCGACCTATCGGTTCGCTTCGGTTTGTGTGAATCCCACTTGGGTACGCGCTGCTGCTTGCAACCTTCAGGGCGCAGGGGTTCCAGTTTGCACGGTAATCGGTTTTCCACTTGGAGCCAATCTCCCCGACGTCAAAGCATACGAGGCGCGCAGGGCAATCTTCGATGGCGCTCGCGAGGTTGACATGGTAATCAACGTCGGTGCTTTGAAGAGTGGTGATGATTGTCTAGTCGAGCACGACATCCGATCCGTAGTCGAGGCGGCCCACGAATACAACGTTATATGCAAAGTGATAATTGAAACGGCTTTGTTGACCGATGACGAAAAAGTCCGAGCCTGTCTCGCTGCCAAAAAAGCCGGGGCGGACTTTGTAAAGACTTCCACAGGCTTTTCGAAAGGCGGAGCCACGGTGGCCGATGTTGCGCTGATGCGGCGTACCGTTGGTTCCGATCTTGGGGTGAAGGCATCGGGTGGTGTCAAAGGTCTCGAAGATGCTCGAAAAATGGTTGAAGCCGGTGCGACTCGCATCGGAGCCAGTGTAGGCGTCAAGATTGCCCAGGAGGCAGCCGGCGCCTCTCCCTCACGTGTCACTTCGTCTGCTTATTAAGCCTTACTAAAACAATCCGCCCCGTCCCTCTCAAGTCCATTTCTGTACGTTCAAAAGCAGATCTTGATAGCGCACAGCTTTGCGTCTATTCTCTAGCCGAAATCCTGAATCCAAATAGCTTCAAGTAGGTCACCTATGCCTGCAAGCCGCAAACTGCTCGCAGTAATACTAGGCGGAGGAGCGGGAACACGCTTATATCCGCTTACACAGCAGCGCTCAAAACCTGCTGTCCCTTTGGGCGGGAAATACCGGCTGGTCGATGTTGCTATATCGAATTGCATTAACTCCGATATCACCAAGATATTCGTCCTGACGCAACATAACTCTGCTTCTTTAAATCGTCACATCGCACAAACCTATCGCTTTTCGCATTTCTCAAATGGATTCGTCGAGATACTTGCAGCCGAGCAGACTCCCGAAAGCCCTCAGTGGTTTCAAGGAACTGCGGATGCCGTAAGGCAGGTGTTGCCGCATATAAGAGATTGGGGCATCGACACTTTGTTAATACTCTCAGGCGATCATCTCTACAAGATGGACTACCGAGAGTTTCTCGCTCGACATTTCGAGACTGATGCCGACGTAACAGTGTCGGTGGTTCCGTCCGATATGCAGTCAGCTTCTGAATTTGGTTTACTAAAGACGGACGCCTCGGGACGTATTGTTGAGTTCAAAGAGAAGCCGAAAGGCGAAGCGCTGGAAGCGATGCGCGTAGATACTTCAAGCTTCGGCTTAAGTCCTGAAGAAGCGGTCAAACGTCCGTTTCTGGCGTCAATGGGGATTTACCTCTTTAAGTACGATCTACTTGAACGCTTGTTGGCTGAAGATCCTGGTTGGGTGGATTTTGGTAGAGAAGTGATTCCCGGTGCGATCGTTCGGCAACACGTTCAGGCGTTCGGTTTCAACGGCTACTGGGAAGACATCGGAACGATCAGCGCGTTTTATAGAGCCAACCTCGATCTGACATCCGTGATTCCTAAATTCAATTTGTTTGATGCCGAAGCTCCTGTCTACACCAGAGCCCGGTATCTTCCTCCTTCGAAGATCGGCGAATCGGATATTCGCGATTCGATCGTCAGCGACGGCTGCATCATCAATGGCGCTAAGATCATGAAGTCGGTTATCGGTTTGCGTAGCAGAATCTCGAAAGGTGTTTTGGTCGACTCTTCGTTCATGATGGGCGCAGACTATTATCAGACAATCGAAGATATGAGAGCGGAGTCTAGTACGGGAATGCCCCGCGTCGGTGTTGGAGAGAACACAATCATCAAGCGAGCGATTGTGGACAAAAACGCTCGCATAGGATCAGGCGTGCGATTGCTGAACGAAGCTGGTCACACGACCCTCGACGGTCCGAATGGTGCGTACTACATTCGAGATGGGATCATCATCGTGCCTAAGAATGCGGTAATCAAAGACGGCACTGTCGTGTGAATTGCGACGAGGAACAAGTGATGGCTCGCGGATGGGAGAGTAAATCAATTGCCGATCAGATTGAGGAAGGGAAGGCGCAGCCACTGCCATCGTCATCGGAAACTGCGCTGGAAAGACAGAAACAAGCACGACTCGAGTCGTTGCGACTTTCTCGATCACGCCTACTTCAGCAGCTTGAGAAAGCACGGCATCCAGCTCACCGCGAAATGCTAATGAAAGGACTTAGCGCGGTGGAAAAGGAGCTTGAAGCTGCCATGGCGGAAGCTCCAGAAGATTGAGAGGGGCCGGTACTTCAAGTTTTCCTTTAAGGCCAATAGGCATTATTCTTCAGAAAACCGAGCCTTGAGGGTTAAAGTTTCACATTAAGCAATGTCGCCTTCCCGCCGCGCCACACGCGATTTTCACCCAGCAACTGTTGAGCGCGCCACGCGAACTTCTCGAAAGCAGCCTCAGTCTCCCACACCGCTCAAGCTCCCCCGCAAAGTTAATAACTTCGAAGTTGACCTGGACGGCAAGGTGGTGAAGCTCACCAACTTGCAAAAAGTCTTTTGGTCAAATCTGAAGCTCACGAAACGCGACTTGATTCAGTACTACATCGACGTATCCGAGGTGCTTCTGCCTCACCTTCGCGACCGGGCAATGGTGATGAAGCGTTATCCAAACGGTGCTGATGGGGATTTCTTCTTCATGAAGCGATCTCCGAAGCCGAGACCGTCGTGGATTGAGATCTGCAACATCGAACACTCCTCAGGCAACATCATTAACTTCCCGATGATTCAGGATCTCGCGTCTTTAATGTGGGTGATCAACCTCGGATGCATCGATCTCAACCAATGGTACGCGAAATGTGACGACGTGGACCGGCCAGACTATCTTCATTTCGACTTGGATCCAGTTCCCGGCGCGACTTTCGAAACAGTTGTCGAAGGAGCTTTGTTGGTGAGAGACGCGCTTGAGTCGCTCAAGATTCCCAACTATGTGAAGACGACAGGTTCAAAGGGCATTCATATCTATGTTCCGATCCAACGCGGGCCGACTCAGAAACAGGTCTGGAGTTTTACGAAAGAGTTTGCGCGTGCCGTCGCGTCACATTCACCGAAAATTTTGACCGCGGTCTATCAGGTTTCAAAGCGGCCAAAGGGCAGGGTACTGGTGGACTACAACCAGAATGCCTGGGGCCGCACGCTGGCATCCATCTACTCCGTGCGCCCCCGACCACTGGCTACTGCGTCGACACCGTTAAGGTGGAGCGAGTTGGAGCGAGGCATAAAAATGGAGGACTTTAGAGTTGATAACGTGCCTGCTCGTGTTCGACGTCTCGGTGATCTCTGGAGGCCACTCTTGGAAAAGAAGGGACGTTTCAGACTTGAAGCTTATCTTTAGGTTTAACTGCAACGCTCGCCTCGCAGCTTGAAACTACTTCAAGGGTCGGCAGGCCCACAGCTAAGGTGGTAGCTTAAGGTTAGGCGCTCGAACCGCCGTCGAAGAAAGGACGATTTCTCAGTGGACATTTGACATTAATCATTTTTCATTGCTCTTCAGAGATGAGGTGAGAGTGGTGCTTCAACGTCCGCCTACAGAACCAAATGAAAAATGATTAATGTCAAATGTCCAATGGTAAATGGGCTTTTGTTTTCCGTTGCGAGCACTCAAATATGTCGACGATCTGGACCATCGGGCATTCGACGCGTTCCGCTGAAGAATTCGTGAGAATGATTGAGACGCACGGAATCGAGCTGCTTGCCGATGTGCGCGCCTTTCCCTCCTCACGTCGCTATCCGCAGTTCAATAAGAGCGCACTACAGGAGTCGCTTTCGACAGCGGGTGTGATCTACCGTCACATGCCTTCGCTTGGCGGAAGACGACAGCCATCGCCTCACTCGAAAAATACTGCATGGAAGAATTCATCTTTCCGTGCATATGCCGACTACATGGAGACGAATAGCTTCACGGAGGGGATCAGCTCGTTGATTGAACTAGCCAAAGAAAAGCGGACTGCGATCATGTGCGCCGAGGCTCTTTGGTGGCGCTGTCATCGGAGCTTGCTGGCGGATTACTTCAAGGCCTCGGGGTGGGAAGTGCTTCACATTGTCAGTGAGACAAAGACCGAAGACCATCCTTACACGGCCGCTGCTACGGTGAGGAATGGAAAACTGTCGTATGCGGGATTGTTCGGAGAAGCGGGCTCAGATGGTAGTTAAAGTAAATCTTTAGCTGGGACGGTTGCTATGCCAGACCTTCGTACGTGCGCCCTTCTTCCTTCGCTTGACGCCGGTTCTGCGGGGAATGACTTTCGGATCTCCCGTCGCAGCTTTCTTCACATTACCACCTTCGTCTTCCGCAATCTCCGCCAACATGCGGCGCGTAAGAATAGAGGCGGGTGCGAGCTCCGTCACTTCCTCCTCCGTCGTGTAATAATCGCGATGCTTCATCAAGAGCCATTGACGGTCTCGGGTCCTTACAAGCACCCATCCACCCTTCAGCTTCTCGCCATCCAAAGTGAACTTTAGCTCTCCTTTACGCAGCGCTTCACTCACGCTCTGAGTCTCCGGCTCGTAGGTGCCGTAATCCCACACCATAACTGTGCCGCCTCCGTACTCACCTTCGGGGATCACTCCTTCAAACGTTGCGTAGTCGACAGGATGATCTTCGACTTGCATCGCGAGTCGCTTCACCTTCGGATCGAGCGATGGTCCCTTTGGCACTGCCCATGATTTCAGCACTCCATCTGCTTCGAGTCTGAAGTCATAATGGAGCTGGGTCGCGCGGTGTTTCTGCACGACGAAGATGCGCCCAGACTTTGTCTTCTTTTTCTTCGGTCCCGGTTCAGGAGTCTTATCGAACTTCCGCTTCTTTTTGTATTCGCTGAGTGATGATGATGACGCCATGCGTTTTGAGATCTTTAAGGTGATACTTTAGCACTGCAGCTTCAACTGGTGCTCACTGCAGTCGGTGGGGGCGCTGAATCATCGATTGGTTCAAACAGCTCAGTTTGGATGGGGTCAAGTCCGAGTACCTGACGGACTCGGGTAAAGCTACGCCTGTGAATTGGCAACGCGCCGAGCTCTTTAAGGCTGCGACAGTGTTCGGGAGTGGGGTAGCCCTTATGTGAAGCCAGACCATAGCCTGCGTAAATGCGATCAAGTTCCAGCATGTGCGCATCGCGCGTCGTTTTTGCGAGGATCGATGCAGCCGCAATGCTCGCCGATAATGCATCGCCGCGAATGATTCCGCGTTGAGGGTGCGGGCAGTTGGGTATGCGTCGCGCGTCTACAAGTACAAAATCCGGCGTGAGACTTAAACCGATTACCGCACGTTGCATTGCGAGTAGGCCGGCGTGATAGATGTTAATGCGATCGATCTCTTCAACTTCCGCGAAGCCGATTGACCAGCAGATTGCGTCCTCCTTTATCTGGACAGCCAACTCTTCACGTTTTGTTTCATCCAGTATTTTCTTCGAGTCGTTAAGACCACGCAGCTTGTAGTTTTGCGGGAGAATCACGGCGCCGGCGACCACCGGTCCGGCAAGCGGCGCCATACCGGCTTCGTCGACACCGGCGATGAGACCAAAACCCTGTGACCACAGCTCTATCTCGTAACGTAGCAGCGTATGAAGCCGTTGTCCTTCAGAACGATTGCTTCGCTGACGCTTACGAATTAGTTTGGCTAGTTGCTTCGCGCCATGTCGCGAATCAATTTCAAGCGCCTCAAGGAAGCCTCTGGGAACAGGTCGTCCACGCTCGAGGTATAGGTGTCTTAGTTCACTGATCGGCTTGGCCAGAATTTCTTCAAGCATTTGCATGCGGTTGTGTGAATGAAGATCAGCTTGAAAGGTGAAATATAAGTCCTCGCGGTGCTATTCTAAAACGAAACTACGGCGCGGGCGAGCGACACGACAAAACTCAAAACACTTCGATGGCAGAACGATTCGCAGATTACATCACATCCTTAAATCTTCACCGTGATGAGAGTATACAGATCCGGGTGCTGGGAGTACTCCCGCTTACGTTTTTTCTCGTCCAGGGTATTCACTACTGGCGGATTAATGAGCTCGGAAACATGCTTTGGATGTGCAACATCGGAAACCTTGTTTTGGCGCTCGGTTTGTTTCTGATGAATGTCCCGCTAATCCGCGTGTCCGTCATCTGGATGATTCCCGGATTCGTTGTCTGGGCAATTTACGTCGTGTGGGCGTGGGGAGCCTTCTTTTCTTCAACTCTGGCTCACGTTGGTGGCCTAGCAGTAGGAATAATCGCGCTCAAGAAGGTAGGGATGGACTCCCGCAGTTGGTTTTATGCATTCGTGTGGTACATAGCGATGCAAGTGATCTCACGAGTGTTCACACCGGCAAACCTCAACGTAAACGTCGCTCATTCGATTGATCCTGCGTGGCAACGTACCTTCAACTCTTACTGGAAGTTTTGGCTGGTGCTCACTCTTGCAACTGCAGGCGTGCTTTGGCTAGTCGGGGTGGTGCTGATGAAGTTGTTTCCGGTAAAGATGGCTGGTGCTGCTCACGGCACTGCGCGCCAGGACTAGTGATTCTTCCTGAAGTCTGCGTGGCGTTTTTGCAAATCAAACTTGAAACAAGTTCGCAGAGTTCCTGGAAGCGACTTGGCTTCATCAGGTAAGCCTGCGCTCCGGATCGTAGAGCCAGCGCTCGATCTATGTCATATGCCGCCGCAGAGTAGAACATCACGGGTGTCGACAGATCGAATTTGCGAATCTCTTTACAGAGGTCGACACCAGAGCCGTCGGGGAGTCTTGAATCGAGTAGGTAAAGATCAAAATGCTGTTCGCGAGCTGTTCTCAACGCTGAAGCTACAGTCCGATCAAGTACTACCTCGTAGTTCTGTTGTTGGAGAACGAGGCTAATCAGCTCGGAAGTGTCTTCGTGATCCTCGACATAGAGAATACGTTGCCTAATCGGGTTCATATGAACCTCCAGACGATGGGGGCAATTCGAGAGAGATGTACCCCTTTAGGGGCGACACGCACTCTTCGAATTGTTAATGAAAAACTTTAGATGGGATGTCTCTAAGGTAAAAACGATGAATTGGGGTTTAGACTGACATCCCCAGCCCTCTTGTGAGGCAAACGGTACGCCTGCTGTTTAGGGCCGTCTGTACGGTCCGATACAGATTTCTGTTAAACTCCGGAATTTGGGTGGGAGGCCGTCTTATGACCGGTTACTGAACGTCTTGATCTTGGGAAAAACGGGGTGTCTCGGCTATACTTTTGGCCATTGAAGACGCCCCTTTCCTCCTGTGGGTGTTCATTGGCGCGGCAGTTCGGCAAGAAACTGCCGCGCCTTTTTTTGCTCGCCTGGTCTACGTATTGTGTTCTGTCCGACACAGCTTAGACACAACGTTTACCTAGGCTCCGCGACGTACAAGGGGGATAGGGGTAGCAAACAATGCGGCGAGCCGTTCATGTGAACGGCTCGCCTAGTTTGTTAGGTGAATCCTACTGAGAGTTACGGTCGTTCGTGAGCTTCTTAAGGACCGGCGGATTCTGCTGCTGACTTTGAGCGGCGACTCCACTTTCTTTAAAGACGTAGCTATCGCGCGCGCGTACGGCCAGGTTGGGCTCGTTGACTCGAACACGTATTTGACGTCGCTCACCCGGGTGCGGCGGACGTTTGGGATAGTAACCAATACTGTATTGGCGTCGCAGTTCGTCGGCAATATTTGAAAACGCGTACGCGAGATTTTGCGTTGAGTCGGCCTGGTAACCACGCGCTCCGGTTTTTGCGGCGAGGTCCTGTAGGTACCTGTTCGCTATTTCATAGTCGTGCCGGCTGGTTCCAGGAGCCGGGCCACCTCTCCGGCCCATTCGTCCTCCCCCGAAAATCCCTCCGAGGATCTGACCGAATATGTCGTCGGTCCGAGTATTGGGCCATGTTGGCCCAACGCCACCGCCTACATCAAAAAACGTGTCGTACTGAACCGGGTAGATCAACGCATCCAGCTCTTCGGAATCAAGGACTGTGCTTTGATAGCTCGCGCGGCGGCTCGTAGTGTCGACACCATCCGTAAACAACACGACAGCCTTGCGACCTTGGATCTGACTTAGCCGCTGGTTGATTACTACATCAACGGCATCGTAAAGACGAGTTCCGTCACCGGTATGAGTGCGCAAGATTGCTTTACTCAGCTTGTTGCGATCATTTGTAAAGTCACTAAGTACCTTGATCTCATCGTCGAAAGTAAGAACCATCACGCGATCGTCTGGACGTAACTGATTAACGAAGGTGATCGCGGCCTCCTGAATATCCTCTAATCTAAAACGTGTTGAGCTGCTCGTGTCGAGCATTAGCACGACTGAGAACGGTTTATCGACGGATGAGAAAAAGGCCACGTCCTGCTCGATTCCGTCTTCCCACACGCGAAAACTTTCTTTTCTGAGGTTGGGCACATAGCGACCCGCGCGATCCATGACGCTCACTGGCAGAGTAACAAGCGTTGTGTTCACAGTGATCACGTCACCCGGATCAACTTCTTCCGGTCCGGTGGAAGTCTGGGGTGTTTCACTCGGCTCTTTCTTTCCGGAGTTGTTAGCTCCTCCAAGCACGGGGGGACGCGAGGGGGAGGTTTGCACAGTCGGTGAAACAGGAGCCGATGGAGTTTGAGTCGGTGTCCTGCCAGATCCCTCGACTCGGCGAGGTCGAGTCGTTTGCGCGTTCACCCCGCTCGCTAAAGCGATGAAAAGAGACAGAAGTACTGCGCAGGCCGAAATATTTCTCATGGCCGCTCCTTCAAATACATGGGCCGTAGCCGAGTAGCTTTAGACGTTGGGGGAGAGAAAAGGATGCCTCTCAGCGTCTGGGGAGAGAAAAGATCGTCATGAGATTAACGCTTTCAGGCGGTATTAAGCAAGGAGTGCTTGAACTAGCTGCCCGCAAAGGTCATCGCGTTCCAAATGAACGGTAAGGTTGCCCACGCCTGACCACGGTGTTGCGGCCGAAATCCGAAAACGACTACGCGTCCGCGTCCGAACGGTACCTCAGCCAATGCCACTTTCCCACGCAGTTTGTCCTCCCCGAGAAGCCAGCCAGACAGCAGCAGATTGTCTTTCGCGTACCGGGCAACAACACGAACTTTCGTATCTGTGACTTCATAAGCTGAGCTATTTGTGAAGTACGCCGGGGTGGTCCTGGACAGGCCTCGGGCGAGCGGCTGCGAATTGTCCACGTCAAGTGAAAGGATTGACCCTGGACAGTAAAACTCGGAAGACTTTAAGCCATCGATAACATTGCGAACGGGAAGGTTGAATTCTTTGATTACGAGATCGCACGCGTTATCGAAACAAACCAGCGTACCACCACTCTCAGTGAAAGCCTTGAGGTTGGCTACGCCGGTTTGGGTTATGCCGCCAGTGAACTCAGCCGGGTAATTTTCAGCTGAATTTCCCTCTAGGATCTCTTTGTCGCGTTGTGAAGGAAGGATTAGAACGTCGTACTTTGAAGGCAGGCCTCCTTGTCTGACATCGGCATCGCGCACAGACATAAACGGAATGTTGAAGGTGTCAAACACATACCTCGTCCAGCCTTCGTCTATGTTTGGAACCCACCCCTTGTAGATTCCGATTTTGACGGCCTGCTTAATCGGGTTGGCAATTGGAGATGCATCACCTTTCTTGAGCGGCAGTGCAAGATCTTGTCGCACCTCATTGCCGTCGCGTAGCAACGTGAGTTTCCGTTCCGCCGGAGGTTCTGTCATCGACATAACGGCCGGAGCGTCTACGCCCATTTGTGCCGGGAGCGTCCATCCTGCGACATCATAGGGCCGCTCGGCTTCGCCCTGAGCAGTCATGCGGTTCGGATAGATCTGAGGCTCGAATAGACTAAGAACGTTGGGTCGCTGTGGTTGAGAAACGAATACGATATAGCTGCCGGCGGGAACTTCGTGAGGCTGGGATGAATGCGAGATTAACGACCTGTATGCGCCAAGTTTTTCACTGGCAGCATTCATCCTTTGCAGCTGCTGCGGTCCATACACAGCGTGCAATTCTTTATCGAGGCGGAAGACCTCGACACCCTGCTCAATTAATGCACTCACAAGCTTGGCTACGGCTTCATCGCGACCTTGTCCAGCAGGTATCAGGTACGCGACAGGCTCGTCCGCTGCCGGCGTCTGGCTGATATTCTTTTTGCCAAGTTCGAAGAAGTCGCGCAGGTAGTTGCCGCGGTATTTCGCCGTCAGCTGAAGTAACGAGCGCGACGCAATCATTTCCATTTCAAGAATGTAGCGGGGCTTCCACTCGCCACCGGTCCATGGATCAGGAAGATTGGTGGCAGGTTCTAATGGACTGCGCATTCCACGCGTAGTTGTAGAGCGAGCGAGTTGTTCCCGCGTGACGGTAATCGGGCTCATCAATCGCGCGCTGGCTGCCTCAGAAAGAATGCCGATAGAGTTGTGGAAGTACGGGGCTGTCCGGAATCCTCCATGCCACCAAGTGTCGTAGAGTGAATTAGTGATTACACCCTTATAGCCCGCGGCTTGAAGATCAGCTGCCATTTTGTGACCGGCAACTGCTACGTGTCTCAACAAGAGCGGAGCAATATTGGGATTATTCGGATCAAAAAAGGGCGGAACGAAAAACCTCGAGCCATTGGATCCCTGTTGATGAACGTCGTAAACGATTTGGGGAAACCACTCTTTCCAGAATAGGCGTGTGACTGCCTGAGTCTCTTTGAGGTTAATCATGAACCAGTCGCGATTGTCGTCGTGACCCGAATAGTGGTGGTAGAGTTCCGGAGGTTCGCGACCCTCATACCGAGTGCCTACAGTTTTGCGATACCAGTTCGCTACGATGTCGATCCCGTCGGGATTTGGCGATGGTATGAGGATCAGAATCGTGTTCTGAAGGATTTCGTTGGTTTCAGCGTCTTGCCGAGTCGCGAGATCAAAACCCAACTGCATTGACATGTGTGACGCTACAATCTCTGTCGAGTGGATCGAGCATGAGATTGCAACTACGACCTTGCCACCAGCAATCAAACGATTTCGCTCGAGATCGCTTGCTACTGTTCGGGGGTCAGCCAGTTTTGCTTGAATCTCTTTGTATTTGTTCAGGGCCAGTATATTCTCTCGCGCGCTGATGAAGACCGCGATGATGGGACGACCGAGTGTTGATTTGCCGATGGTTTGCACTAATACCTGATTTGACGCTTTGTCCAGCCGATCGAAATAACCGGTGATCTGTCCCCAGTCGGCGATTTTCCGATCATCGCCGGGAGTAAATCCCAAGACCGATTCTGGTGACGGTACAGAGGCGCCTGTAGCTCGTGCGACTCTAGCCGTTTGAGCCAAGGATTCGCGCGTACTCAGAATTAAAACTACAAACAGACAGACGAGCAGCAAGCTTCGATGACGAGTCATTCAGAGATTCCTTCGCATGAGATGGTAGAAGAAGGCACCGCTACCGAGAAACTGAACTCGCAGTCTAGCACAACCGAATGGGATAGAACCGTCGGCAAGATTCGTTACTGGTGGTCGCTCACTGTTGCGGGCGCGCTCTTACTAATATTTGGTCCGCCGGCGATTCTCGGAGCGTTGATCCTCGGTAAGCCGGATTTTGTTTATCCTTGGGCGGAGTTTGGCGCACGCCAGTGGTTACGTCTCAGCGGCACGAGAGTTCTTGTGAAAGGAAAAGAGCTGCTCGATCCGAAGCAGACTTATGTCTTCATCTCGAATCACCGGTCATACCTCGACACCGCGACGATTTTTCTTCACACCGGACGACGAATTGGACTGCTGGCAAAGAAGGAGCTCTTGAAAGTACCCATCCTTGGCTACGGCATGCAGTTCGTAAATGTCATGGCGATCGATCGGTCGAATCGCGAACGAGCGCTTGAAACGACAGAGGCTGCGACTGCGCGCATTCGAAGCGGTATCTCTTTCGCAGTTTTCGCCGAAGGCACGAGAGCAAAACCAGGCGAACTGCTGCCATTCAAGAAGGGCGCTTTTTATATGGCGGTACAGGCTGGCGTTCCCATTGTGCCTGTTGCGATGAAGAACACGGACGTTCTGATGGGAAAGAGAACTGGAATAGCGAAGTCCGGCGTGATTGAGATGGTGATCCTGCCGCCTGTGAGTACTTCTGATCCAGAGTACGAGAACGACGTAGCCGGACTCATCGAGAAGGTTCACGAGGCAATTGCCAGTGAGTTAGGCATACGAGGTGCTCAGAGCCATCGGCGTTAGGGTACAAAATCGTACGTAAGAACTCCTGTAACTCGTACAGGCCTCGTTCCAATTAAAGTCAACGCGAAGCGAGCTTTCCTAGCTGCTTCAACTGCACTCGCTCTTAACGCTTCTGGTCCATCGATCGCTTCGGCGGAAACCAGTTTCCCCTTCTCATCGAGCAGAATCTTGACGGTAACACGACCTGCAATCTTTGCCTTTCGAGCCTCTTCAGGATACCGTGGCTGAGGCAACTCAAGCGCTTTACTGTTGAGCACTCCGCCGTCCACTGGCTTATTCGCATCGGATGCGTCTTCCAAGTTTCCTGCATCGCCGACTTCGGTGATCGTTACAGTCGCTCGAGCCTTCACGAAGTCCGAATACTTCACCTTCAGGCGAATGTGCAGAGGTTCTGCGTTATCGAAAATCAGTTCTTCGTCTGCGTACGAGTAGGTGGGAAACCAGTACCGCCCGTCAATCTGTTCTCGGTAGGTATCAACGGTGGGGAACTTATTGATCTTTGTTTCTGGTACACCCTTGCCTTTTGTTTTTACGATCTGAAGGTCCTGGTCATCAACCCACACCCGGCCCACAAACAATCTCTCTTTAGACTTCTTCGGATCGGGAATGACCTTGGGCGTTACATCAAATACATGAAGGTTCAGCTCGTCGATCTTTTCTTTACCAACGTAGCGGAAGTTGTACCTGTCGATCTTCGTTGGATCCAAAGCGAATGGCTGAATACCTCCGAGGTCATCAAGGTCCTCAGGAGTTACTCCACCATATGACGGCATCGGAAAGTAGCTAATTTTCTCGTACCGATTTCCCGAGTCGTCAAATGTGAAATAGGAGACGCGATGATATTCACCCGTGATTTGTCCGCCCATTCCCAGGACCTGAACGACAGCGTCCCGTTTGAATGAATACATATTGAGCGCCCTGCGAAACTCAGCTTCCTTAGCTGTGAAGGCCCGAACAATTTTGTCTATTTCTGCTTGGCTCGTGTCTGCTGAGGACGCAGTTTGGCCACTGGCGGAAGAGCTAAGAGCAGTGGCTAGGGCACTAAGAAGGACGGCTTGGGAAATAACGAATAGAGCTTTTCTTAACATTTTTCAGTCAAATGGTGTCGCTGGTGAAGTTTACAAGGATTCGAATTGATCCCGGCACGCGTTCAGATGCCTTCGTTCCACTTTTCTGTTGCCAAACCTCAGGTCGTCGAAGCCACGCAAAGCCGCTCACGACGCTACTTTGCTGTTGCAAAGTTCCCTGCATCTAGTGTAATGTGCCATGCATTGAATGAGTTAGGCGTTCTGCCCCATTAGTTAAAGGTCCTCAGTGGGGGCGCCGTTCTCAAAGCGTCTAACAGAAACCATGAGAGACGGATTATTGGGGTTGAAAAGCTAACAAGAGTCCTCACATCGGCAAGAGGCAAGTCGTTCCTGTTCCGTGAACCTCCAAGGCGCGTAAGCGTAGGCGCAACGCCGAGCGGCCGCGTTGCTTCCACGGTTCGAACGCTTGATCAAGCCCTGGGAGGGGCGTGATCAAATACTTCTTCCGATGATGTGCGCGGTAACCTGCTGCTCCTTCTGGGCGGGGTAGCTATCAAGTTACCGCGCACACCCCAGCATTGATGCTTACCTTCGCATTCTACACTGAAAACTCGTAAATGTTCCGCGGATTCATGTGGTGTTTTGTGCGCCTACGTCACGACGCGCTCAAGACACAAAGTCGACTTCAACTTTGTTGGGAATGATTCCCTGGTCGAACCCTTCTCTCAAGAGCCGCCTGACAGCCTCACGACCACGGTCAGTGTAGTCGAGCGTCAAATCATTGACCCACATTGCGACGAATCTGTCTGCGAGTGCCGGATCCATGTCTCTCGCGAACTGCATGGCGTACTCTAACGCGTCTTCGCGGTGTTCCAGTGAATAGCGAATGCTTTCACGTAAGAGTCGCGAGACATCGCTTGTCAATTCAGGTCCAAGGTCCCGTCGTATCGCATTTCCGCCCATAGGTAGCGGCAATCCGGTCTTTTCGTGCCACCACTCGCCGAGATCGATCACTTTATGCAGCCCCATGGATTCATAAAAGAGTTGACCTTCATGAATGAGCAGGCCGGCATCGCAAGCACCGCTCAGCACTGCAGCGATAATCTTATCGAACGGCACCACCTCGTACCGGAAATCCTGATTGAAGATACGAAGCGCGAGAAACGCACTCGTCAATTTTCCGGGAATAGCGATCTTCAGCTGACCTAACTGGTCGCTGCTATAAGGTTTGGTAGCGACTACGACTGGTCCATACTTATCTCCAATCGAGGCGCCATGTGGTAACAACGCGTACTTGTCGGAGATATATGCGAAGGCGTGAAAGCTGATCGCAGTTACTTCGTAAGTTCCTCGCGTAGCTTCCTCATTCAGAGTTTGGATATCTTTCAAAACGTGTTTGAAGGTGATGGTTCCCGTGTCGAGCTTGTTTGTCGCAAGCCCGTAAAACATGAACGCATCATCCGAGTCGGGTGAGTGCGCCACGGTTATACTTGATTGTTGAGTTTCAGTCTGCATCATTGTCGTCAGGTTACACTCACTCCACGCGGCTCTACTCGATTGTAAACAGTATCGCGCTCAACGGCCTCGAACCCTGCCTCTTCAATCAAGCCGATCAGTTCGCTACGCGTCATACGCACTTCATTATTCGCTTCGACTGAATAGCTTTCAGTCAACTCACCGCCTTCCGTGATCGTGCCGTCTATATCGTTAGCGCCAAAATGCAATCCCACCTGCGCCAATCTCTTGCCAAGCATCACCCAGTACGCTTTCAAGTGCTGGAAGTTGTCGAGCATCAATCGCGAGACTGCAAGCGTCTTGAGTGAATCGACACCTGATGGTCCAGGTAGGTGGGCCAGCTGCGTGTCAGGTGGATAAAAAGCTAGTGGAATGAAACATTGAAAGCCACCAGATTTGTCCTGCTGCTCTCGCAGCTTAATCATGTGATCCACCCGATCTTCGATCGATTCAATGTGACCATAGAGCATTGTCGCGTTAGTTTTTAGACCTGCCGCGTGGACTTTACCGCTGAGTTCAAGCCATCGATTGCCGTCGCATTTGTGCGCACAAATCATTGACCGCGTTGGCTCTCGAAAAATCTCAGCGCCGCCGCCCGGACATGAATCGAGTCCGGCTTCGATTAGATGCTCGATGACCTTCTCGTCAGCCATCTTGTAGAAATGCGCAAAGTGATCCAGCTCGACCATAGTGAAAGCTTTGAGGTGCAGCTGAGGGTACTCGCGCTTAAGAGACGAAAGGAGATCAGTGAAATAGCTAAAAGGGAGTTTGGTATTTAAGCCGCCGGTGATGTGAAGTTCGGTGGCGCCTTCCGCGACTGCTTGTCCCGCGATGCGGAGGCTGTCCTGAATGTTGTGCGTATATGCATCTGGCTGTCTCGGCGTCCGGTAAAAGCCGCAGAACTTGCAATCCACGTAACAGACATTTGTCGGATTGAAGTGCCGATTGACGTTGAAATATGTCGTCGTCCCATGGAGACGCCGTCTGACAGCATCGGCCAGCTTACCCAACGCAGGTAGATCGGTGGTTGCAAACAGAGCAACGCCGTCGTCGAAGGACAGTCGTTCTGAGTTGCCGACCTTTTCGGCAATGACGTTCAGTTTGTGATCGTGTGAAAAGCTCATCGTTTTAGAAGTGGATCAATACTGCTCCACCGAAGGTAACGAGCAGAATTACGCTGACAAAAGCGTTAGTTGTAAAGAATGCCGCGTTCAGCCGGCTCAGGTCGTCAGCCCTGACAAGCGAGTGTTGATAGAACAACAGACATCCCGTGGCGATGACGCCGACCAATGCCGGCAGCCCCAAGTTTGTGACAAAGTACAGAGCTACAAGAGCCAGGAATGCGCCGGCGTGTAACACTCTTGAAATCCAAAAAGCGCGGCTGATGCCGAAACGAGCCGGCAAAGAGTAAAGACCTTCACGCCGATCGAATTCGAAATCCTGACAGGCGTAGAGAATATCGAAACCTGCAGTCCACAGAACTACCACCAGCGATAACAGCAGCGGCACCGGACTATCGATAGCCGCTCTTACTGCGATCCATGCTCCCGTCGGCGCGATCGCTAAACACCAACCCAGCACCAGGTGTGAAAGGTTGGTCCAACGTTTCGTAAACGAATAAAGAAGAACACTGGCCAGCGCAACCGGCGCCAGAATTAGTGTCAACCGGTTCAGCATTGCCGCAGCCAGGAAAAAGATCGCTGCAGACACGACGGTGAACATCCATACGAAACTTACGGACAAAAATCCCGCAGGCAAAGCTCTCATGCTGGTACGCGGGTTCCTGGCGTCGAACGATCGATCCACGATTCGATTAAACGCCATCGCGGTCGAGCGCGCCCCGACCATCGCCACTGTTATCCAGAATATCTGACGAGCCGTTGGGAGTCCGTTTGCAGCCAGCACTGCTCCAAGAAATGCAAAAGGAAGTGCGAACAGCGTGTGCTCGATCTTTATCATCTCGAGCGTCAAACGAATATTTCGCAGCACTGTTGACACTTGTTATGTCAGTCCTTTGGCGTTGACGTTACCAGCTCCTGTTCACTCATTCCTTTCCATCTGGTCGCTCCGGAGTGAGGAACGCCAAGATGGTCAAGAACTCGAAACACGAGGTGGTCCACGAGCGCCTCAATTGATTGTGGACGATGATAGAAGCCCGGGCTCGCCGGAATGATGTGAGCGCCTGCGCGGCTCAGTTTTAGCATGTTTTCCAAATGGATTGCGTTGTAGGGCGACTCGCGCGGCACAATCACTAGTCTGCGACCTTCCTTCAGTGTCACGTCAGCTGATCGATGGATCAGGTTCGTGCCCGCGCCCGAGGCAATCGCGCCGAGCGTAGCCATGGAACACGGCACGATGACCATTCCTTCCTGCGGATGTGATCCTGATGAAGGTCGCGCCGCCATGTTGTCGAGGCGATTAAGCTGAATCAATTCGGATTCGGGCGGAAGACCCAGCCAACGGTTTATTCGAGCGCGATCGGCCGCTCGCAGGTCGACGCCGAGTTCAGCCCTTGCAACCGTTTCCGCAGAGCCTGAGATGATTAGGTTGATGCGATCGACTACGGCGCTGGCGGCTATATGCATCAAAGTGCGCTGCGCATAAATTGCGCCGGACGCGCCTGTGATTGCAACGGTGAATTCCATGGCCCTTTGCAGGAATGTTACTTTTTGGGGTGGCCGTTCGCAAGCCGCTAAAATCCGTGGCCAAAATCCCTCTGTTAGAGACCTTCTCCGTTGAATGCTAGAATGCGAGCCATCAGGCAATGGACAAGCACGAGCTAAACGAGATTCTCAAGTTGTATCGAAATCGCACTTTCGATACGGCCGAAGCGACTAAAAGAATCAGCGATCTCTATTATGAAGACATCGGTTATGCCCGGGTTGATCATTCGCGGGCTTCACGTCAGGGATTTCCAGAAGTCGTTTTTGGCGCGGGAAAAACACGTGCCCAGATTGTAGGCATTGTCGAGCGGCTGGTGCAGCGAGCACCGAATGTTCTAGTGACTCATACTGATGCCGATACGTTCGGCGAAGTCAGAAACGTAGTCACTGAAGCAGAATGGCACGACACCGCTAAGCTCATTCGAATCCAGCGTGACAAGGCTGATCGGGGTATTGGAAACATCTCAGTTGTGACCGCCGGTAGTAGTGACATTCCGGTAGCTGAAGAAGCAGCGTTAACAGCGGAGGCTATGGGAAATCGCGTCGATAGAGTTTGGGACGTCGGTGTTGCCGGTATTCATCGAGTTCTCGCTGAAAGAAGCCTTTTACGAAAGGCGCGAGTGATCATAGTAGCGGCTGGCATGGAAGGCGCACTGCCTTCTGTTGTCGGAGGGTTAGTTTCAGTACCGGTGGTTGCGATACCAACCAGTATTGGCTACGGCGCATCTTTTGGAGGTGTCGCCGCGCTGTTGGGAATGCTCAATTCATGCGCTTCGAACGTCACCGTAGTAAACATTGATAATGGTTTCGGCGCAGGCTTCGTGGCCAGCCTGATTAACCGCCGCTGGGAACCTGAGGCCGAATAAAACCCAATCGAGTCTGTCCCACATTGTATTCCGCGCTTTCCACACAAACGTCACCAGCAAGACTTCGGTCGTCAGGATCACTGATCCTCATGATCGTTGTGGTGGCGTCTTTCACTGGATGCATCTCAGCAAAGCGCACACCGAACCTCAGAAGAATTTTTCAGGAAGCTCGGGCTCGAACCGGAAAACGACCCATCATAGTTATTCCAGGCATACTCGGCTCGCAACTCGTCAATTCGAAAACAGGAGAAGTGGTGTGGCCTTCGGTGCTTCGCACTTCGGCAGATCAGCTTCCTATCTCGCCCGACTTCGCCAACAATCGTGATGATTTGGTGGCCGACAAAATCATCGAAACAGTGCGCTTCTCAAAAGTGTTGCCAGAGGTCTATGTCTACCGCGATCTTCTGGAAGCGTTGAGACACTATGCAGGATATCGCGACGGAGACTGGAACAATCCAGGAATCAACGGAGACGTCGACACGTTTTATATCTATGCGTACGACTGGCGTCGTGACAACATTGAGAATGCCCGCGAATTGATCCGGCGTATCGAGCGGCTGAAAGAAAAGCTCAAGCGACCGGACCTTCAATTCACGATTCTTTCGCATTCGATGGGAGGGCTGATTGGCCGCTATGCAGCGATGTACGGCAACGCCGATCTTCCTGCGGGCGATGGTCCAATCGTGCCAACGTGGGCAGGTGCGGCGCACATTAACAAGATCGTTATGATAGGCGTACCGAACGAAGGTTCTACGGACGCGTTTGCGACATTGCTCGAGGGCTATTCGATCACGGAAGGTTTGCGGCGTCGAGTTCCGTTACTGAACAAGCTGACAGCCGAAGATGCGATAACAGCTCCCGCTCTCTATCAGCTCTTGCCACATCGGGCAGCCGCGAGAATTCTGGATGAGAATCTCGAGCCTTTACCCATCGACTACTATGATCCGGCAGTTTGGAAACAGTATGGCTGGTCATTGATCAACGATCCGGATTACCGACGGCGATACGAGCAAAAAGGAGAGAACGCCTTGAGCATGCTCGATGCCTACTTTGCCGCCGTGTTACACCGCGCACAAAGGTTCCATGAAGCGTTAGACGCGACTTCGGATGTGAAGCCGCCCGTTATGTTGTTTGCGATCGGCGGCGACTGTGAAGAGACGTTGGCCGCGCCCGTTGTATTACGGGATGCGAAGAAGAATCGTTGGGTGACACTGATTCGACCGCGTGAGTACCTGACTTCAACGGGCAAGAAGATAAAAAAGAGCGTGGTGACTGAGGCAATGTACTCACCAGGTGACGGACGCGTGACGCGAAGTTCGTTACTTGGGGAGCATCTTGCGTCTCTGAATTTTGGTGAGAAGGGGACAACTCTGACCGGAAACGGTGATGGTTCCGCTCAGAATCCGAATAACGCGCAGAACCCGAATCGCCCAAGCCGCGTGTCGCTCTCACTAACGCACGCCGTCTTCGGTTGCGATCTTCACGGCCAACTCCAACGCAACATGACGCTCCAGGACAACGCGCTCACGGCCATCGTCGGCGAAATCGTGAAGTAGTTGGCACGCGGCAGGAGCAGTTGGCAGGAGCAGGAGGCAGGAACAGGAGGCAGGAGCAGGCGGCTCGGCAAAGTTACTTACCTTGTTACCTCACAAAGAAAGGAAAACACCATGTTTACCTCACGAGGCTTTCGAGACCTCAAGGTCTATAAACTGGCTTTCAGGCTAGCGATGGAAATTTTCGAAGAGTCGAAGAGATTTCCAAGAGAAGAAAATTTTCGTTGACTGATCAAATCCGTCGCGCATCGCGGAGTGTTCCCGGAAACATTGGTGAAGGCTACCGGAAGAAACGCTATCCCAAGCTGTTTGTACTAAAGATGGTTGATGCAGATAGGGACCGAAACGCAAGTCTGGATAGATTTTGCGGCTGCATGCGGTTATATCTCCCTGGAACGTCAAAATGAATGGAGATTGGGTATGAAGAAGTTGGAAGAATGCTGGGAGGGATGATCGCACATCCCGAGAAGTTCGCCCACTAACGACCGCACATCCGATGCAGTGCTCCTGCCATGCTGCTCCTGCCGCCTGCACCTGCCGCCTGCACCTGCCGCCTGCACCTGCCGCCTGCACCTGCCGCCTGCACCTGCCGACTGCCGCTGCCAACTGCCTACGGATTGATCAAGCCCATCAACTTTTCCGCCCAG
>JBKPAC010000205.1:0-17185 GCA_046726175.1 Acidobacteriota bacterium
CAACTGAGTAGCAAAGTTGAGCGGGGGTGAACCGCCCTTCCTGACTGTGAATTTCCTTCCTGACTGTGAATTTCCTGACTGTGAATTTCCTGGAATTGAATTCCTGAGTACTGGAGGGTTATCTAAGGCGTTAGCGTGAACCGAGTAGCGCGACTAACGCTGTTCTTTCCATCCGTGACCGTCACCCGCAATTCGTACGCTCCGGGTTGAAAGTCGTTTAGTGAAAAAGAACTCGCATACTGAATGCGTCCCTGGTCGTCAGGCGCAGGAAGCTGCGCGGACGATTTGCCCAGCGCGCGATTGTTTTGGAAGATCGCGAAAGCGAGTTCCATATTCGAAGTGCTTCCTTTAGGAGGCAACACAGTCACGAAAAAGGCTAACTGTTTTGCGCTCGCCTTCGAGATTGACTCGCCCAGATTCGGATAAACCAGCAATTCGCCGAAGTGAAGCGGCTGGTCCTTCTTCTGTTCCTCCGGACTTAGCCGTTCAGCGCGTTTGAGTACAGCCACACTGCTGAGGCGTGGCTTCGATTCATCATTGGGAGCGAGCTCCAGCGAGCTTGTGCGAACGCTCGTCTTTCCTGTCAATGCGTCGTAAGCGATTAGTTCGACTTCGTAACCGCCGGCGGGCAATTGCGTTTCGCGATAGAAGAGGAAGTCTCCTTTGCGAGCCGATTCGAGCTGATCCATTGGACCGGTCATCGGATAGTGTTGGCTTAGTTTTTGGACTACTTGCCCTGATTGATCTCTAATCAAAGCCACCACTGAAAAGTTCGAGTTGTACGTCTTCTTATCGGCAGCTGCCACAAAATCGAATGCCGCCAGAGGTGCTTCAGCCAATAACAATATGAGGCCGGGACGGTTTGTCGCCGGGAAGCTCAAAGCTGCACCTTTAAATGGGAAAGCATTCGAATTTGAGTTGAAATTCCTTGCCGCAGCAATTGCGGGAGCTTCGTAATCCAGTACTGCTAACTGCCCAAGGGACTCAACGGCGTAGTAGCCTTTGCGCGTCTGCACCTCGAGATTCGCGTGGCTAAGCTTCACATTGATCTGGCGGAACCGGCCGTTGTAATCCTGGTTTTTTGGAATGTAAGTAATCATGTAATAGCTGTGCATGTCATCGCTAATTCGACGCAGGCCGCCAGCCAGGTCATTCGTGTTATTGATGAGCAAACCACCGGTTCCGTCGGCGAGCGCGCCTAGACCACTTCTAGGATCGAACCGCAGCAGGTCTTCATTTCTTTCCAGCGCTTTCATATAAGGTCCATTGACGCCACGATCGTTGCCACGACCCTGCTGCTGCATCCGTGCTATGGCGAGCGAGTTAAGCTCGCGCGCGGCTTCCGCAGTTCCGCTCTCGGTGCGGAGACCGGCTGCATCAATCGTATAGATAGCGACATTGGCACGATTCGCGGCGCTGATTACGGCCGGAAATTTGGTTTGCACTGATGGTGGGAGTGCTATGCCCTCCGAAAAGAAGAGGATCGTCTTCCGACCTGGAAGATTGCGCATGGGATTGATCACAGCAAGCAAACCATTGATTGTTGCAAAGCCCTGTTGATCTCGCTCAAGCGCCTCATACTGCTGAATCATGTTTGCTTCCATCTGAGCGAATTGCTGCTCGCGGGCGGCCGCTCCCGCAGCCGCACCCGCGGCCGATGCACCGGCGCTATCGCGAGATGCGCCGGCGGACATGGCTTCGGACTGCGATGAATCTATCTGGCGGTCTAAAACGATGCTCCGATCGGCGAGATCCCGATTTCTTTGGGCACCGGATGCATAAGTTGAACCGGTGGCACTCGTCGCTCGCTCCACGGCGCTTTTTACCAACACCGAATCATCCGTGAAGGGCTGTAACGTGTTCAGTGATTGATCGATTCGGAAAACACCGGTGAAGTCACCTGCGGCCATGCCTTCCTGGGCATACGCTATCCCTGCCTTTCGTGCTAGCGAACGGGCCTCTGGTGAAAGGCGATCAAACACGAGGGCTGTGACACCAGGAGTGGTGCGACCCGGCTGAACGCCTACCGGTGCCTCGACCTTGTTCTCTTTTTCATCGGAATTGCGATTGCGGCTTGTGTCCGCCGGTTCTCCTTCACGAGTTACAAAACGAAAGGATTCGATCTTTTGACTGACACCATCTTCCAGGACTTCAAAATCATCTGCTGCCAGGTCTTTCACCGAGCGTCCTTTTTTGTCCTTGACCAGGACGTCGAGCCTTACTTCGCTTGTTCGCACTTTCACCACTTCATCGGGTTTTTGTTGTGACGGCTGCTGTCCATTGGCGAAGCGGAAGGGCAAAGGAGTCAGGGCAATTGCGAGAAGGACACTGACGAAAATTCTCATGTGCGGGTCTCCAAAGCCTTCTATGCGGATTTTTTAAGAGTATAGGGCGAGAACGTGGCAAAGGCCAGCTTTCCCACTGTTTGTTTTAGTAATAGAAAAGGGGCGTATTGTATACTTCACTACCCGCAGATGTTCATTTCGTCGAGAACTTCTAATGGCAAAACATAATCGATTGCGCCGCCTGATCAGGGTTGCGATTCTCGCGAGTGCCGTGCTTGTTTTGGCAGGCAACGCAATCGCCCAGGACGATGTGGAACGCGCTTTTGCACGGGCCACGCAGTTGCACGAATCAGGAGATATTGAAGGCGCCATCCGCGGCTATGAGGCCATCCTTGTCGCGCACCCTAACAGAGCAGATGTGAGGTCGAATCTGGGCGCTGCGTATTCACGGTTGGGTCACTACGAAGACGCCATCAAGCAATATCAGAAGGCGCTCGAGCTCGACAGTCGCAATCAGCCGATCCGCTTCAACCTGGCTCTTGCGTATTACAAAGCTGCCCTGTTCCCCGAAGCCGCCGGCGAGCTAACAAAGTTCGTTGCTGCAGTCCCGGCGAACGTTCCAGAACGCACCAACGCAGTGCTACTGCTCGCGGATTGCGATGTGCGTTTGGGTAATTACAAGAAGGTTATCGAATTGTTGACTCCGCTGACTGACGCTGACTCGAATAACCGAACTGCTGCCTTCTTGCTGGGCAGCGCGCTGATCGGCGATGGGCAGATAAACAAAGGCCAACTACTAATTGACTGGGTCTTTAAAGACGAAGATTCCGCCGAAGCGCACATGTTGCTCGGATCGATCCTTTTGCTGGCGGATGATGGGCACGGGGCAATAAAGGAATTTGAGCGCGCGCTTGAATTGAATCCAAAACTGCCGACGTTGCGATCATGGTACGGCCGCGCCCTCATGCGGATGGGAGATTCAGAGAGAGCCAGAGCCGTTTTCAGAAGCGAACTGGCCGACAACATAAATGACTTCGACGCTAACCTCTTCCTTGGCATGCTGCTTCGACAAGACAAGCAGTTTGAGGAAGCGTTCAAGCACGAATCTCGCGCAGTCCGTCTTCGCCCGCGGGATCAATACGCTCGTTTTCAGCTAGGCGCGGTTTATTCCGCTCTCGGAAAACCGGAAGAAGCCCGGTTACTGCTGGAAGGGGTTGTGAAAGAGTTTCCCGATTTCGTCGAGGCGCGTGCTTTGCTCGCGACCGTGTACTATCGGCTGAACCGGAAGGAAGATGGCGATCGCGAAAAGACCCTGGTGGAAAAGCTGCACGCCGCCGAGCAAGCTAAACAACCGGGGGCGCAGAATCCAGCCAATCAGAGACTCCCCAGCAAACCACCTGACGATTTTGACAATCACAACAAGCAATAAGCTTTCCTCAATGAAGAACACGGGAGCCCTGATTACGATAATGTTGGCCCTTTTTTTCGGGTCGACGATTACGTCCGCTCAGTCAAAGTCCAGAGCGAAACAAAAGCCGGCGGGCACACAACCTGCGACTCGGGCGAACGCGGAGTTTGATCAGACAGCGCAGCGTGCTGAGGCAGCGCGTATGGCGGGCCGACTCGACGAGGCAGTGGAGTCTTACACCAAAGCTTTGCAGCTGAACCCGAAGTGGCCGGATGGGTGGTGGTATCTCGGCGCTATCTTTTATGAGAAAGATCTCTATGCAAAGGCGCGGGATGCTTTCACCAATCTCGTCTCGCTTGAGCCAAACAAAGGACCAGCGTGGGGGATGCTCGGGTTATGTGAGTTTCAGACTCGTGAGTACGAGAAAGGAGTTGTTTCCTTGCAACGCGGGCGAACGCTTGGCCTTGGTGGCAATCAGGAGCTCGAATCCGTCGTTCGTTATCATACGGCCCTGCTCTACATTCATTTTGAGCAATTCGAAATTGGCTACGAGATTCTGAAAGAGTTTGTCAGGGTCAACAATGAAGGCCCGAAGATCGTTGAGGCATTCGGGCTTGTGATTCTGCGCATGCCTTTGCTGCCGTATGAAATTCCGAGCTCCAAGCGAGAGCTGGTGATGCTCGCAGGACAAGCAGGGCTGAACATGGCGGCTCGACGTCTCGACGGAGCGCGAAAGGTCTTTGATAGTTTACTTTCGAGTTACGCGGACGAACCCAACGTTCATTACTCGTTCGCAGTTTTTCTGATCAATCAGGACGCAGACGCCGCTCTTAAAGAGTTTCAACGAACGTTGGAGCTTTCTCCATTGCATCAACCTGCAATGGTGCAAATGGCTTTCGAGTACATGAAACGCGCCGAGTACGACACCGCTCTGCCGCTGGCTGAGAAAGCTGTCGAATTGAATCCGAAGATGTATCCAGCCAGAAATGTTCTCGGACGGCTCCTGCTGCAAGTGGGCCAGGTGGATCGAGCAATCAAAGAATTGGAAGAGGGCGTGCGTCTGGCACCCTCCAGTCCCGAAATGCACTTTGCGCTCTCACGCGCTTACGCCAGGGCAGGGCGCCAGGCCGACGCGAAGCGCGAGCAGGAGTTGTTCAAACAGCTGCAGGCCGAGTACGAAGCGAAGAGCAATCCAGCAAACAATTCCAACGATAACCAACAGAAGGCCAAACCTTGAGTGCCAGAAGAAAACACACTCTGCTTTTGACAGCCTTCGTTGCCTTCGGGTTTTCCATTTCAACGGCTGTCGTGTGGGCTTCCTATCAAGGTGAGCTCAAACAAATTCCCGCTGTGCGATGGAATCCCCGAACAGGCAAAACCACTGCACCATTTCTCGGTGAACAAGCTTGTGTCCAGTGTCACAAGAAACAATTTACGCCATACGCGCATAGTGCGATGCGAATGGCCATGGAATCCGTAGCCGACTCGCGCGTACTCTCCGCGAATCCTGCTCTGACATTTCGCAATGGACCGTACTCCTATTCCATCAACCGCCAAGCGAAACAAAGTACGTACACCGTCACTGACGGCAAGGAGCGTCTGACAATTCCTATCCTGTTCGCGTTCGGTCAGGGCAAGTCAGGTCAAACCTATGTGTTTGAGTATCAGGGCCGGTTGTACGAAAGCATGTTGAGTTTCTATCAGGCTATCTCAGGTCTGGATTTTACCGTAGGGCACTCCAGCAAAACTCCCGCTTCATTGAAAGAAGCGCTGGGCCGGCCGTTGTCCGAAGAGGAAGTTAGAAACTGTTTCGGTTGTCATTCAACCGGCGCCGTAGGCGGTGACAAAATAAATTTCGACAAGCTGATGCCAGGAGTTCACTGCGAAGCGTGTCATGGACCCGGAGGAGCACACGTCACTGCAATTCAATCTGGAGAGTCTGGTTCGGCCAATTTGATATTCAATCCAAACCGGCTTAGTGGTGACCAGTTATCACAGGAGTTCTGTGCCGCTTGTCATCTACCCAGTCCTGACTTTGAGAAGCTGCGCAGCCTGAAGGAAAACAACGTGCGATATCAGCCTTACCGTATCTTCTACAGTAAGTGTTACTCGGATGATCGACGCATCAGTTGCACCGGCTGTCACAATCCTCATGAGGCGCTGAAGCATGACGCAGCGTATTACGACGCCAAATGTTTCGCATGCCATAATGTGGCGGCAAGAGGAAGCGACGGCCCGGGCAGAAACGGAGCGGCATCAGCTAGTGCCTGCAAGGTAGCAACGAAGGATTGCGTTTCGTGTCATATGCCGAAGGTTGATCCGCCACAGGCCCATTTCAAATTCACTGACCACTACATCCGCGTAGTCAAATCCGGCGAGAAGTACCCCAACTGAACGACATGACCAAGCAATACTTTTTCATAGGTCTCCTGCTTGCAATCGTTTTGACGTTGGCTCATGTCTGGCATCCTTCGCGCGTGTCGCAAGCGAGCTCGACAGCAGCATCACAGGCTGCGCCCGCCCCGGTCGTTTTCACTGAAGTGCCATCTTCGCAATCGAAAATAACGTGGGTACACGACAACGGCCGCTCTGAAGCCCGGCATCTACCGGAGACTTGCGGTGGCGGCGGCTTGTTCTTTGATTTCGACAACGACGGCTGGATGGATATCTACCTCGTTAATAGCGGACCATCGGATTTTTATGCGCCGAAGAAGCCGGTTAAGAATGCTCTATATCGCAACAACGGCGATGGCACTTTCACCGACGTTACTGAGAAGGCTGGTGTAGCTTGCGGGCAGATGGGCCACTTTGGAATGGGAGCGGCAGCCGGCGATTACGATCGCGATGGCTGGCAGGATTTGTATGTGACGAATTATGGCCGCAACGTCCTGTTCCATAACAACGGCAACGGCACGTTTACCGACGTCACCGACAAAGCCGGAGTTGCCGCTCCGAACTGGTCCACATGCGCTACCTGGTTTGACTACGATGGCGACGGCGGACTTGATCTCTTCGTTTCGAGCTTTGTTCAGTACAGTGGCACAGGCACCATTTTCTGCGGCGATAACCGCCTCGGCCGGCGCTACTACTGTGTGCCGCGCGTTTTCAAACCGCGTTCGAGTTTCCTGTTTCATAATGACGGTGGTGGAAAGTTTTCTGACGCCAGCACTGCCTCGGGAATCTCTGGTTCTCCAGGCAAATCCTTCGGCGCGGTTGCTACGGACATCAACAACGACGGCCTGATTGATCTTTTTGTCGCGAACGACACGCTCGCAAACTTTCTTTTTGTTAACAAAGGGAAAGGGAAGTTTGAAGAAGCTGGATTGCTGTCGGGCGTTGCCTACAGCGATTCCGGCGCGCCTCGTTCAGGTATGGGCGTCGACGCTACCGATTATGACGGTGATGGTTGGCAGGACTTGTTCGTGGCCAACATTGATCAGGAACTTTTCAGCCTCTATCAAAACCAAAAAGATCTGACGTTTATCGATAAGCCGGGAGAGATCGGACAGGCCACGCGTTTGCTCAGCGGTTGGGGATTGAAGTTTTTTGACTATGACAACGACGGCGATCCCGACCTGATTCTGGCGAACGGTCATCCGGATGACATGGTTGAGTTCCAATCCTTGCGAGTCAAGTACAAAGAACCGCTACTGATGTTCGAAAACGTCAACGGCAAGTTTAAGAACGTAAGCCAGACTTCCGGGCCCGTATTCGCAAAAGACTTTCCAGCGCGAGGTCTGTCAGTAGGCGACTACGACAACGATGGCGATCTTGACGTGCTGATCATTAACAACGGCGAAGCTCCGATACTTCTGAGGAACGATGGTGGCAATCGGAATAATTGGTTGGGTCTGCAGCTCGTTGCCACGAAGAGCAACTCCGCTGCGGTCGGCGCAATGATTACCTGGGAAGCGAAGGGCGTTAAGTTCAGTCGTTTGAAGACGGGCGGAGGAAGCTATCTTTCTTCTCACGATCCGCGAGAGATTTTGGGCGCCGGTCAGGCCACGAAGATCGATAGCGTTCAAATCAAATGGCCCAGCGGGCAAGTCGATAGGCTCACTGACTTGCCGATCAATAAGTACATCAAGGTTGTCGAGGGGCAGGCGAAGGCGCAGCAGTACTCGTCAGCTAAATAGCATTTCAATTTACTCAGCGTTACGTTCGTGCAGTTTCGTGGATTGCGCGCGTTACTTGTCCATTGAGCCGTGTAAATTCTTCGTGTTTATTCGTGGACATTTACGACTCGGAGCAATCCACGAACTGACACGAACAAATGGAGAAGACCGAAATGATGAGAAAACCGCACTAGTCCACGAAACAACACGAAGTAAGATCTGTATTCGTCAACTGAACGACACTCCAATGAATGGTTGTTGCAGAACAAGGCAGCTTTCGGTCGTGCTGTTCTTATTCCTTCTATCATTAGTCTGTCTTGCGCATGAAGCTAGCTGGTCGTCAGGACATGCATCGGCTCAGACCCAATACCCCTTTCAGAATCCTGATCTGCCAATCGAACAGCGAGTCACAAACATTCTTTCGCTGATGACACTCGAAGAAAAGATTGCCTGCCTCAGCACTGATCCGAGCGTGCCTCGACTTGGCATTAAAGGCTCGAGGCACAGTGAAGGCATTCACGGTCTGGCGCAAGGTGGTCCAGGAAAGTGGGGTCGACCGAAGACTGTCCCTACGACGACCTTCCCACAAGGAATTGGATTAGGAGAAACATGGGACACCAACATACTGCGGCAGGTGGCTGAAGTAGAGAGTATTGAGGCTCGCTATATTTTTCAGAGCCCGAAGTATAAACAGGGTGGAATAGTAATCAGAGCGCCGAATGCAGACCTGGGTCGCGACCCGCGCTGGGGACGCACAGAAGAATGTTATGGAGAGGACGCCTACTTAAACGGCATGATGGTCGTCGCGTTCGTTAAAGGCCTGCAAGGTGATCATCCACGGTACTGGCGTTCGGCAGCTCTGTTGAAACACTTTCTCGCAAACAGTAACGAGAACGACCGCGATAAGACATCTTCCGATTTTGATGCTCGCCTTTTCCGCGAGTACTACTCACTGCCGTTTCGTATGGGCATCGTTGAAGGCGGAGCGCGCGCGTACATGGCTGCGTACAATGCGATGAACGGGGTGCCGATGACTGTCCATCCGGTTCTGCAAACCGTTACGCGCAATGAGTGGGGGAACGATGGAATTATCTGCACTGATGCGGGAGCAATGCGGAATCTTGTTACCTCGCACAAATATTCTCCGGACTTCGAGCACGCTGCCGCAGCATCAGTCAAAGCCGGCATCGGACAATTCCTCGATGACTACGTTGAGCCAACGCGCGGGGCATTGAAACACAACCTGCTTACCGAGAACGATATCGACCAGTCTCTAAAGGGTGTCTTCAGAGTGATGATCAGACTCGGGCTGCTCGATCCTCCTGAACGGGTGCCGTACTCCACAATCGGTTCTGAATCGCAGGAGCCGTGGTTGAGTGCGAAACACAAGGATCTCGCCCGCCTCGTTACGCAGAAGTCGATCGTCTTGTTGAAGAACTCATCAGGTTTATTGCCGCTCGACAGTAGGAAGCTTCGATCTATCGCGGTCATTGGACCTCGAGCGAACGAGGTCTATCTCGACTGGTACAGCGGCACGCCGCCTTACCGTGTGACACCTTTGGATGGGATCCGGAAACGAGCCGGCAAGGATACGAAGGTGCGTTACGCGACAAACAATGACGGTGCTGAAGCGGTGAAGATCGCTCGTGATTCTGACGTAGCAGTCGTTTGCGTTGGAAATCATCCGAATGGCGGATATGACACTGTGTGGGCCAAGGTCTCTTCGCCCGGCGAGGGAAGAGAAGCGGTCGATCGCGAGGCCATCAGTCTCGATCAGGAGGAATTGATCAAGCAAGTTTACGCCGCGAATCCAAAAACAATCGTTGTCCTGATCTCGAGTTTTCCTTACGCGATCAATTGGACTCAGGAGAACGTCCCCGCCATTCTTCACCTGACGCATAACAGCCAGGAAGAAGGTACTGCGCTCGCGGATGTTTTGTTCGGAGACTACAACCCGGCGGGCAGGCTGGTCCAGACGTGGCCCCGCTCAATCGATCAGCTGCCGCCGATGCTGGACTATGACATTCGTCACGGTCGGACGTACATGTACTTCAAAGGCGAGCCGCTTTATCCGTTCGGCTATGGGTTGAGCTACACGACGTTTACTTACAGCAATATTCAGACGAGCAACAAATCGGTTTCGAGCAGGAATTCAATTTTCGTTAGCGTGGACGTGATGAACACAGGCGCTCGGCGCGGTGAAGAAGTTGTGCAGATGTATGTGAAGCATCTTGATTCAAGAGTGATGCGACCGCTAAAGGAACTGGCGGGTTTTGCGCGTGTCTCGCTCGAGCCGAGGCAGAAAAAGACTGTGACGCTGACGTTATCAGCAGAACGGCTTGCGTACTGGGACGAAACAACGCACTCGTTCAAGGTCGAACCTGATCGAATTCAGGTCATGGTTGGTCCATCTTCCCTCGATGTTAGGTCGCGCACGATCGTTGAGGTGCGCTAACAAATCCAGGCCGTTTTCGTGTTGTTTAGTTGCTTCGCTTTCGTGTTCTTTCGTGGATCGTTCTTAATTCGGTGATCAGTACTCGAGTTCAAACAATCCAGATCCACGAAACAACACGAACCCGCAAAGCCACGAAACAACACCAACGGTAATTCCATAGACGGAGAAACTTCCATGAACAAGAAGATCATCAAGATTTTGCTCGTGGTGTTTGCTTGCGCGTTGGTCTCGAACGCTAACTCACGTCCGCAAAGTACGGTTTCTTTCAACCCCGAATGGCGCTTTCATCTCGGTGATGTTCCCGACGGTCAAGGCGCCAGCCTCGATGACTCCCAATGGCGCGTACTCAATCTGCCTCACGATTGGAGCATTGAGGGTCAATTCGACAAGAACAATCCCGCAGGGGTCGGTGGCGGTGCCTTGCCGGGTGGGATTGGTTGGTACCGCAAGACTTTTGATCTGCCGGCCTCAGCAAAAGGAAAGTTCTTATTCATAGAGTTTGATGGTGTCTATCGCAACAGCGAGGTGTGGATCAATGGTCATTATCTCGGCAAGCGTCCTTATGGCTACAGCTCGTTTCAATACAATCTCACGCAGTATCTAAAACCTTCCAAGAATGTAATCGCAGTCAAGGTCGACAATTCACAGCAGCCCAACTCCCGGTGGTACTCAGGTTCCGGCATCTATCGCAACGTCTGGCTCACAACTACCGATCAAGTTCTTGTCGATCACTGGGGTACGTACGTCACGACGCCCGAAATCAGCACCGCTTTCGCGAAGGTAAGAATCAAAATCTCGTTGCGCGAGATCCTTCAGAGCAGTGTGCCCCTGAACTCAACCGTGAATGTCACCACGATCGTGTTGTCGCCGGCTGGTCAAGAGGTCGCGCGCACCACTTCGCGAGACGTGCAGGTAAGTAGTCGTGCGCCCACAGAAATCAACCACGAGCTGACTGTGAAGAATCCCGCGTTGTGGTCAATTGAAAGTCCAAACCTCTACAAAGCAATTACCCAACTGCAATCACGTGGAAGAATCATCGACCGCTACGAGACACCTTTCGGCATTCGCTACTTCTCGTTTGATCGTGAGAAAGGGTTCTTCCTCAATGGCAAGCCTGTGAAGATCAACGGAGTCTGTAATCACCACGATCTGGGTGCGCTGGGAGCCGCTATCAACACGCGAGCACTCGAGCGCCAATTGGAAATGCTCAAGGCAATGGGAGCCAACGCTCTACGCACGTCTCATAATCCGCCCGCGCCTGAATTACTCGACCTCGCCGACAGGATGGGCTTCATCGTTATGGACGAAGCCTTTGACATGTGGAAGAAAGGTAAGACGAAGTTTGACTACAGCCTTGACTGGGATGAGTGGCACAAACGCGATCTCGAAGACATGGTGCTGCGCGATCGTAATCATCCGAGCGTTTTTATATGGAGCATCGGTAACGAGATCGCTGAGCAGTGGACCAACGATCCGGCAGCGGGAATTATCGCAGCGGAACTTTCCGCGATCGTTCGCAATCTCGACAAGACGCGTCCGATTACTTCCGCTTGCAACAGCGTCGATCAGAAGAACACTCTAATTAGCGCAGGGACGTTGGATTTGGTCGGAACCAATTACGCTCACCAGCGGATTCCGCAGCTCCCACAGATGTTCCCGGGAAGGACATTTATCGGTACCGAAACAGTTTCTGCGCTCGCAACTCGCGGCAGCTATGACATGCCTTCGGATCAGATCCGTCGCTGGCCCGAGCGATGGGACGTGCCCTTAAAGGGCGGTAATGCAGACTTTTCGTGCTCGTCCTACGATAATTGCAGCGCGCCCTGGGGCTCGACGCAGGAAGAGACCTGGAAGATTGTGAAGAAGACCGACTTCTTTGCAGGTCAATTCATTTGGACTGGCTGGGATTACCTTGGCGAGCCTACGCCGTACGATTGGCCGGCTCGCAGTTCCTATTTTGGAATTATCGATCTCGCAGGTTTTCCGAAAGACACTTATTACATGTATCAAAGCGAGTGGACCAATAAGCCCGTGTTGCACATCTATCCGCACTGGAATTGGGACGCGGGCAAAGAGATCGACATTTGGGCGTACTTTAACAGCGACGAGGTTGAGTTGTTTCTGAATGGAAAGTCGCTCGGCACGAAACGAAAGATGGGTGACGACCTGCACGTGTCCTGGCGCGTGCCATTTGTGCCGGGAACAGTTAAGGCTGTCTCACGAAAAGACGGCAAGATTGTATTAACGAAAGAAATTCGGACATCCGGCCGGCCGGCTGCGCTGGTCCTGATTCCAGATCGCAAGGTTATCAAGGCCGACGGTGAAGATCTTTCGTTCGTGACCGTGAAAGTCGTCGACAGTAACGGGACGGTCGTACCCCACGCCGACGATCTCGTGAAGTTCGAACTGAGCGGCGAAGGAGCATTTGTCGGAGTGGATAACGGCAGCCAGATCAGCATGGAATCGTTCAAAGCAAATCAGAGAAAAGCGTTTCACGGTTTGGCCCTGGCGATCATTCAGTCGAAAGGGAGGGCTGGCAAGATCAACTTGAAGGCTACCGCTGCTGGACTGTCGCCGGCCACAGTAGTAATCAATGCCCGGTAAGAAGTAGTCGCGCGGCCAAAGATTCAATCTATAGCCAGTACAATTCAAGCTTGGAAATTTGCAGGTTAGGAAGGGCGGTTTACCCCCGCTAGCTTGCATAACAGGGAAGCAATTTCACAGTTAGCGGGGGTAAACCACCCTTCCTAACCTGCAAATTTCCGAACGTTGAGTAGGATCCATCATGACTCTGAGCTGCTCACATCATAAGAAGTATCGTGGCTTCGCACGCTATCTGGTAATACTGGCGCTCATCTCAGGCCAGTTACCGGCTGCATCCGCAAAACAAATATCAAACACGCTTGCGGTCGTCGTGCTTCGCACCGAGTACCAGCAGAATCCGTTAGGCATCGATGTCCGCAAGCCAAGACTGAGCTGGCAACTCCAATCCGATCGAAGGGGTGTGACGCAGTCGGCGTATCAGATTCAGGTAGCGACAAACGAGCGCGACCTGCTTGCCGGCAGAAAGTTGTTGTGGGACTCGATGAAAGTGAACTCCGACCAGTCGGTTCACCGCGTCTATGAAGGTCCGTCCTTGCAATCCGGTCAAAGATATTTCTGGCGAGTGCGTGTCTGGGACGATCGGGGAACAAGTTCGGCATGGAGCGAGGCCGCGCATTGGGAGATGGGCATGTTGAATCCTGCAGACTGGAAGACGAGTTGGATCGAGCCCGATATCAAAGAGGATGTGAGCCGTTCGCAGCCGCCGCGATTGCTGCGCGGAACATTTCGCGTGAACGGTACTGTGCAACAAGCGCGCGCGTACATCACCAGTCACGGACTATACCAACTCGAGGTCAATGGTCAGCGTGTAGGCGATCAGGTATTTACCCCTGGATGGACCAGCTACAACAAACGCCTTCAGTATCAGACATACGATGTCACGAAGCTTCTGACAAAAGGTGAGAATGCCGCCGGTGCAATCCTCGGCGATGGCTGGTATCGAGGCAACATCGGTTTTAGCGGTCAGCGAAATCACTACGGCGATCGATTGGCACTGCTGCTGCAGATCCAGATCAGGTATGAAGACGGCCGTCAGGAGATTGTAGGAACCGATCAGAATTGGAAGACGTCGACCGGTCCGATCTTGATGTCAGAGATTTATCACGGCGAAACGTACGACGCGCGGCTGGAAAAGAATGGCTGGTCGTCGCCAAACTACGACGTTAAAGATTGGCTTGCCGTAAAAGTAGCAAATTACCCGAAAGACATTCTGATAGCCCCAGCTGGACCCGCTGTTAAGAGGATCGAGGAGCTAAAACCTTTTGCCATCATTCGAACTCCGGCCGGCGAGACTGTCGCTGATATGGGCCAGAACATGGTTGGATGGGTCAGGCTCAAAGTCCAGGGGCCCGCAGGGACTACTGTAACGTTGCATCACGCGGAAGTACTCGACAAACAGGGAAACTTCTACACAGACAATTTGCGTGGGGCAAAGCAGACGATCCAGTACACGCTCAAGGGTGGCGCTGTTGAGACTTACGAACCGCACTTTACGTTTCAAGGTTTTCGCTACGTTGCGGTCGAAGGTTACCCAGGAGAGTTGACTCCTGAAAGTCTAACCGGAATTGTCATTCACTCGGACATGGCTCGCTCAGGAGAATTTGAAACTTCCAACCCACTCCTTAATAAGCTTCAACAGAACATCATCTGGGGCCAGAAAGGGAATTTCCTTGATGTGCCCACCGACTGTCCGCAACGCGACGAGCGATTGGGTTGGACCGGCGACGCCCAGGTGTTCTCGCGAACTGCGGCCTTCAATATGGATGTGTCCGGCTTTTACACGAAGTGGTTAAAAGATATCGCAGCTGACCAATTAGAAACAGGAAGTGTGCCCTACGTGATTCCAGACGTGTTGTCAGCGAAACGTAACCCGGCGGGCGGCGCTGCGGGTTGGGCTGATGCCGCAGTGATCATTCCGTGGACCATGTATCTCACATACGGCGATAAGCGCGTGCTCGAAGAGCAGTACGACAGCATGAGTAAGTGGGTTGAATACATGCGGAAGAGAGCAGGTGATGATTACATCTGGGACGGCGACTATCACTTTGGGGATTGGCTCGCCTTTGCTACAACTCGTCCCGATTATCCGGGCGCAACTACTGGAAAGGATTTAATTGCGACTGCCTTCTTCGCTCACTCGACCGAATTGCTGCAGCGCATGGCGCATGTGTTAGGGAAAGAGGCGGACGCAACTCGCTATGGCGAACTCGCCGGAAAGATCAAGAGCGCATTTCGCAGAGAGTTTGTTACTGAGCGAGGTCGTGTGGGCGAAGATACACAAACCGCGTACGTGCTCGCGCTTGAATTTGATCTCTTGCCCGAGGAATTGAGATCCGTTGCAGCGGCGAGGCTTGCGCGTGATGTGCGCGAGCGCAAACATCTCACCACTGGTTTTCTCGGCACTCCCTATATTTGTCACGTATTAAGTCGATTCGGGTACTTGGATGAGGCGTACCTTTTGCTCAATCGCGAGCAGTATCCGTCCTGGCTCTATCCGGTGAAGCAGGGAGCTACGACGATCTGGGAGCGCTGGGATGGTCAGAAGCCGGATGGCTCGTTTCAAGATCGCGGAATGAACTCGTTTAATCACTACGCATATGGCGCTGTAGGCGACTGGATGTACGAGGTGATGGCGGGTCTCGATGTTGATCCCATGATGCCTGGATACAAGCACGTCCTGTTTCACCCCCAACCAGGTGGCGGAGCGACTCGCGCACGCGCAAGTCACCAGTCGATGTACGGCAGAGTGTCGTCGAGTTGGCAGATAAGCGACGGTGTATTCACTCTTACGATTGAGGTTCCGGCCAATACTCGCGCCACTGTTCGCTTGCCACGAGCTGAGTTGGCTCAGGTAACGGAGAGCGGGAAAACGTTAACGGGTGCTCGGCAGGACGGTAACGTCGTGGTGGTTGAAGTAGGCTCGGGAAAATATTTGTTTGCTTATCCCTGGCTTGGAAAAGTGAATTGATGCCTGCGGCTTAGACAATTCTCAAAAGCGCGATCGTGTAGCAGCGAGCGTGAGACTCCTGCGGACAAGCCGCAGGTCACTTTCTGTTGTTTGTTATACCGGGCCAGTTGTCGGTCCGAAAGGGTGACGCGGGCAGACCGGCCTTGTTATAGAGATTGCAAATCGGATTGTCGGCCCATGCATAACGAACGGCCACTGGCTTCGTCACATCTTTACTCGACACCACGACGTCGTTTCCCTCTAGCCTCGCGTTTGCCCAGACGAATTTCCGATCCTCACCGGCGATAGCAAAGCCTTTCAGTTCGCCGCCATCCGGTGTCTTCAATCCGCCGTCGATATGCGAGAACTTCACACGAATCTTGTCATCTTCAATTACGAATGATTTGTAGAGCGGACCAGACGTTTCGACTTTTTCTCCATATGTGTTTGCAAGCGCCCATACCGCGAGCCGGTGACCAACGTCCAGCTTATTACGCGGATGAATGTCGTTCGTGTCGCCTATATCAATGATCACAGCCATTCCCGTGTGTGGTTCGCGTAGGGTTAATGTCTGGGCCTCGCGCAACTCAGCCCATTCGCTTTCGCCGGGTTCCGGTTTTAACGGTTGCCAGTTAGCTAGCTGCACAAAGTAGAACGGAAAGTCGCCTTCGCCCCAATCCCTGCGCCAGTTGCGAATCATCGTGGGAAACAGGGTGCGATATTGATAAGCGCGGCCAGAGTTAGCTTCGCCCTGATACCAGATCGCGCCTCGGATCCCATAAGGCGTAAGCGGGGCGATCATCGCGTTGTAAAGAACACTGGGACTGCTCTGATTGTTTGGACCAGGAGCTTCGGGACGAGATCCCCAGTCTGGTCTCTTTGGTTCGAGTCCCAATTCGACTTTGTACTTCCATGGCCCGGCGAGAGAGAGTACATCAGCTTTAGTCCCGGCCGGTCCTAACGTCATCTTGCCGTCACCGCCGAAACCACCTTCACCCGCGCTGTCAAATACTCGAACTGCAATCACATTTCGCCCGCTGCGAACGAGATTCGCCGGCACTCGATAGCGACGTGGAATCATGTAACTATTCGGCGTCTCTTCACCTATTCCGCCGATTCGAGTTCCGTTGAAGTACGTTACGTCGAAGTCGTCGATGGCAGTTAAGTTCAGCTCGAGATCTTTTCGCATCCAGGAATCTGGTACTTCAACATCCCTTCGAAACCAGACGGCGCCGTCGACATTCACACCTGCAGTCTCGAAGAACTGCGGGAGGTTCATTTGCTTCCAATCATCCGTGCTCGATCCAGCTGACGCGAATCCCAGTCCTTCACCCTTGTTGCCGGGGTCTTGGTAGAGGTTCTTTTGTGACC
>JBKPAC010000206.1:0-15495 GCA_046726175.1 Acidobacteriota bacterium
CTTTAGTTTTTTATGGTTTTTTTGCGTCCACCCATACAAAAAACTACAAAAAACAACCCACAACCAAAAAAAAACACGAAACTAAAGACACGAAACGAACACGAACATCTACTAAGAACTAAGAACTAAGAACTACTGACCAGAGTAACGATTCACGCTAGAGGCATCATTATGACAGCTAAACTTCGTGTGGGCATTCTGGGCGCGACCGGTATGGTGGGCCAGCGGTTCATTCAACTGCTCGAAGGACATCCGCAGTTTGAGATCACGGCCTTAGCGGCTTCAGATCGATCGCAAGGGAAGCAATTTGCCGACGCGTGTACCTGGCGTCTGGTCGGCGAAATGCCGCGCGCGATCAGATCCATGGTGGTACAACCTTGCGAGCCAAATCTGCAGTGCGATCTTGTGTTTTCCAGTTTGCCTGGTGAGATGGCCCGTGATGTTGAAGGGACGTTCGCTCGAGCGGGATATCCTGTGATTAGCAACTCGTCGGCGTTTCGGATGGACGAGGACGTGCCTTTGTTAATTCCTGAGGTGAATCACGAGCATCTCAATCTTCTCGAGGGCCAGCGTAAGACATTCGAGTCTGGCGGCTTCATTGTTACCAATCCGAACTGCTCGACAATCATGTTGGCGCTTGCGCTGGCACCTCTTCACGCCAGGTTCGGTGTTGAGTCGGTGATGGCTACAACATTGCAGGCACTGTCCGGCGCGGGTTATCCGGGAGTTGCTTCGCTCGATATTCTGGATAACGTGTTGCCGTTCATTCAGAGTGAGGAAGAAAAAATCGAAAGCGAGACGAAGAGAATTCTTGGATCGGTAAAGGGTGGAGTGGTCGAGCCGGCTCAGTTCCCAGTCAGTGCTCAATGCAATCGCGTGAATGTTACGGATGGGCACATGGCGACGGTAAGCGTGAAGCTGAAGGAATCAGCTGAGCTTGAAGCAGTGCATCACGTGCTCGGCTCTTTTAGTTCATTGCCACAGGAGATGGGTCTTTACTCCGCGCCGGCGGCGCCAATTATTGTTCGCACCGAAAAAGATCGTCCGCAACCTCGATTTGATCGTGATGCAGGAAACGGAATGAGTATTACCATTGGTCGCCTCAGACCTGACACTGTGTTCGACTACCGCTTTGTTGCCCTCAGTCACAACACGATTCGCGGCGCTGCCGGCGCCGCGATCCTGAACGCAGAGCTGCTGATCGCGAAAGGGTTGTTGAAGTTTTGATCCAGTAAGGTGTATTAAGTCTGCAGGTTTGCATCGTAATCAAGATCAAAGCTGGATCCACGAAAATACACGAAACCAAGCGACACGAATTCACACGAACCACAGCTTCATCGTTTTCGTGTGATTTGATGTCGCTCGGTTTCGTGTATTTTCGTGGATCGTGCCCGGAACCCTGAGTAAACATCATGAGACGAACAATCACTCAACTATTAACCATTCTTCTTATTGGTGCATTTCCGGGTGCGCCAGCTGCTCAAGTGCAACTTAGGAACGAGCAACAGCCTGCTGCTGAATTAGACCAAAAGATCAAATCCGAGATCGCCAACTTCAAAGGCAAGGTCTATATCTTCGCGAAGAACCTCGATACAGGTGAAACGTATGCTCTCGCAGCCGACGAACGTGTAAAAACCGCCAGCACAATCAAAATCGCCGTCATGATCGAAGCCTGCGCTCGTGTGACCGAAGGCAAGGTGAAATGGAGTGACGACCTTGTATCAACCAAAGAAAAACGGGTTTCCGGTTCAGGAATTCTGGGTGAGCTTTCCGACGGTCTTCACTTAACTCTGCGCGATGCAGTGAACCTGATGATGTTGCTGAGCGACAACACCGCGACGAACCTTGTGTTGGACGTCCTCACCACCGATGCAGTCAATGCCCGCATGGAGTCGTTGGGAATCAAGAACGTCAAGATTCTGCGTAAGGTCGGCAGTGGTGGCGACAGTACGGCTGGGAAAGATCCGGCTAACAAACGTTTCGGCCTCGGTTTTTCAACCATGCGAGACATGGTCACGATCATGGAGAAACTTGAGCGCGGAGAAATCATCAATCCCACCGTGTCCAAAGAGATGATTGAGTTGATGAAGCGCGAGCAGGGGAGGAATGCGATCGGTCGTTCGTTGCCTGACTTGCCGATGGCGAGCAAGTACGGCGCCTTGGATCACTTGAGAAGCGCCGTTGGAATTATTTATTCGAAGAATGGCAGAATCGCAATGGCGATTACCTGCGATGAGATTCCCGAGGTTATGTGGTCAGTCGACAATCCCGGTTACCTCTTGATGTCCCGCTTGTCAGCTATACTTGTGGAGGGATTGACCAATTCGCGCTGATTGAATGCAACCAACGAGGTTGCCTGTTGCCCTCTGTTGGTTCACGTTTCGCCCGCTGAAAGCTCAACGAAAAACTAACCTTCGGCGCTCAACGCCCAGTTGCGAGGAAACCTGCCGAGTTAGCTGAACTCATGTCCACGCGAAAGGCCCGTAGCTCTTTTGCTTGTCGTCGTCGCGTCTCTGTCTATCCAAAATTTTGTACCGACATTGGAATTTCGCGATATACTGCGCGGCGATTAGTCGGGTCGGCTTCACAGGTCCGAAGAAAAGTACGGATTTTTAATACCAACAGTCCCGTTTTTACGGCGGAATAGTAACTGCAAGCAATAAAACCGATCCTAGGCAAGTCGAAACAGTTCATTCGAATGTTGTTCGACCAATCGGCCACATTCAACCTCAATTTGTTCGGTTTAGACAGGCCGAAACAAGGGGGCCTCACCTTTCTCAACCACTAAGCCTCGGACGCAACTGAGCAATAGTGATCTCCACGCGATCCGAAGTGGTTTGGCAGCTGAAACGGGGACACAGTTAAGCTTAAACATTTCTCTCGGAGGGACCCATGAAAAGACAAAGCTTTCGGGGACGCCGCCTGGCAGAGATTCTATGCGGTGCCCTACTCTCGCTCGTATGCTGCGGTAGTGTTCTGTCTCAGAGCGCTACGTCATCCGTGCACGGCACGGTTACAGATCCACAAGGCAATCTTGTGGCGGGTGCCACGGTCAATCTGCTAAATACTGAAAAGAATTTCACCCGAACTCAAACTACATCTGACGCAGGGACCTTTGCTTTCACTTTGATCCCGCCTGGCGATTATACGGTCGAAGTGCAGGCCACCGGTTTTAAGAAAGCTGTGCTCACGGGAGTATCCGCCCTTGTAGCTAAAGCAACTGATGTCAAGGTGCAGCTCGAAGTTGGAGCGGTGGCGGAAACAGTGACGGTCTCATCCGGCACCGGGGAGGTCTTAATTAACAAGCAGGACGCGACCCTGGGTAACAATTTCGTTGCCAAGCAGATCGCGCAGCTACCTTTGGAAGCCCGCAGTCCGTTAGCACTGGTGACGCTGCAGCCCGCAGTTACGAGAGAAGGCTACGTTGCTGGTTCACGCGCAGACCAGTCCAACATCACACTGGATGGCGTGGACATAAATGACGCTCAGACGAATGCTATTGTTGGAACCACAGGTCCGACACAGGTACCTAGTGGAGGTGCGCAACTCACTGCGGCTCAAAGCCACCCAGTCATTCGTTTAAATGCAGAGGCCATTGAGGAGTTTCGCGTAACGACGACCAATGCCAATGCAAATCAAGGTCGTTCATCGGGCGCACAGATCTCACTGGTTACGAAGAGCGGAAGCAATGATTGGCATGGTGCTCTCTTTTGGGCCAATCGGAATACAGCGACCACCGCTAACGACTTTTTTAACAACCGATCTGGTTTAACGAAGCCCGCGTTGATCCGAAACACCTATGGCGGGGCCATCGGCGGACCGATTATAAAGAACAAGGTATTCTTCTTCTATAGCTACGAAGGCCGGCGCGACGTGAGCCAGACGCCTGTAACGCGAACCGTTCCCTTGCCCAGCCTCGGTCGCGGAGAATTGCGTTACGTCAACCCGTCCGGTGGCATTACGACTCTAAATACAGCTCAGCTTACTTCGATTTTTCCCGCTGCAGGCATCAATCCTATCGCGGTCGCAGCCTTGGCTCAGGCAGCTGCCAAATATCCGGCGAATGATTTTACTACCGGCGACAGCACGCCAAGCCGCTTGCTAAACACGGCAGGATTCCGTTTCAACGCGCCAACGCCGGTTAAACTCAATTCGCACGCAGGTCGATTTGATTACAACATTAACGATAAGCAGTTGGTATTTTTCCGTGCCAACATAATCTACGACCTTACGGGAGGCATTCCCCAGTTTCCGGATACACCCACGCCCGATCTGTGGGAACATCCGTGGGGCATTGTCGCCGGCCATACATGGACGATTAGTAATAGCTTCGTAAATAACTTCCGTTACGGTCTCACTCGTGAGGCGTTTAGTCAGCAGGGCGATTTGTCGGCAAATCAGGTCACTTTCCGATTTGTTTTCTCGCCGTTCCTTAATAATCCTGTGACCCGTACTTTGAACCGCAGGACCCCCGTACAAAACATTACGGATGACTTCTCCTGGGTTAGCGGTACGCACACGATGACGTTTGGCGCGAACATCCGACTCATTAGCAACAAGCGCGTAAGCTTTGCCAATGCCTTCGACAACGGCATAACTAACCCCTCGTTTTACCTGGGTGGGGGCACACCCATCTCGAATGCGGTAAATGCATTCTCACCGATTGGTCCGGGATTCGCTACGGCTGTACAGAATGCAACGACCGCATTGGTGGGAAGGCTTAGTCAATATTCCGCGCTCTTCACATTTAACAATGACGGGACTCTGCTGCCGGCAGGGTCGTCAGCAAATAGAGATTTCCGTACACAGGAGTACGATGGCTACTGGCAGGACGTCTGGAAGGTTCGACCAAATCTGACGTTGACTTATGGATTGCGTTATAGCATTAGCCACCCAATCTACGAGGCGAATGGGTTTGAAACGAAGACGAACATTCCTCTTTCAGATTTCTTCCAATTGCGTTTGGCAGGCGCCGCCCGGGGCGTGCCGTACAACGAACCAATTTCTATCATCCGTTCCGGCAAGGCCAACGGCGCCACACCTCTGTACAAGTGGGATAAGAACAACTTCCAGCCGCGCTTTTCTTTTGCCTGGTCGCCAAACTTTAAGGAAGGGTCAGGGTTTATGTCGAAGCTCTTTGGCAGCAACGGCCAGGCGGTCATACGGGGAGGTTTCGGTATAACGAATGACTACTACGGACAACAGCTTGCCGTAAGCTTTGACCTAAACAACGCTTTGGGTTTTTCATCCAGCAGCAACATCAATGCTAATACGTATAGTATTACAGGTGTTGGTCGACCACTACCCCCGTTGTTTACGGGATACACGCAGGACATACGTTCTTTGCAAAACATCACGGTTCCGGGCGGTCTTACATTCCCGCAAACGGCACGCTTTAGCTTCGCGCGGCCAATCCAATCATCCCTGGATGAGAACCTGGTTGCACCTATTAACTACAGCTGGAATCTCACGTTCGAGCGAGAGATGAAACACGGTCTCGTCGTACAGGCGTCCTATATTGGCCGCGCCGCTCGAAATCTGATTGCCTCGCGTGATGTGATGGCGTTGAACAACCTGGTAGAACCCAATTCTAGGATGGATTGGTATACAGCCGCCGGAATGTTAGAGGACCTCAGGCGGGCCGGCACGCCTATCTCAGCCGTACAAGCGATCCCTTACTTCCAGAACTTGTTGCCGGCCAATGTCGCACACCTGATGAACGTTTTTTATTTCGGTTGTGACGACCCGTGCCCGGTCGGGGATCAGGTAATTAGCGAGTCTCTCAATCAGACTCAGGCGGTCTATGCGGTGGCTCACGACGTATACGACAATGACTGGACGGATACTCAGGACGTAATCGATACGGCGGTAAACTTCGGCGAATCTACGTCTCACAATTTGTTCTTCCAACCGCAGTATGGAGCCCTATCTACTTTCAGCAGCGTTGCCAGATCGAACTACCATGCTGCGACGGTGTCCGTTCGCGAGCGCCTTGGAACTGCTCTGACCATGGACTTCAACTACACCCTCTCGCATTCCCTTGATGATGCTTCTGGTCTGTCTACGAGCGGCGCATATGGAGGCGCGTTCATCGTCAATCCGATACTTCAGAGTAATAGTTATGCCAATTCGGATTTTGATGTGCGCCACATCATAAACATAAACGGAGTTTGGGAGTTGCCGTTTGGTCGAGGACGGAAGTTCCTGAGCGATTCGAACAGTGTTGTAAATGGAATTCTGGGCGGCTGGCAGTTATCAGGCATCTATCGCTGGAACTCTGGTCTTCCGGTTGGATTCTACGGAGCCAGTGGTGTTTATGACGATGCACGGTGGGCGACAAACTGGAACGTGCAAAGTAACGTCGTTCGAATCAGGCCAATTGAGACATGCCCGACACGCGGTGGCGTGGATGCGCCCAAGCTTTTTGGCTGTGATCCTAAGGCGGCATACCAAAGCTTCCGCAATGCAAAACCGGGCGAAACGGGCGACCGCAATGTCTTTCGCGTACCGGGGTATGTCAGTCTCGACTTGGGTTTAGGCAAGAGTTTTTCCATGCCGTGGAGTGAGAGACAGAAGCTACAAATCCGCGTTGAGGCGTTCAATATCACGAACACTCAACGGTTGGGACAGATCGATACAAGCCGTGGTGGATTCGGCGCAACGGTGAACCCTGAGACAGCAGCGCCACCATCACAATGGTCAAACTTTATTGCTCCGATCCAAGGTTCGCCTCGAGTCATGCAATTTGGATTCAGGTTCGAATTCTAAGCTCTAACCGTGGACCTTAATACCTTACGGGCTGAGGCCTTTCCGGCCTCAGCCCGTTGTTAGGTGTGGACTAATTTGTAGGGGCGTACCTCCGTGGGCGCCCCCATTTACCGCCCACAAGTCATGATGGGGCGCCCTCGGAAGGGACGCCCTACAATTAGGCCGCTACCGGTTCTTGCATGGAGTCGCCAGCGCGGGCTACGATCCATGCTGCACTGACGTAAGCAAATTCCCTTCAAGATCCGTGATCCGGCAGAGATACATAGCTGTAATAATTCTGCTTTGGTTCGCTGCCTTTGCGGCAGCCCAAGGCGGAGGAGGGCTGACACTCTTTGGGGATATCAAAGTCGACGAAAGCGCGACAAGCGGTGTCAAGCCAATGTCCTTTCAGGTGTTGCTCTATTCCGAGGGCGGCAATCTTCTATTTCGGGAGACGGTTCCCAGCAACGGCAGGTATCGTTTTCTGAATCTTCGCCCCGGGCGGTATCAGATTGTTGTTGAACTTGAAAGCGTTGAAATTGCGCGCGTCTCGGCCACTTTGTCGTCGCCCTTCAAAACAGATTATCGCAGGGACATCGAGCTGCAATGGCGGGGCACGTATCACAAAACCAGGGCACAGGTGATCTCGGCGGCGGATATCTACAATCGGTCGAAGAGTCAAGCAGCACAGTTCAGCAGAGCACTCGATGCAAGTGACAAGAAAAATTACGAAAAGGCGCTCGCTCTACTGCGGGAAATCTTAGCTAATGATCCGAAAGACTTTCCGGCCTGGACAGAGTTAGGGACAGTTTATTTCATCGTAAAAAACTTTGCTGAGTCCGAAGCGTCGTATCTCGAGGCCTTAAATCTAAAACCAGATTATGCGGTGGCATTGATAAGTCTGGGTCGACTGAGAATTGCGGAGAATAAATTCGACGGTGCAGTCCAGGTTCTCACCGATGCTGTTAAGGCTGCCCCAACATCGGCTCAGGCGAATTACTTTCTCGGTGAAGCATATCTTCAACTCAAATTGGGATCGAAAGCCGTTCCGTTCTTGAATGAGGCCATTAGGCTCGATCCGTTGGGAATGGCCGATGCTCATTTGCGCCTGGCAGCTTTGTACAATGCCAGGGATCTAAAGGACAGGGCGGCAGCTGAGTATGAGGCTTACTTGCAGAAGAGACCGGACTGCCCGGATAAGAAAAGAATCAAGGAATACATTGCGGCTTATAAAAAGCGTAATGTTCCATGAGTCATTCAGCAGGACCAACCCAGGTTTTTACTTGTCTCTGAGGTGATAGACATTATGAAACACATCATAATCGCTATTCTTCTCATTGTTTCTGTGGGGAGCGCGAGCGAAGTGCCATGTCAAAGGGGAGAGGTAAGAACTGGCGGTCAAAACACCATCTTTGGAGACGTCAAGGTTGATGAGGGTGGTGACACTGAAGTGAAGGCGATGGCGCTCGATATACTGCTTTATACGGAAACGGGCCAACTAGTTTCGCGCCAAACTGTTCCCAGCAACGGACGATATCGCTTCTACAACATCACGGCCGGAAGATTTCAGATTGTGGTCGAATTTGAAAACAGCGAGGTGGCGCGGTTCAACATAGATTTCTCCTCGCCATTCAAGCGCGAGTATCGTCAGGACATACAGCTTTCCTTGCACGGAGCGGTTCGAGCGAACAAGGAAGTAGTTTCTGTCGCAGACACATACAAACGTACCGGCAAGAATGTAGGGGCATTTAATAAAGCTGTAGAAGCGGCAGAGAAGAAAAACTACGATCAGGCAGTTCCATTGCTGCGGCAAATCGTAGAAAACGATCCGAAGGATTTTCAGGCCTGGGAGGCTTTGGGCAGAGTTTATTTTATTCAAAAGAACTATAGCGAAGCTGAAAAAGCATACACCGAAGCTTTGAAGGTTCATCCCGATTATCCTCTGGTTCTGATTAGTCTCGGCCGTTTACGGCTCTCTCAGAAAAACTTTGACGGAGCGGTCGAAGCATTAACACAGGCAGTGAAGCTTCAGCCCGAGTCTGCTCAAGCAAACTATTTCCTTGGTGAGTCGTATCTCCAACTTAAGAAGGGTTCAAAGGCTGTCAACTATCTTTACGAAGCGCTGAAACTTGATCCCGTTGGCATGGCCGAGGCACATCTTCGTCTTGCTGCGTTGTACAATGCGGTCGGCATGAAGGATAAAGCTGCGAAGGAGTACGAGGATTTCCTTAAGAAGCAACCTGATTATCCAGAGCGCAAGAGTCTTGAACAGTACATCACCGCCAATAAAACTCCGGAAAAGAAACCGTAGTTGACGTGTTAGCACACCGAAAGACGATTAGAAGCCGATGCACCAAACCAATTCAATTGACAGATGACGATACCGAGAACTCTTTGTGTTGCCGCTTTAGTAATAATCTCTAGTCTACTTTTTCACCCGTTATTTTCTTCTACTGCACCTCTAGAACAACAATCCCGCAAAGACTCAGCCAAAACGATCGCTATTGTTGGCGCAACCCTCTTCGACGGATCGGGTGGTCGCTCGCTGCAGAACGCTACGGTACTAATACGCGGCGATTCGATCGCCGCGGCCGGCACGCGTGTGAAGGTGCCACTGAATGCAGAAGTCGTCGATGGTCGAGGGTTGGCTTTGAGTCCCGGGTTTATCGACATTCACAATCATTCGGACCGAGGTTTGGACAATGATCCATCAGCTGCTAGTCAGGTCTCGCAAGGGATAACGACCATCGCTGTCGGCCAGGATGGTGGATCAGAGTTCCCCATCTCAACCTACCTCAACAAACTCGAGCGTAGTCCCGTCGCGCTCAACGTACTGACATTTGTGGGACATGCCACTTTGCGTTCAAACGTCATGGGTGAGAACACGAATCGACATGCGACCGCCGCTGAAATTGAGAAGATGGGTGAGATGGTCGATCAGGCCATGCGCGACGGAGCCTTCGGCCTGTCGACCGGTCTTGAATACGAAGTCGGGAAGCCGGCCACGACCGAGGAGGTTATTTCCCTGGCAAGCGTTGCTGCGCGGTATCGGGGAATCTATATCAGTCACATCCGCGACGAAGCCGACAAGACATTCGAGGCGCTCAGGGAAGCGATTCGCATTGGCCGTGAAGCCCACCTGCCGGTTCAGATTTCTCATATCAAGCTAGGCTCCGTCGCTGTCTGGGGACGCGCTAATGCCGCCGTCGAACTTATTAGACGAGCAAGAAGTCGGGGACAGGACGTCACGGCTGATTGTTATCCTTACGACGCCTGGAGTTCCACCATCAGGGTTCTAATCCCGAGTGGAAATCACGACAATCCAACCGACGTTGCGAAAGGAATCGCGGACGTTGGTGGACCGGGTAACATTACGATCGTTAGTTGCAGAGCTCATCCAGACTACGAGTTCCAAACACTCGAAGAGATTTCTCGCCGCGAATCTGTTTCGCCGGTGGATCTTTACATGAAGATCGTGCGAGACGGTGGCGCCGGGATTGTCTGTCGTTCAATGAAGGAGCCGGACATTCGCGTGTTCTATCAGCAGCCATGGGTGATGGTCAGTAGCGATGGTGGGATTGGTGTGCGCCATCCCAGAGGCGCAGGCACTTATCCGAAAGTCTTAGGTCAGTTCGTTCGAGAGCTGCACTGGCTTACACTCAATTATGCAATCCGAAAGATGACCGCGTTACCGGCTGCTCGATTGAAGCTTCATGATCGCGGCCTCGTCCGGGCTGGACTGAAAGCTGACCTCGTGCTGTTCGATGCCTCAACAGTGATCGATCGGGCAACGTTCCAACAACCTCAACTGATCTCAGAAGGAATCAAACGCGTTTTCGTTAACGGCGTCGAGGTTTGGGCCAACGGTGCAGTGACGGGAAAGTTCCCCGGCCGTGCCTTGCGTCGCGGAACTGTGGACCAACCTGCTAACCTCAAGCGATCCAATAGTTTGTAAGCGATTCCGAATTTTCGAAATTCAAAAATTTCAACGATTTGACTTTTTTGGACGGCTTATTCGGATTGCCGGATTTCACCGCATTCGACAACTCTAAATTCTCGCACAAGTCTCGCACTTTAATGGTCGCCTCGACGTTGGAACGGTAACTGCATTCCAACTTCGCAACGAAATACAACTCGATCGTTTGCTGCGGGCGATCGAAAAAGCACTCACAACCAGCATTTGATCATTTCTGCCGGCGTTGAACGGTCAATCGACGTGTGTCCACTCGCCGGCGCGACAACATTTGACCTAGCCACAATCCCAGGAGGTTCTATGAGAAATGTTGCTCCGTTAACAAGGCTGGTTGGAACGTTTCTAGCTACGTTGCTGGTTTCGTTTCTTCTTGCCGGCAGTGTCTTTGCGCAAGGCGGGCGTTCCTCAGTTCAAGGGACCGTAAGAGATCCACAGGGTAACGTGATATCAGGTGCTACCGTGAATCTCTCGAATGAAGAAAAGAACTTTACGAGAACTCAGACTACGAATCAGGAGGGTGGCCACATCTTTGCGGCTATTCCTCCAGGAACTTACAAGCTTGAGGTAGAAGCAAGCGGATTCAAGAAACTGGTGGTCGCCGCCGTCGAAGCACGCATCGACACCGCAACCGATCTGGACCTTCATCTTGAAATCGGGGCGCTAAGTGAAACCATCAGTGTCGTGTCGGGAATAGAGGCGCCGCTAAACACTACCGACGCAACGATCGGAAATGCGTTTGAGACGAAGCGTATCGAACAACTTCCGCTTAATGCTCGCAACGTTGTCGGCTTGCTATCCCTCCAGCCAGGAGTCACGCGGAATGGTTATGTGAATGGCGGGCGTGCCGACCAATCAAACATTACGCTCGACGGCGTTGACGTAAACGAGCAACAGAACGGTCTCGACGTCGTCACAAACCAGGCGTTTGCCAGCGTGCTGCGCGTCACTCCCGACTCCGTGCAGGAATTTCGCGTGGTTACGACGAATCCGAATGCCGATACTGGCCGATCTTCCGGAGCACAAGTCTCGCTCATCACTAAGTCGGGCAGTAACGATTTTCATGGATCGCTTTTCGAATTCCATCGAAACACAGTCACCACGGCAAACGACTTTTTCAACAACAAGGCGGGCATTCCCAGACCACCACTTCTAAGGAATATTTTCGGCGGCTCGATTGGTGGTCCAATAATCAAGGATCGCGCTTTCTTCTTTGGCACGTACGAGGGCTTTCGTGAAGCTACCTCTTCAGGAGGCTTGCAAGTTGTGCCTTTGCCCCATGTCGCGCAAGGCATCATTCGGTATCGGACTGCCAGCGGGGCTAGCGACCCAACCTGTCCGGCCGGTACGCCTTCAGGCTTTCGTTGCTTGACCGCAGCTCAGATTAACGCTTTTTACATTGCCGCCAATGGAGTGAGTCCGGGTGTAAATCCTGCGGCCGTCGATTTTCTTGCAGACAAAGCAAGACGCTATGTCGCGAACGACACGACTGTCGGAGACGGAATCAACACCGGAGGATTTCGCTTCAATGCTCCGACACCGACAACCTACGATACGTACACTGCGAAGTTTGATTTCAATCTAACGGACCGGCAATCGTTGTACGTCCGTGGTAATTACCAGGACGACTTGACGGGGCAAACACCGGCACTGCCAGACACCATTGCACCGTCGATCTGGTATCACCCGAAAGGATTCGCCGTAGGTCATTCATGGACTCTTTCAAACAGTCTCGTGAATAGATTTACTTACGGACTTACACGTGCTGCTTTCACGCGGTTGGGTGACATCACGGCAAATCAGGTGCAGTTCCGCTTTATCTTCAACCCTGCTCCTACTGCCATCTCACCGGCTCCGACAACGTTGCTGACTCGAGTTACACCGGTCCACAATTTTGTCGACGACATCACTTACATTCGAGGGAACCACACATTTCAGTTTGGCGGCAATGTCAGATTAATTCGGAACTCGCGCGGATCTTTTGCTAACGCGTTCGATACGTTGACGACCAATCCTTCGGGTTACAACGCGTCGGCGGCAGTGCTTACCTCCGCAGGCGCGGACGCATCGGGCCCGCCAATCTTTCCCGACGTGGCCTCAAGTTCACTAACTCCGCTTCGCAACGCGCTCGCGGCATTCATCGGACGTTTTTCGCAATATACCGCGAACTTCAACTACGACCAGAACGGTCAGTTGCTATCTGCAGGCACGGGAACGACGCGTACCTTCGCAACGCAGGAATATGAGGCCTACTGGCAGGATTCGTGGCGGCTGCGACCAAACTTCACGTTAACTTACGGCGTGCGTTGGACCACCGGAACTCCCGTATACGAAGTTAATGGTTTCCAGACACAGCCAACAACAAGTTTGGGTGGATATTTCGAACAGCGTCGACGAGGGGCAGATCGAGGTGTACCGTTCAATGATCCGATCTCTCTCGATAAGTCGGGCAAGGCAAATGGAAGACCCGGTTTTTACAACCAGGACTGGAACAACTTCGCGCCGACCATCGCTTTTGCCTGGTCGCCGGACTTGGGTGACAACCTGCTTGGGCGGCTAATCGGAAGAGAAGGAAAGAGTGTGATACGTGGTGGTTTTCGAACCGTCTACGATCGCATCGGCAGCCAGCTGGCGGTTAACTTCGACCTGAACAATCAGCTTGGTTTTGCGTCCGCGTTAACAATTCCCGTCAACACGTACAACGTCAGCACCAGGTTGGCCCCATTGTTTACCGGTGGTCCCATGGACGTACGGACTCTACCCGGCATTGCGGGCAACTTCAGCCCGAGTATTACTTTTCCGCTCAGCCAACTGCCTAATGGCGCCGAACGAATAGAAACTTCGCTCGACGACACCATTACCACGCCAAGGAATTACAGCGTGAATTTCTCCTATGGCCGTGAACTTGGTCGCGGGCTGTCTGTTGAAGTGAGTTATGTCGGCCGTTTCGCTAAGGATCTGCTTGGGCAGCGCGATATCATGCACTTCAACAACCTTCGTGATCCGCAATCGGGACAGACTTGGTATGAGGCGATCAACTCCTTAATCGACCTTCGTTACGCTCGAGTTCCGATTACTTCGGTACAACCGCTGCCGTTCTTCGAGAACATCCTTCCGGGCATTGCCGGAACATTTAGCGTGCTCGGTGTGCCGACTGTGTTAACGGCAACGCAAAGAGCTTACATGCGAATTGCGGTGCCGAGTGTTGGTGGTTTGAACGTGACGGATTACACGTTCTTGCAATCGAATGCTCGTTGGGATGATCGGCCCGCTTCGATCTTCAACAACACATTCGTCAACCCCCAATATGCCGCGTTGAATACGTGGTCCACTTTCGCCATCTCGAATTACAATGCGGCCCAGCTTAGTATCAGGCAGCGTCTCACGAAAGACGTGACCTTTGACTTCAACTACACCTACTCGCATTCGCTCGACGATGCTTCAGGCTTGCAGAATGCGACTAACTTCAATGTGGCGTCGCTAATCTTCAACCCGCTGAATCCAGAACTGAACTATGCGGATTCTGATTTCGACATTCGGCATATCATCAACGCCAACTGGCTCGTAGGTCTGCCATTTGGTCGCGGGAAGAAGTTCTTTAGCGATGCTGGCAGCGTTACGAATGGCTTCCTGGGCGGATGGCAATTGACCGGAATCTTCCGATGGAACTCAGGCTTGCCGGTAACCGGTACGAGTCGTCCATTCGCTTTCCAACGATGGGCGACTAACTGGCAGATTTCATCCGGAATGGTTCGCGTTCGGCCTCTTGAGACCCACCCGGGTGATGTCGATGGTGAACCGAACATCTTTGCGGATCCTCAAGCTGCATTCGTGAGCTTCCGAGACCCGCGACCAGGTGAGGGTGGTGACCGGAACGTACTCCGGTACCCGGGATACTTCGCGCTTGATGCCGGGTTGTACAAGACGTTCAAGATGCCCTGGGGAGAAGGTCATACTCTGACGTTCCGTTGGGAAGTCTATAACGTTACCAACACACAGCGACTCACGGGCCCGGTCTCAGGAACCGGCTTGTCAACTGATCCATTCCTTTTCGGCAGTACCGCCCCGACAGAGTTTGGAAGAATGACTGCAACGCAAACGCCGCTAAGCGAAAACAAGGCTGGCCGAGTAATGCAATTTGCATTGCGCTACCAGTTCTAGTTTTGCGAGGTGACAGTTAAAAGCGGGCTGGAGCTCCAAGTCCAGCCCGCTTTTTCCTTCCTTTAGACGAGAAAACCGAAACCCAAACCACTGGTTTTACGTTAAGTTGTCAGGATTGCGTTCTTTATTCCCCATTCTGGAGCCCAACTCATGAAGCGAGTAATTATCCTGGTGCTGCTGGTGGTTGTAGCCGGAATCGCCGGCATCGTCCGATCCCATTCCAAATCAGTCGAGAGCGCCGGACTGCCGGCAACTGTTCAGAAAAACCAAAACGACCTGCGCGAGGAGATCCGCAAAACCGTTGAACTGTCTCCGGGTGCCGCTGTCGAAGTTTCCGGGATCAACGGAGCGGTTAGAATAGAAACATCTAACAGTGCTACCGCAGAGATTTACATCGAGCGTAAAGCTAACAGCGCCGAGGCACTGGCGCGCCGCAAAGTCGTTGTCGACAGTAGTTCTACTAGTCTTAGGATTCACGGTGAGAAGGGTGATGTGGGTTTCTTTTCCGGACTGTTTGGCTCCAGTCCATCTGAGAACGTGACTCTGAAGCTGCCGCGACAGATTTCTCTTGCAACGCGAGGGGTGAATGGTGCGGTAAGGGTCGGTGAGATAGAAGG
>JBKPAC010000207.1:0-8886 GCA_046726175.1 Acidobacteriota bacterium
CCTACGGACTGGTTGTTCACCTCCTGCTGCTCCCCACCACGCATCGCTGCGTCGCAGTTGCATTTGGTTACAGGCCGGAGAGCGTTTACCTGGAGAGGACTCTCACCTCTCTGACTACTCGCGCTTTCAGGCGCACATGCCTGCGGCTTGTCCGCGGGAGCTTCACGTTCGCTGCTGAACCGCGGCGTCGCGATTCGACGATGTCTGCGGCTTGTCGGCGAGAGCTTCACGTTCGCTGCTGCGGCCGGATGTAGCTGCAAACGTGAGGCTCCTGCGGGCAAGCCGCAGGCATCTTTCGAATTCCGAACTGCCGTGGTGTAGCTGCAAACGTGAAGCTCCTGCGGGCAAGCCGAAAGCATCTTTCGAATTCCGAACTGCCGCGGTGTAGCTGCAAACGTGAGGCTCCTGCGTGCAAGCCGCAGGCATCTTTCGAATTCCGAACTGCCGCGATGTAGCTGCAAACGTGAAGCTCCTGCGGGCAAGCCGCAGGCATCCGAGTCGCAACGCCGACCTACCCTCAGCTACAATCACATTCATGAAGCGATCTGGAGTTGCAGATCTTCCACTCCACGGTGGACGTGTCCCACATTGGCTAGCCGAGCGCATGACCAAACTCGGCACAGCCATCACTGAGACCATTGTTCACGACTACGGCCGTTCGGCTTTTCTTTCACGGCTCAGCGATCCGTTTTGGTTTCAATCGCTCGGCGCCGTGATGGGAATGGACTGGCATTCGTCAGGCATCACCACGTCCGTCATGGGTGCACTAAAGCGCGGGCTCGCACCACGAGCAGACGAACTGGGTCTGTATATTTGCGGCGGCCGGGGAAGATTTTCTCGCAATACCCCATACGAGCTTCGCGCAATAGCAGAGCGTCGTGGATTCGATGGCGATGCATTGGTTCGAACTAGCCGGCTCACTGCCCGAGTCGACAACAATGCGATCGACGATGGGTTTCAAATTTACCTGCACAGTTTCGTTGTGACTTCCGATGGCGAATGGGCTGTGGTGCAACAAGGGTTGAATGATCGCAGTGGAATGGCGCGGCGGTATCACTGGCACTCGGCAGCTGTTAGCGATTTCGTCTCGCAACCTCATACCGGAATAGTCGGTGAAAACCAAGGCACAATCATGAACTTGGTTGATGCTAAAGCTGGAGCAACACGCACGGCTCTGCTCGATGTCGTTCACGAGGGGCCTGAGAAAGCGCTTGGTGTCGCTCGATACCTGCGCATGCCCAGTCATCATCCGGTCCGCAAAGAAAACGTAAACCTGAAACGGCTCGGAGCGGTACTAGCGGTAGCTTACGAACGCGATCTACACAGCTTTGCTGAACTGTTGTTGCTGGAGAATCTTGGTCCGCGTACGCTTCAGTCCCTGGCTCTTGTTGCTGAAGTGGTTCACGGCACACCAACTCGCTTCTCAGATCCGGCTCGGTTTTCATTCGCGCACGGTGGTAAGGATCGACATCCTTTTCCAGTTCCGCTCAAGACATATGACGAATCGTTGAGTTTTCTTCGTAGCTCATTGGAAGCAGCGAAGGTTGGTGACAAAGAGAAACTCGAAGGATTCCGGCGGTTGGATCGATTCGTTCGCGCGATTGAGGAGCGACGCGCACCCGAGGCCAACTTTGAAGCGCTCATCACTCACGAACATGAGATCTCGAGCTCATTGGACGGACGCTCTGTGTTCGATGATAAGCCGCGCCAACGCTCTCTCTTCTAATAGATCACTCACTGACGGTATTTTGCCGGCAACGGTTCACCTTCACGTTCGCCTTGCCAGTAAGCGGTCAGGATCCACCACCGGCCTCCGTCCCAAAGGAGTTGAAAACTGCCCACTCCCCGATAAAACACTTCTCCCTCAGGCGTGTGACGTGCCTCAAACGAGCAAAACACCTGCGCAAGATTAGCGTAGCGCTCAACCCAACTCTTGACGACGCTTTCGTAGTTAGCATTAGTCGCGAGATACTTTCCGGCCTCCTCGGCATACTGATCAATCGAGCGTGTGACAGCAATTGCCGGCTCAGTCTTTGAGCGCCGAATTGTGATCACCCGAGCATTCGGAGCAAAAAGAGTTTTCATGCGATTGAAGTCCCGAGGACCCGCAGGTCCCGAACCAGACGCGAGAAAGGCGGCGACGATCGCCTCCGGCGAGGTCACATCTTCTTTTGCTGCCTGGCCAATTCCCTGACCTGCGCTTCCAGTAAGTTCGGAAACCACTATCGTGACTAATACGCACAGAAACCTCTTGGTGGTACCAGTGATCATGTCGACCTCCCGAACGACGAAAATTAGTCGCTGAGTTTCGATTTCACTTTAGCAAAAGCCACGAGGCGGCCTTTCTCCGTTACGAGACGGCCGCTGTCGACTTCGATGTAAATGCCTTGGGTTCCAGGCTGTACTTAGATGGCGTTTTGGAGCGGTACACGTTTTCAGAAGACATGACCCCATATTGTTGAAAAATTCCGTTGAACAGTGACGGAAACGTAAAAGATTGACGTATTTACGTGGACTTTGTGGCCTCAAGTTTGCTGAATTAATCGGCATGATTAATACGGACGTCTTCCCAATTTGGCAAACGAAAATCTCGACCGAGCCGAGTGCCGAACCTGCCCCGCTTTCCGACCGTGCTTTAGCGATGGCGGCGGCGAAAGGTGACATGGCCGCGTTCGAGACCTTGTACACCCGTCACAATCGACGCGTGTATTCTTTATGCCTGCGAATGACTCAAAACGAGGCTGAGGCCGAAGACCTTACGCAGGAAGCCTTCATTCAGGTGTTTCGAAAGATCGGCAGTTTTCGCGGTGAATCCGCGTTTACCACCTGGCTACATCGACTGACCGTCAACCAAGTGTTGATGCACTTCCGCAAGCGAAGCGTGAAACTTGAACGCACAACGGAAGAAGGCGACACTCCGGAACAAATTGTTCAAGGTACTGAAAATCCCAATTCGATGCCGGTGATAGATCGAATTGCTCTGGACAACGCTCTTAAGCAGCTGCCCCCCGGGTATCGAACTGTTTTTGTGCTGCACGACATAGAAGGTCACGAACACGAGGAGATCGCGAAGATTCTGGGCGTGGCTGTCGGGACCTCGAAATCGCAATTGCACAAGGCGAGGATGAAACTGCGCAGCATCCTGAAGAGTCAGGGTAGAGCTCAAACCAACTAGTACCGCTCGTAAACTTAATAGCGCCGCTCACAACTTCCACCTTGCAAGTTCCAATTGCGGCGTGTATCACGTTTCCGGAGGATGCACGCCCAAATGGACCCAAAACCCGAGCCTCAACGCAACGTCAAACAAGCTGTTCCCTTCTTTCGAGTAACTGACATTGAAGAGTCAGTGAGGTATTACGTCGAAGGCCTGGGCTTTCAGATGCGCAACAAGTGGATCGATGAAGGCAAACTTCAATGGTGCTGGCTCGAGCTCGATGACGTAGCGCTGATGCTGCAAGAGATGCGGAATGTCCATAAGGACGGCCACGAGCTTTTCGCTCCTGCGGGAAAGCTCGGGGAGGGAGTGTCGATCTGTTTCATGTGTGAAGACGCGCTAGAGATTTATCGGCAAGTGAAAGCGCGCGGAATCGAGGCACAGCGACCATTTGTTGGTAATGGATTATGGGTTACATCGCTGAGGGATCCGGATGGTTATCTTCTGGAATTCGAAAGTCCAACAGACGAGCCAGAAGAAACTGAGTACAAAGGCTGACGAAAGATAAGCCCGCGGATAAACGCGGACCAGAAAGGGGCCACAGATAAACGCGGATAACACGGATAAGTTGAACTAGAACGGCTTCTTGCCTCTTTCTGCTCCGCGTTTCATCCGCGTTAATCCGTGGCAATTCTTTTTCCGCTAGCGAGGAAGCAGCTTGTCGTACTCTGCTTCCAATCGCTCGTGGGTTGACCAAAACGGACGCGGATCACGTCTGTTCAGTTTATCGATCAGAATTCCGACGTGCACATGCCATCCGGCAGCAACACCGACCATTTCTCCGCGGTTGCGGAGCCTGCGATGAGTAATCACCATCAGAACTTCTTTGCCGGTTTCTGAAAGTTCGAAAGTAACCTCCGACTCTCCTCCGGACATTTCTTCCCATGAAAAGCTCAATAAGTTTGGAGGCTCACACTTGATTACTTTTCCGTTCGATTTGATGCCTTCATATTTTTTGTAGCGTTCGGGCGGAGACTCGCGGTGAGGTGTCAACTGTGAGTTATTAAAGTGGAATTCGATCTTTCCTCCAGCACGCAGCTCCATTGGTCCCGAAGCGAACCACTTGCCTCGCTTTTCCGAGTCGGTCAGGTATTCCCAAACGCGTTCGATGGGACCCGGCAAACTCCGTTCAAGGCGAACGGAACCGGCCTCAGTCGAGATGCCGTATGGTTCGTTCGTCGTATTTAACTCGTCCTGTTTAGGTTCTGGCTTCATCGAGATGATCCTTTCTGATTCTGCTTCGTATTTCTCGGTTTCTTTTTTGGGGATTTTGAAGCGGGCTGATCGTCAGCTTTCAGCAGTTCCTCGAGCGCGTCGAGTCTCGCGATCCAAACTGCACGTTGGGTTTCGATCCAGTCTGCGACTTCATCGAGTTGCTTCCGGTTAAAGGAGAGGTAATGGTCCCTTCCGGCGCACCGTCGCCTTACCAGATCCGCTCGCTCAAGTATTCGTATGTGTTTTGAGACGGCGTTGAGGGACATTTCGAACGGGAGCGCCAGCTCGGTGACACGAGCCTCGCCTTTACTCAGGCGCTGCAAAATAGCTCGGCGCGTCGGGTCCGCCAACGCCATCAGCGTCTGATCCAAATTAACGCGGGATTCACGGGTTACCATATATTCAACCTTATGGTTGAATATTAAGACACTCGGGATTCAAAGTCAACAACTGACAATTCACACTTTGACAGCAAGAATCGGAGTGTTCGGGTTGTTCAGGCGGTGCTAAATTAAGTGGGGCAAAAGAAATCTATGAACTCAACCGCAAAAGCACACTCCACGGACGATCTCGCCAACCGGCTGAGTATGGTTGATTGGACGGCTGCTTCGAAGGAACTCGACGCTCAAGGCCATTCCGTCCTCGGGAGGCTGTTGTCGATAGATGAATGTAATTCGCTGGCAAGTTTGTACCCGCAGGATGATATGTTTCGCAGTCGCGTCGTTATGAAGCGTCATGGTTTTGGAAGCGGAGAGTACAAGTATTTTCGCTACCCTTTGCCACGGCTCGTTGCGGCACTTCGAACTGCCGCCTATCCGTATCTGGCAGAAACGGCTAACCGGTGGAATAACACGTTAGGAATCGATTTCCAGTATCCGTCCGCTCATAAAGATTATCTCGAGCGTTGCCATCGTGCCGGTCAGACGAAGCCAACACCACTGATGTTGAGTTATGGTCCTGAAGACTACAACTGTCTCCATCAGGATCTCTACGGCGAGCACGTTTTCCCTTTGCAGCTAACTGTGTTGCTATCGCACGAACGCCGAGACTTCACTGGCGGAGAATTTGTTTTGGTGGAGCAGCGGCCGCGGATGCAATCGAAGCCGATGGTTGTGCCACTCAGACAGGGAGACGCCGTTGTATTCGCCGTGCAGAATCGTCCTGTGCAAGGGAAGAGGGGCGCTTATCGCGTGATGTTAAGGCACGGCGTGAGTCAAATTCGTTCAGGCCAGCGTTATGCCCTTGGAGTGATTTTTCACGACGCGCAGTGAATGTTCCTCACGCTAACTGACGCAACCGCCGGCGAACATACTTCTGCTCAATTTGATTTGCTGTTAACTCGAGTGCGCGAGAGTAAGCCAGTATTGCTTCTGTATTGCGACCGAGCCGCCGGAGCAAGTCAGCGCGCGAAGCGTGAAACAGGTAGTAATTCTCGAGCTTACCTGTCGCTCCGGCTGCTTCAATCAGATTCAACCCAACTTCCACACCTTCGCTCATCGCGACCGCTGCTGCATGATTCAAAGCCACTACGGCGGAAGGATTGATCCGCATTAGTTCCACATAGAGCGCAACAATCTGGGACCAATCAGTTTCAGATGTGGTTTGGGCTTCGGCGTGAACTGCGGCTATCGCTGCCTGCAACTGGTAAGGACCAATCTGCCTAAAACGCAAAGCACGCTCGACAAGTTGAAGACCTTCGTCGATCTCCTTGCGATCCCAAAGCGAGCGATCCTGTTCCTCAAGAGTGACTAACTCACCCGAATTATCGATGCGGGCATCGCGTCGTGAATCCTGCAAAAGCATCAGTGCTGACAGTCCCAGGTTTTCAGCATCTTTCGGCAGCAACTCACAGAGTAGTCTCCCGAGACGGATCGCTTCGAAACAGAGATCCTTTCGAATCAAACTATTTCCCGCCGTCGCTGAATACCCTTCGTTGAAGATTAAGTAGATGACGGCTCGCACCGACACTAGTCGCTCCGACAGCACCTCGAGAGACGGTACCTCGTAAGGTATGCCGGCAAGCCTGATCTTGTTTTTGGCGCGGACGAGTCGTTGAGCGAGCGTCGACTCGGGAACTAGAAACGCACGCGCAACCTCACCGGTCTCGAGTCCGCCCAGGGTGCGCAATGTCAGCGCGACTTGTGCCTCCTGACTTAAAGAGGGATGACAACACGTGAAGATCAATCTGAGTCGATCGTCAGGATATTCCGATTCTTCCTCCAACAGGACCTGGAAGCTTTCACGTTGCGTCTCGTACTCAAGTTCAGACTGATTATCGCTTTTCGTCTTTTCGCGTCGCAGCATGTCGATGAGTTTGCGGTGAGCTACGGTCGTCAGCCATGCGGCCGGGTTTGAGGGTGGGCCATCGCGTTCCCAGGTGAGCACCGCCGTAGAGAAAGCATCCTGCAACGATTCTTCTGCTAGGTCGAATGAACCTGAGCGGCGGATCAGCGAAGCAATGATGATGGCGTACTCTTCACGAAAGACCCGTTCAAGTGTTTCGCGTGCAACCGTCATACGTGATGAAGGTTGCACGCGAAGCTAACATCATGCAAGTCTGACTCTGCGCTGTCACGCAGTCGCAGGAGCAGCGGATTCGGCGAGCGGGCGCACTTCGACCGTACCTACGCGTGCCGACGGAATTCGAGCCGCAATCCCGATGGCTTCATCGAGGTTCTCGGCTTCAATGAGGTAATAGCCACCGAGCTGTTCCTTGGTCTCGGCAAACGGCCCATCGGTGGTTAATTGTTTGCCGTCACGTACCCTGACACTCGTAGCCGTCGAAACTGGATGCAACTCTGAACCGCCAACATAGTTCCCGGTGGCAATAATCTCCTGCGTAAACTGGCCATATTCGGCATAGATGTCCTGCCGTTCCTGTTCCGTCAGCCGGCCCCAGGCCTGCTCCTCGTGGTAAATCAACAAGATGTATTTCATTTCCGACCTCCTACAGTTCAAAACTTCGCCTTACAACCCTACGACGTATGAAAATCCAAAAATCGACAACTTTTGGACGCCTGGAGGTAGTATTTTCGTCCCGAAGGAACCATCAGAAAAATCCATTTTTCCGTCCTCATTTATGACGATATTTCGTGGATCAAGGCCGCCGATCAGAGGTAAAATCAGCCAGCGATTTTTTCGATCCCTGAACGCGTAGACCTACCTTCCTTGCACGCTCAGCCTGAGCGTGCGGAGGTGAAAATGGATAACGAGGGGCAACGTCCTCATCAATACCGACCTGAGCAGTGGCGAGACGACGACGTCCTCTTTTCGGATGACGATCGTGAGTTTCGCGCTGGGGACCTCAATCCCGATGCCCGCGAGCAGAGCCGCCTCCTCGATTTACTTGGCCGAATAAACTACCGGATCCTCAGCGGCAACAAGGTCTACGTTGAAGTCGGCGGAGTCGTTTACAAGACGCTTTACGGCGGATACTGGTGCAGCGTTTTCACCGGCATCCAACATTACCTGCTAAGGTGCGAAGAGATACCGACATCGATCTGGTCCGGTGATAGCGAAACCTCGACCGTGGTCGATCTACCGATTGCTTATTCGAAAGAAGGGTGGACCGCGAGAGGCTATTCGCTGTCGTTCATGTTATCGAAAGACTGAGGCACCAGCTCTAGATCTTATTCTGCCGGCGAAGAAACGAAGTCACCCCCACAATACCGAGCACCGCCAATAATCCCACCAAGGCCACCACGCGAAGCCGAGAGCCGAACAAGAAGCTTGTGAAGCCCATCTGATTTAGCGAAGTTCCCTCGGCGCTTTGTTGATACGCCAGATTGTCCGCTCGTTGAATCGCCGCTTCCAGTCGAGCGCGACGTGCGGCGAGTTGCTCGAGCTGGTTCGCGACGCTCGTCTTTTCAATAGTGAGTTGTTTGCGACGAAGCTCACGCAGCTCTTCAGGTTTGGTTGAACCCACACCAGCCAACGAGCGCTCAATATTCTCAGGCTTTAAGTCCTCGTCCAATTGCTGCGATCGAGCTTTCAACTCAGTCTCTTTGGCCAGAACCTCATTCAGTTGCGCGCGAAGTTCGGCGGCGGTTTGAGCTGCGTTTGTATTCTGGGCCAGGATCGCAGGCGCTGATAACAAAAGGATGCAAAGCGATAGAACAAGACTTGATTTCAGCTTCATTGTAATAACCTCGAGCTACTCGTTTACCTGAAAGATTGCTCCCGGTCAAATCGAGATGCGGGCGCATCCTCCGTCACGGCTCGCTAACCTGTTGAATGAAAGCCTTGAGTGCGATTCGAGCTTCAGGATGAACTTCGGTTGGCTGATTTCGCGAAACCTCGACCGCTTCCTCGAATTTGAACTCAGGTTCTCCTTCACGCTTTACCATGAGCTTGATCAAAAGACTAACCGAATCCTTACCGACTTTCTCCACACTAGCTTGGTAAGTGAACGATACGCCCGTCGACGACCCTCCCCCCGTGCCGCCGCTGGTTCCAGC
>JBKPAC010000208.1:0-10256 GCA_046726175.1 Acidobacteriota bacterium
TACTGGTCCAAGTAAAGATAGATGGTCCCACACTGAAAATCGGTCGCTGCGACGTCAATATCACGCCAAATGGTTTTTGGCTCTAATTTGTCTGGTTCTTGTAAGTGATTGAAAAGGAAGAAGTTAAATGGTGGAGCAGAGGGGGATCGAACCCTGGCCGCCGCATTGCGAACGCGTTTCAGTTGGTTCCACTGACTACTACACGTTCCGATCAATTGCCCTAAATTCAACAAAGCAGCCTTCCGAACGACAGATCGAAGTCCATGAGTTTCTATACCGTCTAATGGTTCGCCCTACAGTCACGTCACCTGATCCTCTCTGATCCCGTGCATAAGCTGATAGATCTGTATGGCAAAAACTGCCGCACTGTTCGTCTCCGTCGCATCTGTTCATGGAAAGAATCTGCGCGTTGTTTCATTTCATCGATCGGATACCCTTTGTAGCTGGCAAAGGGAATGAATTGGGGCGATGACATCCGTAATACCTTTCTGGCTGTTACTCGATTTTCGTCTTCCAAACAACTGACATAGATTAATGTTTTTTTACATTCTTGGTGATCTCTTTAGCCTTCGAGCCAAGCAGGAGGCGAAGCCTTCTTCGTCCGCGTCCTAGCCGAGACATCACCGTCCCCGCTGGACATCTCAAAATGCCCGCGATTTGATTGTAGCTGAGACCTTCGATGTCGCGAAGCACCACCACTTCCCGGTAAACCGGAGGGAGCCTCTCAATAGCCGCACCTAACTCCTCGAGCTCGATCTTTCTCACCATCACGACCTGCGGGTCCTCGGCTAGTCGATCGAACCACTCAGCAGAGCCCTCTTCAGAAGCATCCAGTTCTATTAAACGAGAGCCTTTCGCTGTTTGCCGAAGCTGGTTGAGCCACGTGTTTCGCATGATCGTAAGAAGCCAACCATTAAGATTGCTATCTGGCATCAATTGATCGAAACCGCGCATAGCTCTCAGGCATGTTTCCTGCACTAAGTCTTCCGCCTTGGATTGGTCATGGGTCAAGACCATAGCAAAAGCGTAGAGCGCTTCAAGGTGGTCGAGCACGCCTTGACTAAAATCACTGCAGCTCTTGTTGGCTTCGCTCATTTGGTCTCTTCCAGATCTCTTATGCGAAGCTGTTCTCTCTTTCTTGTAACAACACACAAATAGTCGCATTAGTTCCCTGACTCGTAGAATCTTGCATGACGGTGGGAATAAATCGGCAGTTTCCGTGTTATTAGTATGTAATGCGTGATTGACCTTCTCTCGATCTTACCTCGCAAAAGATCGCGCCACCGCTCAACTCGCAATACAGGATCTCTTCCTTTCACGTGTGGGCTTCCCCCGACCCATCGGTTTTTGATCCTAGCCCGAGCATAAGTCCGCACTCGCCTCTCTTTTGCCCGGCCTTTTCCTTACACGCATTGTGTCGTGTGAGTTGTCGTCAACGCGTTTATTAGCAACACATTCCTGGAAGCAAAGGCACGTGGGAGCGTGCTCTTACACCTCTTCGCTTAGGCAGAACTCACGAGGAAGCTCGTCGATGACTACCTCTACGCGACGTGAAATCTTCTCTGCAGGGCAAGGCAGTTGCTCTCCGAAGCAGGGAACGTACGCGCGGCAGGGCGGGTTTTTCTTGGCCAGCACCGTCATCGAACTGACTAAAGAATAAGCTCGTCACCACTTGCAGGCGGCGACGAGCTTTCGTAACGAACACAACCATCACGCATTTCTGCGTCAAGGATGCGTCGCTAGCAACCGTATCTTAGCGCAGAGGGCGGCGGTGGTACCACTCTTCGAGGAGCCATAGTGGTGCTGTCCGTGCTCATTCCGATACTGCGCGGTCTCTCTGCTCGCCCTGTACCTCTTGGACCTCTCGCTGAGAGCGCAACAAAAACCGAAGCCAAAGGTGGAACTCTTCCAAGCCCGCAACTGTGTTTCCGGATCAATCCCTTGATCGCTTTCCGATCCCACTCTTTTCTCAAAAGGGAACACCACCCTTTGACCATTCTTAAGGAGAACCTCCATGAGCAAATCCAAATCCTTCAGCAAGTCCGAAAATCGATCTGTCATATCGTACAACGAACAGCTGAGCGAATCTGAGTCTCAAAGTAAATTCAAACATCCAAGTAGGCGTCAATTCATCGGTCAGGTCGGCGGCGCAACGGCTGCGGTCGTTGCCGCCGGAGCCATCGGCTTAGAGTGGCTGCCCAGCTTATCAGGCGAGGTTTTGGCTCAGGGCATTACTGCCACGCCTCCGCCGGTTCCAGATTGCGGTCCACAGACTGGCAACCAGCGCGCTGACAGCGCCCTTCAAGTTAGGGTAAACACGGCGCAGGCCGAAAGGAATGTGCCGATTCCCAGCCACGATAACAACGGCGATGAAGACCGGTATAGAAACAGAAACTTCTTCGCCAGCTATTCTAAGGGAATTCACCACGATCCTTTTACTGGTGAGCCCAACTCGACTGACTACATTGCCTTTATGGGTGCAATCTGCAGCGGCCAATTTTCCGCCATCGAAGACCTTGCCACAAGCGGACATCTGGGTTGCCCTGACCCGGCACGACAGCGCCGGTTCGTCAATCCTCATGCCGCCTATGCCTTTGATCTGCAAGGCACCGACTCTCACCAATTGGATATGCCGCCGGCGCCGGAGTTCAGAAGTGCCGAAGAGGCCGGTGAGATGGTTGAACTCTATTGGATGGCACTGCTCAGAGATATCAATTTCGATAGCTATGCCACCGATCCCACAGCACAGGCGGCAGTCGCCGATCTCAATAACCTTTCAGACTTCCGCGGGCCTAGGCAGGGCGGCGTCGTAACTCCACAGACCTTGTTCCGCGACACTTTTCCGGGGTGCACGACCGGCCCCTATATCTCCCAGTTCCTGTTGCAGCCTGTGAACTTCGGAGCGCAAAGGGTCGATACGCGCATCCGAACCAATCAAGCGGGAGAAGATTTCATGACCACCTTCACAGAGTGGCTCGATATCCAAAATGGCTGCAATCCGACACGTTCAATTACGCCCGGTCCACTAGTCTTTTGCCGCAATGGACGTGATCTGAGCCAGTACGTTCACATAGACGCTCTCTTCCAGGCGTACTTTGTTGGTTGTCTGAATTTGCTGGGAAACGGTTACCTGGCTGATGCAGGTAACCCCTACGGAGTAATCATCGATGGCGGTGCAGGCCGTCCCAAGGATCCCGTTGTTGATCCCAATGGTGCCTTGGCCCAGGTGGCGTTTGGTACATTCGGTGGCCCGGCCATTTTGACACTTGTGTGCGAACCGGCATCACGCGCGCTCAAGGACGTGTGGTATCAAAAGTGGTTGGTACACCGCCGTCTGCGACCTGAGGAATTGGGTGGCCGGGAAGAGGCTGAGCGGCTCGGCCGCGCAAGCTATCCGGACCATCAAGACCTCCACAGGTCTACGGTGCAAAGCCAAGTATTTAGCAGATTTGGCAGTTACTTGTTACCTCAGGCCTTTCCAGAGGGGTCGCCGATGCACACTTCCTACGGTTCCGGTCACGCGACCGTGGCTGGCGCTTCAGTGACCATTCTGAAGGCTATATTTGACGAGTCCCGTCCCATTCAAAACCCCGTAGTAGTAAGCTCTAACGGATCAGCTCTGCTCCCCTACACGGGGCCGACACTCACCGTGGGTGGCGAACTGAACAAGCTTGCGTCAAACATCGCTACGGGTCGCAACATCGCCGGCGTCCACTGGCGCACCGACGCCGTGGAGTCGCTTAAGTTGGGAGAGGCCGCAGCCATCAGCATACTCAGGGATATGCGAGCCGAGTACAGCGAGCCATTCAATGGCTTCTCACTTACTAAGTTTGATGGAACAACAATCACCGTCTAAGCACAGCTGATGTTTCGCCAAACCTGGAGCATGCCGGAGCAAGAGTCACTCAGGCATGCTCCAAAACTAATGAACGCCAGTCTCTGGCGCGGTAATCCTTATTGGTTAGTTTCTGATAAGGAGGATAAATCTTGCTGAGTCAAATAATTCACCAAATGCGTTTTCCAATAACTTAGCCAAAAAGAGTCGCCGGAATTCCTCGTCAGAAGTCGAACTAAACCTTTACAGCTTTGGCAAAAGCAAGTTGAACCAGTTGCTCCGGATCGTTATCCGAGGCAAGAACACAAGTGACCGTTCCCTCCTGCCAAAAGACAGCAGTTAGGTTCCTCGCGCGGTAGACATAAAACATAGTTCCTTTGTTTTCGCGCAGGACTGCACCAGCGGGAAGTTCGCTTATTCGTCCGGGATACATCTGACAGATCAAGATCGAATCACCCTTCCCACGGTAAACGAAGAAAGCACTCTTGCGAGAGTTGATTCTATGAGCCCTTCCGCCCAATAGACGATAGGACATCATTCCCAAGTCAAAGACCCGCGTCTTAAAAGGAATGCCTTCTGCGGAGAAGAAGTTCTCCATCTCCTTTACGTCTTCGGTCTTCAACGTCAGCTGTATTTTTCCGGCTTTGTAACTTCGATAGTCCCGAGCCACTTCCAGGGTCAGATCGGATCGCAAGGATGACTTCAGCTTTGGCGACGGCTTCGTGTTTGTGGGAAGCTTCGGCTTAATGGGCAACTCTGACTTCACGGATAACTCTGGTGCAGGAGATGACTCGGGCTTGGCAGGCAACTCCGGTTTCGTGGATCCTTTTTGCGTTGAGGGCGACTCCTGATTTGTCGGCAACTGCGGTGTCGAGGACAATTCCGGTGATTCTCTGAGTCGGTCTTTGCGGACGAAGTAGATTGCAACCAGGGCTACAGCTACAACTAGCAGAATGGCGTAGGCAAAGATCATTCTCTGCTTTCGCAATGGTACCTTTGAAACGTCTGCGCTTCCGCTGGACTGGCGATCTTCAGAATCCAAAGCTGCCAGAATGGTCGGTTCCAATTTCGCAGGTGTCGATTCAGGGACATAACGTTTGTTCGAAAGTTGCTTGGCAAAACGCAATGCCTCGAACTCTCTGCGGCATTGGTCGCACGATTCCAGATGCTTTTCGACGGCCACACGCGAAGCCGGAGTTAAGCGGTTATCCAGCAGTTCCTGGATTTCTTCCCTAAAATGGTGACTGTGTGTTGTCATCTCTCATCGCGATCTCTGACTGTAACCTTTTCTTTGGGCATACGGCTCTAACTCCAGGAACAACATCTTGCGCGCTCGAAATAGACGTGAGCGCAACGTGCCCAGCGGACAATTCAAAGCAGTGGCCGCCTCTTCGTACGACATCTCCTCGACATCGACCAATAGCACCGCTAAACGGAAACTCTCGGGCAACCTGTTGAGTGCTTGATTCACTTCGGCGGCCATCACACTGCTTTGTGTTAGATAAGGATCCGATTCCGCTGCAGCCACGGAGCGATGAAATTGCTCCTCCAATTCTTCAACGGAAACAGATTCGGGTTCTCGCTGCTCTTTGCGATACTTATTCACAAAGATGGAATACATGATAGTAAACAGCCAGGCCTTGCAATTCGTTCCTGGAGTGAAATTGGAGAACGTACGGTAGGCACGCAGATAAGTCTCCTGGACCAGGTCGCTGGCATCCTCAGAACGATGCGTCAAACACAAGGCCGTATTGTAGATAGACCTCATGAAGGGCAGCGCTGTCGCCTCAAACTGAGACCGTTTATTCTCGGCACTGTCGATGGGTGAGTCTGCCATGGGGAAATACAAAAATACTACCCGCAGTCCAGTGATCAAGACCCGAAAAAGCAAACGTTCGTGAGACCGTCTCGGAATGAAGCGCCACAGCGCCAGCTCTTCTTCGCACTTCAGATTCAAACTTGGAAACATCACCTAACTATTAAAAATTCCCACCATTTTGAAGACGGGAACTTTTCGTAGCCGATCTTTGTTTACGTCTACAGATCTCCCTTTCCCCAAACGAAGGCCAACTAACGTAGCTTGCGCTAGGCAGGTGCGCACGGGTGTCGAAACTAATAACGCACGAGTCAAAGCCCCGCGCCTCAAACCGCCTACTCGATAAAGAAGCGCCGGGCGGCAAATTGAAAGTGGGGATTGAGCGACAATGGTAAATAGAAAAGCTTCTATCGCAATCTTCATCTCACTGCTCCTGCTGACGACGCTTGGCTGGGGAGTGATCCAGCGCACAACATCCGCACACAATCCTGGGGCTGGCGCAGTGTATGTGATGACCAACCAGACCGCCCCGGCAGGTAATGCCGTAACTGTCTTCGATCGTTCGGCCGACGGTACCCTAACACTGGCGGGCACGTTTTTCACGGGCGGCTTAGGTACTGGACCGGAGGGACCAGAACCACAACTTCCTTTGCGTTCACAGGGTGCCCTGATCTTGAGCGAGGATGATTCCTTTCTCTTCGCAGTCAACGCCGGCAGCAATGAGATTTCGGTCTTCGCCGTCGAGGAGCCAACGGGGCTGACCTTGGTCGATAAGGTCGATTCGGGAGGTCTGCACCCAACCAGCCTGACCGTCCACAGAGATCTACTCTATGTGCTTAATGGAGGCGGAACAGCCAACATCACTGGGTTTACCGTTGGCCGCCGGGGGAGGTTAAGACCGTTGCGTGGCTCTACTCGCCCGCTAAGCGGTAGCGATGTCGATCCCGCTCAGGTGGAATTCAGCCCTGACGGTAAGGTGCTCGTTGTAACGGAAAAAGCGACCAACCTGATTGACACTTACACAGTTGGGGACGACGGTCTTGCAACCGCACCCACACCTCACGTCTCGAACGGCATGACACCTTTCGGTTTCGAATTCAAAGGGCCTGCTCTGCTAATCGTCTCCGAAGCGTTTGGCGATGCACCTGGCCTGGGTGCGGCTTCCTCGTACGAGGTTTCTGCAATCGGCAATCTTAAAGTGGTTAGCGGATCAGTGGCCAACTTTGGAACAGCTTCTTGCTGGCTAGTGGTCACCGATGGAGGAGACTACGCATATGTTTCGAATACAGTCAGCCACTCCATCACTGGCTACAGCATCGGTCGCAATGGCAAGTTGAGATTGCTCGACCGCGACGGCCAAACCGCTCTCACTGGTAACGGCAGTTTTCCCACGGACATGGCCCTAACTAACGGCAGCGCATTTCTATATGTGCTTAACGGCGGTACTGGCGTCGTCAGCGTCTTCCGCGTAGAGCGTGATGGCAGCCTAAGCGGCCTCCCCAGTCCAGCTAGTGCCTTGCCGCCTGGCGCTCAGGGTATAGCCGCGCGGTGATGATGTGTTTCTGGAGCGCGCGAATTGAATAGCTCGTTAACGCCGAGGAATCAGAACCAATAATCAGGAATGGAGTGGAGAAAATGACCAGGAAAAAGACCGCTACCGCAACGTTCGCTTCACTGTTGGTACTCACAGCACTCTTTCAGAATACGATTTCAGCGCAGAGACCGAAATCGCAAGTGGAGTTGCAGAGAATTTCTAGCCGCGAAGATACTCGCGATTTGCCGACGCCAGCCACTTCGTCCGGGACCTTCGTGACTTCCGCGCGTTCATTGTCACCGGTTGCGGCGCCGCTCCAGGACGGCCCCGGGGTCCGGCCAATCACAAGAGCGACGACGATCACCGAATCGGGCTCGTACGTGCTGGTCCATGATATCGAGCTCGGGACTCCCGGCACTGCCATCACGATTGCTGCCAGTAACGTTTCGCTGAATCTCAATGGCCATGCTCTTGTGGGACCCGGCAACAAGCAGGGGGTCGGCATCGGCATCGAAGGGGTCAGCAGCGTCAGCGTTCGCAATGGGACGATTGTTTCCTTTGGCACCGGCGTCCGGATCGCAAACTCACACGACGTGCGCGTGCAAGATCTTCAGATCAGGGGCGAAGATCTCGGCGGTCCTCCACCAGGCGAGGTCGGTGTGTTGGTGATGAACTCCCGCGCGGTGGTTCTCAAGGACAACACTGTCTCTCGAGCGTTTCTCGGCTTCTTCGTGCGCGGTGGAGGAAGCGGGGGAAACCGGATCGCTGGTAACACATTGACCGGAGGCCAGAACGGTCAGATCGGCATCTGCTACAACCCCGATGGCTCAGGCCCTCTCGCCGGCCCCAAGGGCGACTTGGTCTACAACAACCTGATCTCACGCTTCAACCTTGGGATCCAGACCAGCCTGCAGACCATAGGCAATATTTTTCGTGAGAACAACATTGCCTTCTTTCAACAGGCAATCAATGAGGTTACGCCCGGTTCGAACGTGTTCGAAGACAACACGGCCATCGCGATCACGCCTTGAGGGTATAGCAATGGCATTTGGAAGTTTATCTCGCCCTTAACACGCCGCTTGAGAGACCGGACCTTCGCTTTGAAGGTTCTGCCATGCGTAGACTCTGACTAGTAGCGGATGACCGGTCCGCGCAGGAGGGGAAACCTGCCTTCGTCCTCAACCACCCGAAGATCGTCACCATTCATGACATCGGAGAATCAGCAACTTCATTACTGCATGTTGTTCCCACTCACGAGAGTAATCCGGCTTACTGAACCAGGATGCCGTGTGGTCTAATTGTCGACCGTTCACACGGATTAAAAAGTGCGTTACACGGCATCAGCAAAAGAGAGCCATGCGCGACTATGACCTCATCGTAATAGGTGGTGGCTCTGGCGGGCTGGTGGCAGCGGCAGGCGCGGCGCAACTCGGCGTGCGCGTGGCGTTGGTTGAGAAAAAAGCGCTGGGTGGTGACTGTCTCTTTACCGGCTGCGTTCCCTCGAAGACTTTGATTCGGTCGGCGCGTTTTGCCGCTGATGTATCTCGCGCTTCAGATTTCGGTTTTGCTCCGATTACAACAGAATTTCAGGATGGAAGCTTCTCAGCGATCACCGATCGGGTGGCGCGCGTTATCGAAACTGTCGGCGAACGTGACAAGGCGGAGCGGTTTGAAGCGTGGGGCGTGGAGGTGATCTTTGGTAGTCCGCGTTTTTTGTCGCCACATGAGATAGAACTTACTAACGACGATGACTCAAAGAAAACAATCAGCGCCAAACGGTTTTGCATTTCAACCGGCTCGCGTCCGACGATTCCTCATATCGATGGCTTAAATGAGATCGGTTTTCTCACCAACGAGACCGTATTTAGTATTAAGCACCTGCCGCGTTCGCTGATTGTCCTCGGCGGTGGTCCTGTTGGCCTCGAACTGGCTCAGTCCTTCGCGCGCTTCGGTAGCGAAGTAACAATTGTTGAAATGGAGTACCGTCTGCTGATGAAAGAAGACGAAGAAGTTTCGGCAGAGATCAAAAAGTTGCTCGAATCCGAAGGCGTGCACATTGACCTGAATGCAATAGCAATTAGGGCGAAGATCCTCAACGAGCACAAAAATCTGATAATTGAGCAGAATGGCCGGAAAAAAGAACTGGCGGCTGATGAGATCCTGGTCGCGACAGGGCGTCGACCAAACGTCGAAGGATTGGGTCTTGAAGCTGCAGGAGTGAAACTGGGCAAGCAGGGCATCATCACCGATGAATACCTGCGGACTTCAGCTCATCACATTTTCGCCGCCGGTGATGTGACGGGTCATTTTCCTTTCACACATATGGCTGCCTATGAAGCTTCTGTTGTGGTTCGCAACTCGCTGCTTTTCGTGCCGTTCTTGCAGAAGACTGATTTCCGAGTAGTGCCCTGGACCACATTTACTGATCCGGAAATCGCGCGAGTCGGATTAACTGAAAGCGAGGCGAAAAGGAAGTTCGGCGCCAGCAATATTCACGTTTATCGAACAGATTTTTCTCACAATGATCGAGCACAGGCTGAAGAAGAGGTTAAAGGGTTTGCGAAAATAATATGCCGTGGGGGCAAGAATGAGATCGTCGGTGCGCATATTGTCGGAGCGCACGCAGGCGAACTGATTCACGAAGTCGTTTTGGCGATGAAGCAGCGACTTTCCGTCACCGAACTGGGCAGCATGATCCATGTGTACCCGACACTGACACAGGCTAACCAGCAAGCCGGAGTCGATGCGATACTCAAGAACCTTTCGTCCTACAAAAAGTGGCTTTCGTATTACTTCAGAATTTGGCGATAGCGTTAGTTTTTCGGTTAGTGCCCTAAATTGTAGGGGCGTCCCACCTCCGTGGGCGCCCCGTCATGAGTTACAGAGCGGCAAATGGGCGCCCATGGAGGTGGACGCCCTACAAATTAGGGCACTAGTGCGCCAAGCAAAGCTTGGTGTTTCTGTCGGGGTGAAAGTCCTCGTCGAGCAAGGTCTAACCAACCACTCGTACCGAGTGTTGCAGCCGTAAGAAGGTGCAAACAATGACCGAACGAAACGGTTGAAGCGTACAC
>JBKPAC010000209.1:0-35807 GCA_046726175.1 Acidobacteriota bacterium
ATCGGATAGTTCACTGCTGCAAGGTAGTACTGCATCAGAAATCCACCCGTTGCACCGAGGATGCCTCCAATCAAAACGATTAGAGGCAATCCTGTACGGTGGAACCCGATCGCTTCCCAGAGTTCCTCAATTGGAAACGGTGAGTAACCATTGACCCTGCGATAACCGGCTGCGTAAGCGGCTCGGGCTGCGGCGACCACATCTGAAGGATTCGCGAACTCAGCCATCACACCGTAAAGCGGGGGTGGCTCATGGCGCGATGGATGATGAGACGACGTTGGCAGGTTCGGTGATGGAGCAACGCGCCACTTATCGACGTCTGGATTTCCCTTCTTTTGATCTTTGTCGTCCATTGCGCGTACTTAACCCTTACCCTGAAGCAGCGAGGCGCGTCATTCCTCAACCTCAGCAGCCGGCAATATCGTTCGCATCTCGAAGATCGAAATCATTGGCAGGAAGCGAATGAAAAGGAATAGCAACGCAAAGAAGAAACCAATCGTGCCGGCGTACATTGACCAATCCCAGAACGATGGTTGATACATTCCCCAGGAAGAGGGCAAAAAGTCTCGGTGCAGACTCGTTACCACAATCACGAAGCGTTCGAGCCACATGCCGATGCTTACGACGACCGAGATCAACCAGAGGAATAGCAAATTAGATCGGACTTTCTTGATCCATAGAAGCTGCGGCGTTAGACCGTTACAAACTATGAGAGCCCAGTAGTAATGCCAGTACGGACCAAACATGCGATTCGAGATCATGAAGCTTTCGTACTGATTGCCGCTGTACCAACCAAAGAATGCCTCTGTCAGGTAGCCGTAGAACACGATTAGGCCCGTCGCCAGCATCACCTTTGCCATGTTGTGCATGTGACGCATCGTGATGAAGCCTTCGAGGCCATAGAATCTCCGCAGCGGGATGGTGAGAAACAGGACCATAGCAAAGCCGGCGTAGATTGCTCCCGCAACGAAGTACGGAGGAAAGATCGTAGCGTGCCAGCCGGGGATGATGCCGATAGCAAAGTCCAAGCTAACTACAGTATGGACCGAGAGCACCAGCGGTGTGGCCAGACCAGCCAGGAGCAGGTAAGCCATCTCATAACGGTGCCAGTGCCGAGCTGATCCACGCCAACCCATCGCGAGAATTCCGTACACAATCTGAAAGACCTTGCTTCTTGCACGATCTCTCAAGGTAGCGAAATCGGGAATCAATCCAACGTACCAAAACAAAGCTGAGACTGTTCCATATGTGGAAACCGCGAAGACATCCCACATCAATGGACTGCGAAACTGCGGCCAGATGCTCATCGTGTTTGGCAGCGGAAATAACCAGTAAGCAAGCCACGGACGACCCAAGTGAAACACGGGATAAATGCCCGCGCAGGCAACTGCGAACAGCGTCATCGCTTCGGCGAAACGATTGATTGACGTGCGCCATTCCTGCCTCAGGAGCAATAAGATGGCGGAAATCAGCGTACCGGCGTGCCCGATACCGATCCACCAAACAAAGTTGATGATGGGGATCGCCCATCCGACAGGAATGTTGGTCCCAAAAATTCCGATGCCCGTGAAAACGAGATACGTGATGCTCAAGAGTAGGACTTGAGCCAGAGCAAACGAGATAGCAAAGCCGATGAACCAGGCGATCGGAGTGCGACGCTTCAGCACTATCGAGCTGATCTTGTCGGTGACGGATGCAAACGTCAGTCCCGGTTCAACAACGGGAGCTGTCGTCTGATGCATACCTGAATCAATCTGTGAATCGTCGGCCATATCGCAATGTTTTTAACCCTGCTTGATTTTCGGATTCGGATTCTTAAGCGCTGCGAGATAAGTAGTTCGTGGACGTGTATTCAGATCCGCGAGCAACGAATAGTTACGCTTCTCCGATTTCACTTTCGAAACTTTGCTGTTCGGATCGTTGATGTCTCCAAAAACGATTGCGTCCGCGGGGCAAACTGCCTGGCACGCAGTAACGATCTCGCCATCGCGAACCGTGCGCTTCTCGAGCTCAGCGTCAATTTTTGCTGCCTGAATCCGCTGAATGCAGTAAGTGCACTTCTCCATCACGCCGCGGCTGCGAACACTGACTTCCGGGTTCCGCATCAACTGGTAAGTCGGCTTTTCCCAATCCTGATACAGAAGAAAATTAAATCTGCGAACCTTGTACGGACAATTGTTTGAGCAATACCGCGTTCCAACGCACCGGTTGTAAACCATGTCGTTGATACCTTCGGCACTATGTACCGTGGCGTGCACGGGACAGACCGGTTCGCAAGGAGCGTTTTCACAGTGCATGCACGGGACAGGCATGAAGTTGGTCGTGTCAGGATGATGACCATCGTGTCCGCCGAAGTAGGTATCCACCCTCAACCACTGCATTTCGCGACTGCGTTGTACCTGCTCCTTACCCACAACCGGAACGTTGTTCTCAGCCTGACAAGCAACGATGCATGCGTTGCAACCTACGCAGCTTTCGGCGTCGATGGCCATGCCCCAAGCATATCCTTCGTACTTGAACGGATTGCCATACAGCGTTTCGTCGGGCGCAGGTTCGTGCGCGCCGTGCGGAACTTCCCCTTTCAGATACTGCTCGACGGTGGTTTCGCGCACGATGTCGCGATTCTCCATGTTGAAGTGAATTTGAGTAGCAGCAAGAACATAAGCGCCCGGAGCCTTTTCTACGTTCACTCCTGACGTGAACCACGGCGAGTCGGACGTTCTGATGTTGTATGCATCGAAGCCGTGTCCGTTACCGACTGCGCCCGCGCGCCTTCGACCGTAGCCCAGGTGAATGGTGATGGTGTTATCAGGCTGCCCCGGCATGATCCACACGGGACAAGTAATCGTCATGTTGCGGTAACTGACTCTGATCTGGCTAACCTCGATGTCTCCACCTTTCCTGCCGATTGTGTTTTCGAGTCCAAGGCGGCGAGCAGTGTTGCCGCTGACCAGCGCAGCGTTGTCCCAGGTTAACTTCGTAAGAGGCTTGGGCAACTCCTGGAGCCAACCGTTATTTGCAAACCTTCCGTCATACACGCAAGGATCATTTCGAAAGACGAGATTGAACTGCTGGTCCGAGCCTTGTGGCTGAGGTGTGGAAGCAAGTTGGCCGGCCCAATCAGACTTCAAGGAAACTGTTTTCACCGGCAAAGCAGAGTTCGGAACAAACCCGTCGTGCAGCGTCTTTCGCCACCACATTTCAAAGTCGCCAGTCGCTTGAGGTGAAGATGACACCAACGGTGATGGTGATTGTGATGGTGACGGTAATGGCGCGGGAGATGCTGCCGGCCTAGCAGCTTGTCGTGCACCTGCAACCTGCCGACTGCTTCCTGCCGCCTGCCCACTGCTCACCGCCGTTTGCGCACTTCCTCCCGCCGCCGTAGCCATATGCGCTTGCCAGTAAGCGCGGACAATGTCATAGGGTCGTTGATCGTAGTTCTCTGAAAAGATTGCGAGAATCTCGTGAGCTGTTTTCCCTTCGTAGAGAGGCTCGATCAAAGGTTGGACCACCGACACTGTTCCATCATAGGTACGAGTGTCACCCCACGACTCGAGATAGTGAGCTTCGGGAACATGCCAGTAGCACAACTCAGATGTTTCATCTTTGTACTGGCTGAGATGAACACGAAGCTTCACCTTCTGCAGCAAACTGAAATCACTCCTCAGATCCGCCGGTGTGTTGTAAACAGGATTACCGCCGAGAATGATCAGCATCTCGACCTTTTCCGCGTTGATGTCGTTGATTAGATCTCTAAGCGACTCGCGCTGATCTACCGGATTGACCTCGAGCGGATCTGTATAGAAGACCGTCTTCCCGACGTTGCCGAGAGCATTGTTCATCGCATGTCCCATCGCATGCACGATGGGGGCTTGTTCGTCGCCGACGATGACAATGCTTTCACCCTTAAATTGCTGCAGGTCTTCGACGAGAGCTCGGAAGGTTTCTGACTCGCTGTTTGATGTTAGTCGGTCGGTTCCAGTGTTCGCTCCAAGCATCGACAACAATCCGTTCGCCACTGCGTGAATCGCCGTCGGACTTACTCCCCAACGATGATCAGCTTTAGCGCCGGTGTTTGAAGGAGTGCTCTCAATGACGTAGAGGCGGTTCGTCTCTTTCCCTTCGGAAGGGCGACGGTTCGCTGCAAAATCGCGAGCGTAACGAACCCAGCCTGGCCCGCTGGAAAGGAAATCTGAATCGAGCGAAAGAATTCGCTTTGCCTTGCTGAAGTCGTAGATCGTATTTACCGGCTGGCCAAATGCGATCAACGCTCCGGCGCGCACACTGTCTCGATTTGCAGGTTCGTACTGATGCCACTTCGCTTGCGGAAAGGCAGTCAGCACACTCTTCAGCTGCGCACCCAAAGTCGGTGAGGTAATTGTCTCTGTTAGAAAGCGGATACCGGCGCCTTGCTTTGGGCGTTGCTCATCCAGCGCACTTCGAATCTCACCGACAAACGTGGGCCACCCGCGGATCTCTTCTCGATAAGTAAGCGTTTGCGAGCGATCCGGATCGTAAAGATTCAAAATTGAAGCCTGCGTATAAAGGTCGGTTGCGCTAGACCCAGGATCAGTCGGACCACTTCGATTGTTAGGATGATCGGGATTGCCCTCGACCTTCGTCGGACGACCTTCATTACTGCGTACAAGAACAGGTGTGGCGATCCCTGAAATACTTGCCGCAGTCGCAAAGAACAGCGGCTTGCCGGGAATCGCTTCTTCAGGCTGTTTGACGTAAGGAACGATCTTTTCAGGCGGCTGATAGACGCAGCCGCTTAGTCCGGCGAGCGCAAGCGAAGCTCCCATTAATTTCAGAAACGTACGTCGCTCGATCGGGTCATCCCAATTCTCGGCTTGGTGCGGGTATTCACGTCGGACGAATTCCTGAAAGGGAGGTGAATCCGCGAGCTCGTCAAGACTGCGCCAATATTTCTTGCCCGCACTATCTGGGAGCGCGGGCGTCTCGCCCGCCTGCTCACTCGAGAGCTGTGTGACGAGCGGGCGAGGCGCCCGCGTTCCCAGTACACCAGAGCTCTCGCTGTCAGCATCCTGCTGATCGAGAATGTACTGCCTCATCAAACTGAAATTAATGTGTCTATCGTTGCTCGGCATCAGTCAACTTTTGATCATCAACCTGTCAACGATGACATGTTGAGCAGCTTTGTAAAACTTCGACTTTTGGCGTGTGATACTCAGTAGCCATCAAATTTCGCGCTTGATTGATTTCGTCGGTTGTCCGGTTCTCCGTCCGCCATTCCATGTCAAAAATCTTGTCCTTAGGTCGGATGAATCTCTGTGGGTTGCGATGACACTCCAGGCACCACTCCATCTGCAGCGACGATGCCTGATAAGCGATTGGCATTTGATCGACGCGACCGTGGCAGGTTGAGCAACCTACCCCTTTATTCACATGTATGCTGTGGTTGAAGTAAGCGTAGTCGGGCAGATCGTGGACTCGAATCCATTCAATTGGCTTGCCCGTTCGAAAGCTGGCACGCACAGGTTCGAGGTAGGGACTGTCGGCCCAGATCTGCTTATGACAACTCATGCAGACGCTGGTTGAAGGCAATCCTGCTGAGGCTGAAACCTCGACGGAGTTGTGACAGTAGCGGCAATCGACGCCGTCATCACCAACATGATGTTTGTGACTGAACTGTACAGGCTGTTGGCGTTCGAGCCATTGACCGGTGTTCCATGATGAGCGGTTGATCTCGGCCGTTACCCACAACGCTGCGAGCAGAATAAAAATTGCACCAAAGATCGTTGTACGTGCGAGTGCGTTTGTACTGTGATGAAAGATCTGTGGCATTGCCCCAGTGCTACTAGATCAACCGCTTCTACTTCCTGATCGCAAAAGTCGGAAGCAGGGACGGGCTTCACGTGAAAACATTCGCAATCTGGTCTACGACAGGTGGGCTTTCGACAGAATGAGACTGTCGTCCGCACCCTGAATAAATCTTGATTAAACTGTGGTCTTACAAGGCGAGTACTTTACCAGATGGTTCGATTTTTTCAAATTCACGTTATTTTGCGGGAATTTAGTCGAGGTTGAAGCTGTTACGAGAATAATCCGCGGCTTAGCGGTTCGTGAGTGTGATGGTTGCGTTAGTTGGCCTGGGCGTCACGAGCCAGCATTGCAGCACCGAGCGGTACCGCTTCAGCACCTAGTTCAGCCGCAACGATCTTGGTAGCTTCAAAGCACGGTTGAAAAGCTCGGCGCTTAGCTTCGGAGATGATCGGATGCAGTATCAGGTCGCCGGCATCCATGACGCCGCCGCCTAACACTATGCACTCGATGTTCAGCAAGTTGATAACATTCGCGACGCCGGTCCCGATGTACTTTCCGGTTCGCTCGATCATCATCAGTGAGAAGTCATCACCGTGTTGAGCTTCGTGCGCGATATCCGCTGCCGTGAAGTCTTTATTCATCGCCAGTTTTGAGAGCGATGACGTGTTGTCTCTGTAAAGTCGCTCGCGAGCGCGGCGCACAATGTTAGGCGCCGATGCCACCGTTTCCAGGCAGCCGGTGTTTCCGCAAAGACACTCGATACCGTCGGTGTCGAGCGTGATATGTCCGATTTCGCCGGCGAACCCGGAAGCTCCAGTCCACAGCTTTCCATCAAAAATTATGGCGCCTCCGATACCGTGACCGATGGTCATATAAAACATATCGCGAGCGTTACGTCCTGCGCCCAGGTGATACTCACCATACGCTGCTGCATTGGCGTCGTTCTCGAGCTCGACGCGCAGACCGGTAGCCCGCATCAGTTCTTCATGTAGGCCTTCGCTGACGGTTGCGGGAATATAACCGGACACAACAACCTTATCGATGTTTCTATTCACCAGGCCGGGAATGGCGATTCCCACAGCGGCAATCTGCGGGTGTTTCAAACGCACTTGATTGACGAGATGGGTGATCTGCTCGATTATGCGTTCGCTCTCTTTCGGCTCTTCGAGGCTACCGAGCTTTTGACCTTTCTCGTCTATCACAGCCACACGGACAATGGGGCCGGAGAGATCAATCCCGACGAAAGTGGATCCTGATTGCGAGGGGGTACTCATGTTGAAGCCTTCCAGGGAAAGTGAACTGAGCGAAGGATAATCGAGGGCTTTTGGGCTGTCAAACAAGTCTCCCAGCGTGTAAAATGCGGGCGAACTAACAAATTTTCGATTGACAATTTCATGATTCGGGATTGGTTTAAAGTTTGTAAACCCCTGTCATCATCGTAGTCGGCTTCAACCAAACTAAACGAAAATCGACAATCGAAAATCGCAATGAACCTGCAGATCCGTTCAATTCTGGTACCGACGGACTTCAGCGAATGTGGCAACTACGCGCTTTCGTGGGCAGCTTCGCTGGCGCGTACTTTCAAAGCCTCGATCATTTGCGTTCATGTAATTGAACCAATCGTGCCAACGGTCGGTTACTCAGGGATGAGTGAGCCGCTGCCGATCGCCGATATCAGTGAACAGCTTGAAGATTCCGCTGAACGGGAACTGCCGAAACTCGCGGAGTGTGAAGAGTGCGCGGGTCTCGATGTAGAGGAATTGATTGTTCACGGTGAAGCAGCTTCAGAGATTGTTCAAGTAGCGAAAGACCGAGACGTTGATTTGATAGTGGTTTCATCTCACGGACGCACTGGGCTGGGCCGAATTCTTTTTGGCTCGACTGCTGAGGCGGTAGTTCGTCACGCCCCTTGTCCCGTACTTGTGGTCAAACCCGAACCAGGGGAAGAGGTAACTGGTTAATCAGTGGTTGAGAGTCAGTTTATAGTTGTCAGCTGACATGAAGAGCCCCTGATTTTTATAAACGCTTTCATGCATCTTGATTTTCTCTACGACCTCATTGGCCAATACGGAGTCTATGCAGTCTTCATCCTGGTCATGATCGAGGGAGACATTACGCTCCTTCTCGCTGGCGTTCTAGCGCACGGCTATTTTTTTGGAGAGTACAGTTTTGCAAGAGTGCTGCTTTGGGGCACTCTCGGCGGCTTTGTCAGTGACAACGCCGCTTATATTGTGGGGCGCGGGTTCCGCAAGGGCGTATGCGACCTAAAGTTCTACCGCGTCACTCAGCCGCGAATCGAGCGACTGAGCACCAAGTTCGGTCCGTTATCCATCTTCCTGTCAAAGTTCATCTACGGCCTGCGATGGGCTTCGTGCATCTTCTATGGTGTTGCGCGCATGTCGTACCTGCGCTTCATGGTGCTGTCATTCTCGAGCTGCTTTTTGTGGGTATTCCTCCTCAGCGGCGCCGGCTATTTTTTCAGTGGCGCAGTGATGAATCTGATAGGCGATTTTCAACGTCTGGGCAAAGTGCTTTTGGTCATTGTCGTAATTGGCATCATTTGCTTTTATCTCGCGGAAAGGTTGTGGCTGTCGAAGAAAGTTGAAGCCGCAAGTCCTGAACGATTGCAAGATCTGGAGATGGCCGCACAGGAAAAACTGCACGACCTGAAGCAGGAGTTTCAAGAGCACATGCCATTCAAGCAACCCAGGCGCACCGATCGAAGGAAGAGAGATGCAGACGGCGACTAAGTCTTAACGATTGGAGAATCTAACTTTCCCTCAATGATCATAGAATCGTCAGCACCGACTCGAGTTGACCTTGCGGGCGGAACGATCGACATCTGGCCCCTCTATCTTTTTCACCCTGGCGCGACGACCGTCAACTTCGCGCTGTCACTGCGAGCTCACTGCCGTATCGAAACTCGCGACGACGATCGAATAATCCTGGAGTCGAAAGACCGCAACGTCACTTTCGAAACGAATGTTGCAGCCATCGAGAATCTCGCTACGGAAAAGCGTTTGGAACTTATTTCCAAGCTGGTCCACTTCTTCAAGCCTTCAACCGGCTTTCATCTGACTGCCAGGAGTACTGCTCCAGCGGGAGCGGGCCTCGGAGGATCGTCAACGCTAGCAATCGCGTGCATCGGCGCACTGAACACCCTCATTGGAAATCGCTACGACCGCGATCAGTTCATAACGCTGGCAGCCAACATTGAGACCACCGTTATCCGTGTGCCCGCAGGTATTCAGGATTACTACGGTGCGTTTTACGGATCAGTGTCATGCGTCTCCTACCGTCCGGATCGTGTCGAGCGACAAAGCCTCGATGTCGATCCGGCAGAATTAGAGCGGCGTATTGCAATTTGCTACACGGGTGAGCCTCGACTATCGGGAATCAACAATTGGGAAGTCTTTAAGCGTCACATCGATGGTGAGCCTGAGATGTTTGAGATGTTCGAGGGCATCCGCGACTCAGCTCGTCGAATGCGCGAAGCTTTATTGGCTAACGATTGGGCGAAGGTCGCAGCTTCAATGAGGCAGGCCTACCCCAATCGCAAGCGACTTGCTCCTAACATCACAACGCCGCAAATGGACGCACTTGTCGAGAAAGCCATGGCCAACGGAGCCGTAGGCGCGAAGGTCTGCGGCGCCGGCGGGGGTGGCTGCATTGCATTTGTTTGTGCTGAAGGCAGGAAGGCCGACGTCGAACGCACTCTGGCGGCAGAAGACGGCGTAGAAGTTTTAAACTGGACTCTCGCTCGCGAAGGTTTGGTGGTGACTTCCAGCTAGCGTCGGACTATCCGCCGTCTGCCCGCTGTTTCGCGGCAGCCGACAACGCTCGCAATCGCTCAACTTTTTGAGCGAAGCTCTCACCTGGTACCGGCCCGGTATCAACAACGCCGCAGTAAGTGGATCTTCGCATCAACGAACGATCAGGCCCGCTGCCTGACGTCGGAGAGTGAGGGCTTGCTGCAGCAGGCGCGACAGAAGCGCTTTCAGTAACCGCCGCGGGAGCTTCGACCGTCGGCGCAACAGGTTCTGCTGCGGGTGGCGGTGCTGCTGCTACTGATGCCGCCGGTGCCTCATGGGTGCCGCCACCCTCATCGGCGCGTCGTTTAGCGCCGGCTGCAACTGCTCTCAATCGCTCAACCTTTTGTGCAAACGACTCACCTGCAACTGGACCAGTGTCGACCACACCCGAGTAGGTGTACCGCTTCATGAGGGTACGATCGGGCCGAGCCTCACCTTTTGGCGCCGCGGGCGCAGGAGCTTGAGTGGTCTTTGGCGGTGCAGCAGCCGGCGCGGCGGGCGCGGCCTTCTTCTCTGGAGCAGCTGCAGGTGGAGATGCCACAGGCTTCGCTGCGTGACCGTGTTCGGCGGCACTCTCAACCATCACAAACACACCGCGCTCATCTTTCTTGATTACCGGCAAAGTTCCACCGGCGGCCTGCAACAACGCGGATAATTCAGCTTCAACGAAACGGTATTGTTTTCCCGGGTCACGGACGTGTCCCAACGGTGGACCCATGTAAAACGTGCCGCAGGTCTGACACTTGAACAGAACGTCGTCGCCGCGAAGATGCACTTCCGCGGGCTCGCCTGCAGTACGCAATTGTTTGAGGTGACCGTTGCACAGTTTGCCCTTTTCGTTTCTTTCGTTGCAGACAGTCTGCGCATTCGTAATACGCTTGGGTACCGGCGTTGAGGCTGCGCTGGTGTTCTCAGCTGCCTTTGAATCTGGGGCGCTTACTGACATCGTTTGCTGTGCTGCTTTCTCAGGAACTCGGGCTGAACTTGTTATGAATCTTAATCAGTGGCAGAAACTGTCGTCAATCCGCGGTGGCTGGAGATCACTGGGAGCGCGGGCGTCTCGCCCGCTCTGTGGTTGATTCTCGACGTCATGGGGGCGAGACGCCCGCGCTCCCAGCTAAGTTGATACCAAAATGCTGAGTAACCTTTTCGCTTCGATCTGGCGCCGTGCGCCTCGCTCAATAAGACGTTGGAGCATGCGGCTCACTCATGCGAGATTCACTGCAACCGCAGGCGCGGTGATCTTCGACGATACGGGTCGCGTCCTGTTGCTCAAGCATAGGTTCCGACCAGGGGCTGGTTGGGGCCTGCCGGGAGGCTTCCTGCGTGCGGGCGAGCAACCCGAGGCCGCACTACGGCGCGAACTGCTCGAAGAAATCGGCCTCGAGCTCGACAGAGTTGAATTGTTCAAAGTCCGGGTCTTCACACGACCCAGACAAATTGAAGTTGTGTTTCGCTGTCACGCTCGCGGAGGTGGAAGTCCGCGAAGCCTCGAGGTAAGTGAAATGCGGTGGTTTGCATGCGACGAGCTGCCGCCTCAATTGCCGAATGATCAGCGCAGACTAGTGAACGCTGCTGCTGCCAAATAACTGGTGCTCCACTTGCACTTTCGATGAAGTGAATCGTTGATGTATGCTGTGCGCGCAACACTCAAAACAGCCGTTGGGGATGGAGCGAGAATGATTGCTGCTTCCGTTTCATTCTTGATCTGAATCACATTTCTATTATTGAGGAGCGAGAAATGGTTGAGCTGATTCCGTCGCCTGATAAGGTCATGCAGATTCTGAAACGCACTGGGGCTTTCCGCGAAGGTCATTTCGTTTATCCCAACGGTAAGCACTCACCTACCTACTTTCAGATGCCACTTGCGTTTCGTTACTACGACACGGCGCGTGTGCTTGCAGTTGCGTTGAGTAGAATGTTTCGACTTGAGCGCGACATTTCAAGCCAGCTTCCGAAGGTTGCCATCATCAGTCCCAGCTCCGGCGGAATCCCGGTCGCGTTCGGCGTGCGCGACGCTCTTAGCGCTGAACAGATTTATTGGGCCGAAAGAGAAGAAGGCGACAAACGGATGTTTCGCCAGTACGTAAATCAGGGGGAAGTTAATCCCTGCATCATCGTGGATGACATTATCAGAAGCGGACAAGCGATCGAGGAGACGGTCGCGCTGGTTAAAGAGTTGGGAGCGAAGGTAATCGGTTGCGGCGCAATTGTCCGTTTCACTACAGCGCCGGAAGAACTCGAGCATGGGCCAATTAAATCACTCGTCGAATTCGATGCTCACATGTATGACGACAGCTCTGCTTGCATCGATTGCAGGAAGGACGCGCCGATCGAACATGTGCGCTTCTAAGCCGAAGGACTGTGAACGATTGTGTCCGCGTTGACACCCTGCACTGGCTTAGGCGGAATCACTCTTTTTAACTCATACAGGAGTCTTGCCATGAAGAAGATTCTCGTTCTGCTAGCCGCGGTGTTTGTAGCGGTAAGTTGCACCGCCCCAACTGAAAACACCAATCGCGTAGCAACGACAAACACAAATGCTGAGGCGAAACCTGCTGCTGCGCCCATCACCGAAGCGGACGCAATCGCTAAAGAGAAGGCAGCGTGGGACACATTTAAGACAAGAGACTACGATGCCTTTGGCAGCATGCTGACAAGCGACAATATCTATGTCGGGCCAGAAGGAGTGTTCGACAAGGAAACTAACCTGAAGAACGCCAGGGATTACGAACTCATCGAAGCAACGTTTTCAGACTGGAAGTTTCTGCTGATCGACAAGGACGCGTTTGTAGTGACCTACACGGTAAACGCAAAGGGCAAGGTCGCTGGAAAGGAAGTGCCTGCTCAGACAGCTCGATCCAGCTCTTCGTGGGTCAATCGCGACGGCAAGTGGGTCTCGAATTACCATCAGGAGTCTCCGATTAAGGCTCCTACCGCGGCGCCGGCCACCACAAAAGCAACACCCAAAAGTTCGCCCAGTGCAGCTACGAGTCCGGCGCCAGTTATAACAAGTTCCGATGCAGAGGCGAATGAAAAAGCAGTTTGGGAAGCCTTGAAGAATAAGAATTGGGATGGCTTTGCTTCGGTACTTGCCCCCGAAACGATTGAGGTCGAGCCTGAGGGAGTGTTCGATAAGGCCGGGTCGGTGAAGTCAGTTTCACAGTTTGATTTTTCGAAAGCGGCGCTCAGTGAGTTCAAAACACTCAAGTTCGATGACGACGCGTCGCTGGTAACTTACCTGGTCAAAATGCCCGGCAGCTCCTCTCCCAAGGGAGAACGCCATACGACTATCTGGGCCAACCGTTCCGGCAAGTGGATGGCGATGTTCCACCAGGGATCACCGGTCCAGGCTGGTCCGCCTCCACCGCCGGCTAAGGCGAGTCCGAGCGCTGCACCTTCGAAGTAAGGGTCTTCGGGAGGCTAGGAGATCGGGGACCATTTGCCATTCGTCGTTTGAATGGCAAATGGTTCTCGGTCTTTCAATGCACCACTCACCGTATGATCGCTACCTCCAGATGCCTGGTATTCTGGTCCCGCATGTTGGACAGTTCCCCTCCGGTGTCACATTCACCTGACGAATGACGTAGCCGTAACGCTCGACCAACAACGCTTCGCACGACGGGCAATAAGTATTCTCCCAAGGCCCAACTCGTCCGGGGAGATTACCTGCATAGATGTACCGCAATCCTGCCTCACGCCCGATCTCACACGCTCGTAGCAAATGCTCGACTGTTGTGTTCGCATTGTCTGTCATGTGGTAATCCTGGTGAAACGCCGTCACATGCCATGGAATGTCTGGTGATACCGCCGCAATAAAATCCGCTGCGCGTTTGAGCTCGTCATCCGAATCGTTGAACCCGGGAATGATCAACGTGACGATCTCTTCCCAGAACCCTCGCTCATGGACCATCTTCACGGTTTCGAGAATGTTGTCGATGACGCCACCGAGCTGGCGATAGTTCTTATCATTCATCGACTTGAGATCGATCTTGTAGCAATCCGTCCAGGGTCGCAGATAGTCCAGCACCTGTGGCGTGGCGTTGCCGTTTGAGATGAAGGCAGTGCGAAACCCTTCGGGCCGCGCCTTCTTGAAAACATCCACCGCCCACTCCGCCGTGATCAGCGGTTCGTTGTAGCTGCTTCCAACCATCGAAGCGCCGCATGCCTTAGCCATCGTCACCAGGCGTTCGGGAGAAACACGCGTCGGTGCTGTACCGGCGGCATCGTCACGCAGAGCCTGCGACGTCAACCAGTTTTGACAATACGCGCAGTGGAGGTCGCAACCCAGCATGCCGAAAGTCAGCGTGTCCGACCCAGGCAGCACATGAAAGAAAGGTTTCTTTTCAGTAGGATCGCACGCCAGTGCTGCTACGTAATTGGCTGGGACTCGGAGGTGCCCTTCTTCATTGAAGCGAACTTTGCAGATCCCTCGCTTCCCTTCTTTGATCAGGCATCGATGGCCACAGGCGTAGCACTTCAATGCGTTGCCGGGAAGCTGTTCGGTCAGCTCGCTGGCACCTTCGACGGTCATATCGTCAAGAATATCGGCGAGTGGAGCTGCAGTGGCACTTATGGGCATTACTTCTAAACCTCTGCGAGGAATTATACTCTCTGAGATGATCATCGAAGAAATCACGGTAACAGCCTTTCAACAACACACTCGGATCGTTGCGTGTGAGCGGACACGCCAGGCAATCGTCATTGATCCTGGCGACGAGGCAGAAAGAATCTCCAGGCGGATTGACGAGTTGGGGTTAGAGCTTCAGGCGATTGTCATGACCCATGCCCATCTCGATCACATTGGAGCCGTGGCGGCGCTGAAGGAGCTGAGGCCTGAAGCAAAGATAATTCTTCATCGCGAAGATGAATTCATCTATGACGAACTGCCACGTCAGCCCGCGTGGATTGGCATTCCGCCATCGCAATGGAAGGCCCTGGGTATGGAATTCGAGACCCCTCCGAAGGCTGACGAGTACTTCGAGGACGGTCAACTCTTTAAGGTAGGCGATCTGGAATTTCAGGTTCTCCACACTCCAGGTCATACACCAGGTCACGTAGTGCTGTATGAACCAACTGAGAAGAAAGTGTTTGTAGGCGATGTGCTGTTTGCGGGCTCGATCGGTCGAACCGATCTTCCGGGAGGTTCGACCAGGCAGCTGTTGGATTCGATAAACAACAAGCTACTTACGCTTGACGACGACGTTCAAGTCTATTCAGGTCATGGCCCGGTGACCACAATTGGTCACGAAAGACTTACGAATCCGTTTCTAACCGGGGCATACAAACTTTAGCCCACTTAAGATCTAGGATTTTGGATTTGCCCCAACTTGCGAGCGTCACTCAGTTATGGTTAAGTGAGTTTCATGAAGCGCAAAGAACCACCGCCAGTGGACAATTTCATTTCAGACGAGACTGGAGAATTCGACGTACGCTTCTTGCTGTGGCGTCACTTCTGCCAGACCAATCATATTCCGGTGGAAACTTTGCCTAGTCAGTTGGACGACAAACAAAAAGAGGCGTGGGAAGAACTCAAATCCAGGCGCCTGCGCAGAGGAAAGTAGTACCCCGGAAGAAACCAAAACATTTACCATATATCGTTTGACATTTCTCATTCGTCATTTTGTCTGCGTTTCCTGTTGATTCGTGGATCGCTCGTTTGAGCGGAACAACGAACCGATCCACGAAACAACACGAACAAAATGACAAATGAGAAATGTCAAACGATATATGGTAAATGGTTTTCTACTCCCGACACTCGTTTCTTCGTCACGCTTCCGCTTGCGCTAATTCCGTTATCTGCCCCTTACCAAATCCTGTCCAACGTCGAATCGAGTCGAGAAGAATAATAATTGCCGCGAACATGATGATCGCGGTGAGTGACGTATTGATGTAGCCCTGAATCGCGGTGTCCGGCTTCTGAGCAAGCGGCCAGAAAATATCGGTGATTGATTTCCAGCCGGCGACGAGAGTCGTACTCGCAACAAACGTCAGGGGCACCACCGTTACCCAGGCGTATCTCGCTTTTCCTGAATTGATTAGAACAGTAGTCGCAACGCAGAGAGCCACAGCTGCGAGCAGTTGGTTGGCAATACCGAACATTGGCCAGATCGTTGAGATTGATCCGGACCAGATAAATGCAGCCCATGCGGCAACCACCAGAGCAGAAGTCAGTACTGCGCCAGGTTGCCAGTTCGGTTGTTCAAGCCTCCGATAGAATCTCCCTCCGAACTCGCCCACGAGGAAGCGTGCTACACGAGTTCCCGTATCGATCGTCGTCAGGATGAAGAGTGCCTCGAACATGATTGCGAAGTGATACCAGTACTTCATCAACCCGCTTAAACCTGGAATACCGTCAAAGATCTTCGCAATGCCGAGCGCCAGCGTAACCGCTCCACCTGTACGCCCACGCAGATTCTTTTCTCCTGACTCTTGCTCGAGACGATCAATCTCCTGAGGTTGCAGGTTAAAACCCTGCGCTGTGTGCTCGTCTACCATCTTTGTATAGGCAGCTTTTTGCGATTCAGTCCGTTGCGCTGTGTTGATGGCAAAATAGTCACCAGGAAAAAGCGAGGTGGCCGCGATCAGTGCGACCACTCCGACAACTCCCTCCATCAACATTCCGCCATAACCGATCATTCGCGCATCCGTCTCTTTCGAGATCATCTTCGGCGTAGTCCCGGACGCGATAAGTGAATGAAACCCGCTAATCGCTCCGCACGCAATCGTGATGAAGACGAACGGATAGAGCTTGCCGGGAATTACTGGCCCACCTCCGGCGGTGAATGGTGTGAACGCCGGCATATTGAGATTGGGATGAACAAGTATGACGCCAAGAATTAGGAATGCGACCGTTCCGATTTTTAAATACGAGGACAAGTAATCCCGCGGGCACAGCAACATCCAAACTGGTAAAACCGACGCGATAAAACCGTAACTGGCCATTAAGATCGTCACCGTGTTGCGTGACAGAGTAAAAGTGCTGGCCCATGAAGAGTCAGCAATGCGGCCTCCGAGATATACAGCGAATAAAAGGCCGACTACACCGATCACACTCGCTTCAGCAATGCGGCCTATACGAAAGCGGTACATGTAAAGACCCATGAGAAGCGCGAGTGGAATCGTGAACCCGACAGTGAACGTTCCCCACGGCGACTCAGCCAACGCGTTAACGACAACGAGACCAAGTCCGGCTAAGGCGATTACAACTATGAACAAGATCGCGATCCCCGCCACCAATCCTGATAAGGGACTGATCTCTGTACGGGCGATCTCAGCCAATGACTTGCCTTTGCGGCGAATGCTTGCAACAAGGATCATGAAATCGTGGACTGCTCCGCCGAGGCAGACCCCAATGACCAGCCATAGAAGTCCGGGAAGAAAACCAAACTGCGCCGCCAGCACAGGCCCGATTAACGGACCAGCTCCCGAGATCGCCGCGAAGTGGTGACCGAACAACACCCATTTGTTTGTGGGACAATAGTTGTGGCCATCGTTCATCGTCTGCGAAGGAACTGGACGCGAAGGATCGAGCGCCAAAACTTTTGCTGCGATGAACGCTGAGTAATAGCGATACGAAATCGCCATCACGCACAACGCTCCGATAATGATTGGTAAAGCATTCATAAGAACTTTTTTCTGCTTTCGAATTAGAGCCCTGGGACTATTTCGTGGTCTTACGCGACGACGCGCCGCCGGTCACTAAGCCAATGATGCCAAAAACTACTCCCAATGCTAAACAGCCGAGTGCAAACATCGACCTTTTACTACCGACTGTTGTGACTTCGCTATAGAGCGCACCGAAGCTGGAACCATGTGGAATGGCGAGCAAACCAATTGCGAACAGGAACGAGCCGACCGCCAGCAGTGAGAGCCACGGCTCAGTTTTTCCCAGCCGACCAGCCTTTTGACCGAGTTCGCTGCGGGCATAACCATACGACAGGTAAACTGAGAGGCCGAGCATCAGCCATGCAACGAAGCGCCACCAGGATGTCGGGGGCAGGTAGTACATCAGGAAAAGACATGAGACAGCACCCAACATCGGCAACAGCCAGGGACCGAGCGGAACCTTGAACGGTCGCGGTCTTGTCGGATCCTTGTATCTGAGAATCGTGATTCCAATACACACCAGGACAAATGCAAACAACGTCCCGATGTTCGTCAGATCAACCATCTCGTCAATACTCATCACGGCGGCAAACCCACCCACGACCACGCCAGTCAAGATCGTGGTGACGTGCGGGGTCTTGAACCTGGGGTGAACTTTTGCAAACACGGGTGGCAACAGACCATCGCGAGCCATTGAGAAGAAGATACGGGGCTGACCAAGTTGGAAGACCAGCAGCACCGCAGTATGAGCAACTACAGAGCCAAAGGCGACGATGCCGGTGGCCCAATTCGCTCCAGGTGCAGCATGCTCGAGAGCCATAGTCAGCGGCTCAGCCTGCTCGGTTGCTAAGCGCCGCACGAGTTCGTTGTACGGAATGAGGCCCGTGAAAACTGCCGCGACAGTGATGTAAAACACTGTGCAGATTATCAGCGACGCTATGATCCCTATAGGCAGATCTCGGGCGGGATTCTTTGTCTCCTCGGCCACCGTAGACACTGCGTCGAAGCCGATATAGGCAAAGAAGACTACGGCTGCACCTGCAAGTGTTCCCCCAAAACCATTCGGTTGAAATGGATGCCAGTTCTTCCCCATCGCCGAGGGTGAAACGAAGTACAGAGCGACACCGATGAAGAAGAGAAGCACGAGAATCTTGATACCTACCATTACTGCATTGAACTCAGCTGACTCTTTGATACCCCACACCAGGACAATTGTGATCAGCGCGACTATTCCTAGCGCGAGTAAGTTGAAAACGATGGGAATTCCAAAAATGTGCGGAGCACTCTCGATCAACCCGGGTATTTTTCGCGCCGTCCGAAAGTCTGTTGACAACCATTGAGGAATGTCCACGCCCAGTGCGTCGTGCATGAAGGTGCGAAAGTAGTTGGCCCAGCTAATAGCAACTGCTACGTTGCCGATCGCGTATTCGAGAATGAGGTCCCAACCTATGATCCAGGCTACTAACTCACCCAACGTGGCGTAGGAATAGGTGTACGCTGAGCCTGAGATTGGGACCATGGCGGCCATCTCGGCATAGCAGAGCGCCGTAAACGCACAAACAAGGGCTGTGATCGCGAACGACACCATCAACGACGGACCAGCACCGGGACGTGCTGCATCGCCGGCAGCAGCTGTGCCGACAGTAGCGAAGATGCCGGCGCCGATGATCGCGCCGATGCCGAGCAAGGTCACATTGAATGCGCCGAGGGTCCTTTTGAGTGAGCGGGCTTCGTCGCCCAGGTGCGCGAGAATGTCGTCAAGACTTTTTGTGCGAAAGAGTCCTCGTAGCACGATTTCGCCTCCGAAATGGATCGAGATAGTTCTTGCGCTTGTTTATGAGCCCGCCGGAAGAAGGAATGCGTGCGGAGTTTGGCATGGAACCGGCTGAAAGGTAAAGCAGAAGCTCGTTTTTGCTACTGATTCTTGCTAGACTCAATGCCGGATCGTGCCCTTGATCGATGGAATCAAGTAGCAAATTCGAAACTCTCGACACAAGTTACGTAAGCCTGCCCGCACTGATTCGGCATCTGCGCGAGCGACAGTTTACAGGCCGGCTACACGTCAGTCTCGACAAGTACGAAGCAGATGTTTTTCTGCGGGGCTCATCGCCTCCTGACGTGCGTGAGAAAGACTATCTCAGCGCTCGCGAAGGTGAAGGTGATGACGTTATGAGTTTTTCGATTTTAGATTTTTGATTTTCGATTGTGCAAAAACGGAAAACAAGAGTCTAAGAGCAAGATCCAAATCGAAAATCAAAAATCAAAAATCCATGTACCCATTCCGCAACATACTTTTTCCCACTGACTTTTCCGCACACGCCCGCGCAGCTCTCAAATACGCAGCTGCATTGGCTCGCAGCGGTCGCGGCCGCATTGTGCTCTTTAGCGTGCAGACGGGAAAGGTACCGGCAAACCTCCTAACCCTTCCCGAACACGTCTTTGAAGACGAGGAAAATGCGTGGCTGCTCGAGGTACGCTCTCAAGTCAGAGGCTTGCTTGCGGATCCGCTCTTCAATGGCATCGAGGTTGAACCCGTCATTGTCGAAGGCGAGCCCTCCTCGGAAATCGCCAAGGCTGTTGTCCAATATGACATTGATCTCGTTACAGTCGTAACGCATGGCCGAAAGGGACTGACTCGGGCGCTGTGGGGATCAACTGCCGAGGAAATAATCGCGGAAGCGCCATGTCCGGTGTTGACCATTCGTCCACCTCAGCACGGTTTCGTAGAACATCGGGACGGTAAAACTGAAATTCGGATCAACCGCGTGTTGCTGTCGACAAACTTCCGCCCGTCCTCAGCTAACGCGACGTATGTCGCGACGCAACTCGCGAATCAAACTGGCGCCGAGCTGCACGCAGTCTACGTGATCGGAGATTACTTCGAGCAGATCTCGGTTATGTTTCCCGAAGGCGGCGTGAAAGCGCTGTCACGTTTGCGTAACTACGTTAAAGAGAGAATGGCCCTTCTTGGACGCGAGGAGCGAGCGCAGATCCAACCAATTTCCCACATCAAAGAGGGACGGCCTTACGAGAAAATTGTCGAATTAGCTGTTGAGAAGGACGCCGATCTAATAGTCATCGGCACGAATGTGCATGCATCACTGTTCGGCGGAGCACCGGTGCTGGGATCAGAAATCGAACGCGTTGTGAGAAATGCGCCGTGCCCAGTGCTTTGCGTTCCTTCCGCGAAAGCGGTAACTGGGCTTCCCGCCCTCGTTGCTCAACCTGTCCCGTCTACTTGATTAAGCTACAACTTGGAATTTGGACCTGTTGCAGTTCCCGCGTCGGCTTTGTGTTCTACCGGGAAGTTCGCGTTTTGCCAAGCTGCCCAGCCGCCCAAAAGAGCTGCTGCGTTGGTAATGCCTTTGGATCTGAGTGCTACCACCGAACCGGCGGATGTATGTTCGGACGGTCAAGCACAATACGTGACTATCAGCTTATCTTTCGGTAGCTCACCAGTTCGATTCTGAATTTCGTTGAACGGAATCAGCTTGGCGCCTTTGATGTGGCCCGAGTCAAATGCAGCCTGGTTGCGTACGTCGATGACGACGGCCTCGCCTTTCGCCAATAAATCCTGCAACTCTTGAGGCGTAATGCGACGGACCCCATCGTCCGGATGCGCCGGTGTTGCCTTCTTTTGTTCAGCAACAGCAGATTTCTTTTGCTCATTGGAATTACAACCACCAAGAAGCATAGCGCCCAGTATCAAAACCGCAGCAGAATAGGCGGTGATGCGCATAAGTACTCTCCAAGGATACAAGAAGGTATGAAATGGAATTCCTGTGGTTAATTTGAAAGGCCGAGGTTCACTTTGTCAACCCCACACCGCTCTTACTGGTTCTCTTTTTTGGTTCGGGTGATATAGTTTGCGCTCGCAACCCGGAATTCGCATTCGTCCCCCCAGTCTGATGGACACTCAAACTATAAAGTGGGCCAAAGTAATCGATCACACGCGCTGCATCGGTTGCCATGCGTGCACAACCGCCTGCAAATCTGAGAACGTGGTGCCTATCTCGGTCACTCGTACGTACGTCAAGCATGTTGACGTCGGCGTCTTTCCACAAGTCCGGCGTGCCCACCAGGTAACAAGGTGTAATCAGTGTGCGCACGCTCCGTGCGTGACAGCCTGCCCCACGGCGGCAATGTTCAAACGATCTGATGGCATTGTGGACTTTGATAAATCGATCTGCATCGGTTGCAAGGCTTGCATGGCCGCGTGTCCGTACGACGCGATCTTCATCAATCCGGAAGACCATTCGGCCGAAAAATGTAATTTTTGTGCGCACCGCATCGACAGCGGCCTCGAACCCGCATGCGTCGTCGTTTGTCCAACTCAGGCAATCCTGATTGGAGACATGAACGATCCTGAGGCATACGTAACAAAGATAATCAATCGCGAGCCGGTTGCCGTACGCCGTCCTGAGAAAGAGACGTTACCGAAACTTTTTTACAAAGGTGCACATCAAGCGACACTCGATCCTTTGGCAGCTCAGAGACCTGCTGGCAAATTGTTCATGTGGAGCGAACAGCAGGAAGACAATCAGCACGTCGCGTCAGGAAATCCAAACTACAACAACAGTTCAGCAGCGGCTCTCTTGAGCTACGACGTGGCTCACTCAATCCCGTGGGATTGGCGAGTCAGCCTTTACACCTGGACCAAAGGAATTGCGTCGGGAGTGTATCTCGTAGCTTCGTTGCTGGTGTTGTTCGGACACCTGAGTCCATTGAACTCAATCTGGTTATGGGCCACGCCGGTTCTATCGGGCGTGTTTCTTGCCATTACTGGCGGACTTCTGATCTGGGACCTCGAACATCCTGAACGGTTTTACCTGATCTTCACGAAACCACAATGGCGCAGTTGGCTTGTGAAGGGAGCTTTCATCATCGGCGCATACACGTTGGTCCTGGCAGTTCACTTCATCGCCAGCTGGAACGGCGCCCGCAGTATTCAGATCTGGCTGATGATTGCGGGCATCCCGCTGTCGGTGATGACCGCCGTTTACACTGCTTATCTTTTTGCCCAGGCGAAAGCGCGCGACATGTGGCAAAACCCGCTGTTACCGCCGCACTTGTTTGTGCAGGCGTTGCTACTCGGATCGGCTGTGTTGCTTCTCGCGACTCTTGCTGCGAATGGGATTATGGCGTCGTCTGATGACTTAACTCGAGTTGCTGACACGTTGCGACTGGAAATATCCGATCTCATTTGGCTACTCGCAGTGGCAAGTCTGGTTAACCTGCTTGTGATCTGGGGCGAGGTATCGCTTACGCATCCAACGGCTCACGCTCGTTTGGCGATTTGGGAGATGATGCGCGGTCGCTACAAGAGCGACTTCTGGTTCGGTGTGATTCTTTTGATAATCGGTGGATTACTTCCGTGGCTGACACTCTTCAGTTACGCCAGCGCGTGGATTGCAGTTGCCGGAGCGCCCATGGTGCTAATCGGCATGATGCTTTACGAGAATGCTTACGTGCAGGCCGGACAATCTGTACCTCTAGCTTAGAGATGCTGGGTTGGTCTGTGGCACGTAGCAGACTAGAATAGGAACAACTTTCGACGCGATTTACAGGTGCAGTCCACCATGCCCAGGAAACCATCATGAGCGCGAAGACTGAAGCCACTATCGACGACCTCTACCGCGTCCCTGAAAACGGCAAAGCCGAGATTGTTAATGGAGAACTTGTACTCATCTCCCCCACCGGAGGAGTACCCGGCCGCACCGCCGGAAGAATTTATCGAAGCCTGGATGACTACGAACGCAGCGTCGGAGGAGGTTACGCCTTTCCTGACAATGTGGGATTCATAGTCAATCTGCCAAACCGTCGGTCATTTAGTCCAGACGCGGCTTTCTACAAAGGCGAACTACGTGGCGGGCTATTTTTGGAAGGAGCGCCAATCTTCGCCGTCGAAGTGCGAAGCAGCGACGACTACGGAAGCGTTGCGGAAACAAAAATGGCCCAAAAGCGCGCCGACTATTTCGCAGCGGGAACGCTGGTCGTGTGGGATGTTGATGTGCTGCGACGAAGGGTTGTTCGCGTCCATCGCTCAAATGATCCAGTGACTCCAACGGTCTACCATGCAGGAGAGATTGCCGAAGCTGAACCAGCGCTCCCTGGTTGGACCGTCGCTGTAGATGAGATCTTCAAGTGAAGGGTCTTTCACTTATCAAACAGCTAGCTCTTCAACTACTGGTAGGCATAGCCGCCTGCGTAGTCGGCGTGCTAAGTTCTGCGACCGCCACAACAGCGCTTCATACTGCTCGGCCGTCACTCTCAACCCAGGATAAATCGCAAACCTTTCAAGATGCTCGAATCGATTTTCGTGGAGTGCGTTTCACACATCAGAAATCTCTCGCCTCCGAAGTGAAAGCTAAAGTCGTTGAGGCAGAAATTGCGACTGGCGAGTCTGCAGCGCCGGGAGATACGATTTATCCTCAACATCTACTCTTTGAACTCGCCGGCACTTACCCGGGTGATCCGAAGTCCTTCATAAGTTCCGAGATTCACGTATACCCGGTTCGAGAATACAAACAGGCTTTCGCTAAGGATCCGAAACTGGCGCGGGAAGTGGCTGCGACCATTGCAAGGTTGCAGCGGATTCTCAACAGCAGGAGTTTGGCATTCAAGGGAGAACTTCCACTTCTGCCGATCCCCGATGGCTTTCTCGCCTTTCGAGCCCACAACGGTTTCCTTCGTTTTAAGCAGGGCTCGGGAATCGTGTTTCTAACGCAGGGCCAACAGGACGAGATGCCGGTAAACAACCAGAATCTTTCATATGAATTCCAGGGACTAACAAGTGATGGGCGCTATTACGTAACAGCGCAGTTCCCGGTTGCCGCGCCGTTCCTCGCTTACGATCGAGATAAAGCAAACTACGGAGGCACAGTAAAGGAATCTTCCTGCTTCCAGTGTCCAGACCATGCGCGATTCATGAAGGAGTATCGCGTTTACGTTCGAGGAATTAAGAACAGGCTTGAAAAACTTCCAGCCGATAAGTTCCAGCCCGGTCTTAAAACGTTCGATGAACTCATCAGTTCTATCGAGATCGATAGCAATACCGACAAATTGATCCAGCAATGAGCGACGACAAATCCTCAGGACGAGTTAGCTCAGCGCGCGACGATACCATCGGTCGCGGCGAAACTTTCTATCCTGGTCCAAGCCGAATCCATCTCGCTTCCTTCCCACCCAAAGAGCGCTGGGACAACTGGACTGAACTTGACTCGCAAGCCTGGCCCGTTCGCAAAGAGCGTCACTATTCACTCGTTCCTACAACATGCTTCAACTGCGAATCTGCATGCGGCCTGCTCGCATACATCGACAAAGCCACCGGTGAGATTCAGAAGTTTGAAGGCAATCCTGAGCATCCGGGATCGCGCGGCCGAAATTGCGCTAAGGGGCCGGCAACTCTGAATCAAATTCAAGATCCGGATCGCATTCTTTACCCGTTGAAGCGAACCGGACGGCGCGGTGCCGGCCAGTGGGAGCGAGTTCGTTGGGACGATGCGCTTGACGATATCGCCGGACGCATTCGAACAGCTATTGTCGAAGATCGCCGCAACGAGATCATGTATCACGTTGGCCGTCCGGGCGAGGACGGATTTACTGAACGAATCCTCGCTGCGTGGGGCATAGACGGTCACAACTCACATACAAACATCTGCTCGTCGGGAAGCCGCGAAGGATATCAACTGTGGATGGGTCTTGATCGACCAAGTCCGGACCACGCAAACGCAAAAGTCATTTTGCTGATCAGCGCACACCTCGAGTCGGGTCACTACTTCAACCCTCACGCACAACGCGTGATCGATGGTAAAGCCAACGGAGCGAAACTCATTGTCTTCGACACCCGGCTTTCGCACACCGCCACCCATGCTGATTACTGGATTGCCCCGTATCCAGGTTCAGAGGCCGCCATCCTGTTATCAATCGCCAACTACCTGCTGCAAAACGATCTCTACAACCGCGATTTTGTGCGCCGTTGGTGGAACTGGGAAGAGTTTCTTTCGGTCGAACATCCTGAGCGCGAAACTACGTTCGAGGTATTTGAGGATCTTCTGCGCGAGCTCTATCGCGAATACACTTTCGAGTTAGCTTCAAAGGAATCAGGCGTCGACGTCGACACCATAGAGGCAATTGCGCATCTGGTTGCAACAGCCGGCACTCGCTTCTCGAGTCACAACTGGCGTAGCGCCTCATCAGGCATCAGTGGCGGCTGGTCAGTAGCGCGTTGTCTGTTCATGCTGAATGCATTGTTGGGAGCCATCGCGACGGAAGGCGGCGTGTTTCCAAACGCATGGAATAAGTTTGTTCCCAAACCAATCTACACTCCACCTCACCCCCGCATGTGGAACGAGACAAACTGGCCTCGCGAGTACCCGCTTTCAATGCATGAGATGTCGTTCCTGTTGCCACACCTTTTGAAAGACGGTCGTGGACGGCTCGAGGTCTATTTCACGCGCGTCTACAATCCGGTCTGGACCAATCCTGACGGATTCTCATGGATCGAGATGTTGACGGACGAAAAACTCGTCGGTTGTTATGTCGCACTCACTCCCACCTGGAACGAGACCGCTTACTACGCCGACTACATTCTGCCGATGGGCCATGCTTCAGAACGCCATGACATTCATTCCTACGAAACGCATGATTCGCAATGGCTCGGATTTCGACAGCCGGTACTGAAAGCTGCACTACAGCGCTCGGGCAAGGAGATCAACGATACGCGAACAGTCAACCCCGGAGAGGTTTGGGAAGAAAATGAGTTTTGGTTGGAACTCACCTGGCGGATAGATCCGGACGGCTCTTTAGGAATTCGTCAGTTTGCCGAATCCAAAAAAGAGTCGGGGAAAAAGCTTTCCATCGACGAGTACTACGAATGGATTTTCGATCATTCAGTTCCCGGGTTGCCCGAAGCAGCTGCCGCGCAAAATCTTTCGCCGCTTGAATACATGCGTCGCTATGGTGCGTTCGAAGTGCGAAGGAAAGTCGGAGCAGTTTATGACGAGACTGTTTCAAACGACGAACTGGATGATCCTCATGAGGATCGTTTTGGTCGCGTCTACACCAAAGCGGCAAAACCTGCTTCCGCGAACGTAGTGCCTGTTCCTACGCCGCCGGGGGATGCGGAAGGAAGACGATTTGTCGGAGTTTTGGTTGATGGAGAACTGAAACGCGGTTTCCCCACACCCAGCGGACGACTCGAATTCTACTCACGAACACTGTCGGATTGGGGCTGGCCTGAATTGGCAATCCCGACCTACATTAAGAGCCACGTTCATCCTGACAATCTTGAGCATGAACAGACAGTACTAATCTCGACATTTCGTCTGCCGGTCCAAATTCATACGCGCAGCGCGAATGCAAAGTGGCTTGACGAAATAGCGCACACCAATCCGCTTTGGATTCATCCTTCGCACGCAGATGCGATTGAAGTAAACACTGGCGATCTCGTTCGAGTGGAAACAGAGATCGGTTATTACGTGGTGCGTGCGTGGGTGACCGAAGGTATCCACCCCGGCATTGTTGCTTGCAGCCATCACATGGGTCGTTGGAAACTTCAAGATCAAGGCCAGAGACAGTTGATGGCTACTGTGAAATTGGATCACAGAGGAACCGTGTGGGGACTTAAGCGTGAGCAGGGCGCCGAGCCTTACAACTCGAGTGACCCGGATACTTTGCGGATCTGGTGGAGCGATGTAGGTGTACACCAGAATCTGACGTTTCCAGTTCACCCGGATCCGATTTCAGGAATGCACTGCTGGCATCAGGCGGTGAGAGTTAAGAAGGCATACCCTGACGATAACTACGGCGATATCTCGGTCGACACGCAAAAGGCACGAGCGGTTTACCAGAAATGGCTTAGCCTGACGAGACCCGCGGACAAGTTTTCGCCTGACAACACTCGCAGACCATATTGGATGCTTCGTCCTTTGAAGCCCGCTCCGGAATTCTACCAGTTGCCTGAGCTGGTGACGGCAACGGACTGACGTGTAAAGAGGATTTATGTACTTTAAGCAGTTCTACCTAAATTGTCTCGCTCATGCTTCGTATCTGATCGGGTCCGATGGTGAAGCGGCCGTCGTCGATCCCCAGCGCGACGTTGATCAGTACTTGAGCGAAGCCGCAGCAAGGAGTCTTCGAATCAAGTTCGTGATTGAGACCCATTTGCACGCAGACTTCGTTAGCGGCCACCGTGAGCTTGCGTCGCGGACCGGAGCGGAAATCATATTCGGCAAAAATGCCGGTGCTACGTTTCCGCACCGCGCAGTGAGTGATGGCGATGAGCTCAGCTTAGGACGCGTGCGGCTGCGCTTCCTGGAAACACCGGGTCACACGCCTGAGAGCATCTGCATACTCGTAACGGATACCGAAGTCTCATCTATCCCGCAAAAGATCCTCACCGGCGATACCCTCTTCGTGGGTGACATTGGAAGGCCGGATCTCGCTGGAGGACGAGGCTATACGCCTGAGGCGATGGCCGGGATGATGTACGAGTCTCTGCACGAAAAGATCCTGCGGTTACCTGACAACGTTGAGGTTTACCCTGCACATGGCGCGGGTTCTATGTGCGGACGCAACATGTCGAATGAGACTTCGTCAACAATCGGTCTGCAAAAACGGCTCAACTATGCACTGAAGCCAATGTCGAAAGATGAATTCGTCCGAATGATGACCGCAGATCTACCCGAAGCACCTTCTTATTTTCCGGTTGACGCAGAGATAAATAGAAGTGGCGCCCGAGGATTGAATGAGCTGCCGGAACCCGAAGCGCTAACTCCGCAAAAGGTTCGTGAAGTCGCAGCGAACAGAAATCATGTGATTCTCGACGTTCGCCCGGCGATCGAGTTTGGAGCAGGTCACGTTCCAGGATCATTGAATATTGGGCTCGGTGGTCAGTTTGCCGCGTGGGCAGGAACGCTGATTCCATCGAATTCACAGCTCGTGATTGTTGCCGCATCTCAAGAACAGGTTGACGAAGCTGTGATGCGTCTGGCGCGAGTTGGAATCGAGACTGTCAAAGGTTTTCTCGATGGTGGCGTTGAGGCCTGGAGTAAAGCCGGATTGGACGTCGAAGCAGTTCCACAGATCACCGTTGCCGACCTACACGAGCTGCTGACGGAGAAGAAAGACCTGCAGGTCATCGACGTGCGACGTCCTCCTGAGTACCAAAGCGGGCACGTTCCAGGGGCCGTCACTGCTCCTCTGTCTGTACTCGAGCGACTAATTCCAAACCTCAAATTGAATCCTGCAAAACAAACAGCCGTGATTTGCGCGGGAGGCTATCGATCCAGCGCGGGTACGAGTCTTTTGGAACAACACGGATTCAAAGATCTTCTAAACGTCACTGGCGGCACGAACGCCTGGTTGAACGCGGGTTACCCGGTTGAGGTTCCGCCCCAGTCAGACTGAACTTCCGAACGAAGTACACAAACCATTTACCATTGATCATTTGACATTCCTCATTTGTCATTGCCGCGCAATACAACGTCGTAATGTCAAGCGCAAAGAAAAGACGACTTCGAGCAACGGCAAATCAAAAATGATTAATGTCAAATGATATATGGAAAATTTGTTTGATTAATCCCTCGAAAGCTCATCTCTCACTTATTGACGGCTCGCTGCCCCACGTTTAGCATCCCAACTGTTCCTAAAAGAACAAATATTATCGAGGTGGGGAGAATCGAGCCTACGACAGCGAGAATCCTAATCGGCATCGCTTGGATCGCTATCGCAACACTCCATGGTTATGGCGCCGCCTGGTTGGCGATCTGGATGCTGTTTCATCCTTATAAGCCGGTAAAACTGTTCGGCTTTACGATCTGGCCTCAGGGAATGATTCCACGACAGCGTGAGCGGCTGGCCCAATCGATCGGCAACGCAGTTGGCAACGAGCTGGTATCGCAAGAAACCGTATTCAATGCGCTGTTTGAAACCAGCTTCTTTCAACGCAAGATTGAAGACTTTGTCAACGTATATACAAATGACCTGCTGAGCACCCATTACCCTTCTTTCATCGACGCGCTGCCAGCACATGCAAGGGCCCCCATTCTCGATACGATTTCCAGTTTGCAGTACCGGCTTGCTGATTACATCGCCGAGATGTTGAAGAGCGAGGAGACGGCGGAAGCGATCGGACGGTTTGTGGATCGCCAGGTGGACGATCTGATGAATCGGCGAATTGGTGATACGCTAACCGACGATACGTTTCACCGCGTGCTTTCATTCTTAGAAATTCGCTTTCGACGGCTTGTTAATGAAGACGGTTTCGAGGAGAAAGTGCGCGACTTTGTCTCCGGGCGGCTTGACGATCTCGCTCACAGCAGCGCGACGCTAGCTGAGACCTTTACACCCGCGAGCGTTGCGTTCATTAAAGAGCGAATCGATGCGCAGGTACCACCAATCGTTCATCACCTGGCCGACATTGCCACAAGCCAGAACACGCGAAAGCAGATCGCTTCGCTTATCAAACGCGAAGTCGACGAGTATTACGAGCAGCTATCTCTATTCAAAAAGATTTTCATCTCACGCGAGCGAATTCACCGCGAAGTGGATGACCTTGTTAATAAGAACCTGCCGAAAAGAGTTGAAGAGTATCTTCGTGGTCCAGCGTTCGAACAGGAAGCTGAGGCGTTCCTGAATTCAACGGTAGACAATGTTCTTGCTCGTCCGCTGAACGAGCTGGTGGGCCAAATCGAACCTGAAAAACTGGAGCTGATTAAGAGTCAGGCGACGAACAGTATTCTTGGCCTCGCCCGAAGTCCGGAACTTGCTACTTCAGTTTCAAGCTACTTGACGGACGCTTTGGAAGAGTTGCGACCGCAAACGCTCGGCAACGCAATGGAGCGTCTGGGAACGGAATCTATCCCCGGCACCAAAGATTTTCTTACCAGGAGCTTGCTTAGTCTGCTCTCGCGTGATGATACGGCGCGGACGATAAATGCAATCTTGTCTTCTCAGGTCGAACGTCTACTCGTGGCTCCAATTGGCAAACTTGGAGATCACGTTTCCAAGGTCTCTGTGGAACGAGCGAGCGCTGCTCTTGTCGAGCGAATCACAACAGCGGCGCGCGAACGCTTGCCTGCTGCGATTGCTGAATTCAATGTCGGCGAGCTCGTGCGAAAGAAGGTTTCAGATTATCCCACTGACAAGCTCGAGGCACTGGTCTTGTCTGTAGCATCGCACCACTTGAAGACAATCGAGCTCTTTGGCGCGGTCATCGGATTTGTTATCGGAGTAGGTCAGGCGCTGTATTTCTGGTTTAGCCCTACGATTAACGCGTGGCTGAGCCAGTAGAGTGCGGTATAACTCTCAAGTTCATTGGAACATAAGGCAGTACGCTGCCGTTTCGTTCTTTGGGAGTCCTTTCACAATTTCATCCGGTATACCGCCGGCCGATGAGGATAAGATATGTATTGTTCAGGATGTGGTAACCCGCTTTCGCCGGGACTCAGTTTCTGCAATCGATGTGGCACAAGTCTCAAGGAACGGTCTAACCCTAAGTCGAATGCTATTCCCGCTTTTCTGACGGCGATTACGCTGATTGGAGTTATCGGCCTTGGGGTCATGCTGGGCGGGGCGCTTACATTGCGAAAGGATGCAGCGCTTGATGAGGTGACCATCGGTTTCTTCATGTTGTTCACCTTTCTGACTGTGATCGTTACCGAAGTACTTCTTGTCAGGCAGCTCTCGCGTCTGACGGAACAACCTAAACAAGTATTCATCGCGCCGCCACAAACTGTGCAGAACGAGCTGCCACCAGCGCCAGCCAGATCACTCGCTGAACCGATGCCGAGCGTTACTGAAAGTACAACACGAACGCTCGAGTACTCGCGTCAGAATCGCTGAGAGGAGCAATTAGATGCGACGAATCACACCATTTCATGTTTTTGCGGTTCTGCTGGTAACGACGATTCTTTCAGGCTGCCACGTTGGGCAGGTAGTTGGTTCCGGCAAAAGGGTAACGCACAAACGCGACGTGCCGGAATTTCGGTCGATCTCAACCGAAGGCGCCTTTAACGTTGAAGTCCAGGCGCAAAAACCTGTCAGTCTCGAGGTCGAAGCTGACGACAACATTCTTCCTCTTATCAATATCGAAGTGTCACATGACGTGCTGTACATCAAGAACGCCCGGAGCTATTCATCTAGTGAGCCAGTTGTGGTCCGTCTGACGGTGCCACAGCTCGACGGATTACGCGTTGCCGGAGCCGGTCACTTCTCAGTTTCGGGGTTGAAGAGCGACAAGTTTGAAATCGATGCTCAGGGCGCCCCATCAATTACCGTTGCAGGCGAAACCAACGTGATCGACATCGACACGAGCGGCGCTGGTAAAATCGATACGCATAAACTTCGCGCGTCAAAGGGTATAGTCGACTCAAAAGGTGTTGCGGAAGTTGAGGTCAATGCGAAAGACGAACTCGAGGTAACGATCTCTGGTCCATCGCACGTTACATACACGGGCGAGCCGAAGCTCAACAAGGTCATTCATGGTCCAGGCTCAGTTAACAAGAAAGAATCTGGTCCGAGCTAAACGTTTTCTGAGAATGCTCCTTTTAGTATTAGTGATATTCGTAGATCGTTTCTCACTCCCACAAAGTACAATCTAAGAAATTACACGAAGGCAATCCTCACTTCTTCATTGAATTTTTTCTGTTGACATTACATGCGTTGCTGAATAACTATTTGCTGTTAGCGAAAGGAGCACACTTCCCCAATGACCTATGTAGTTGTTGAGTTATGTGTTGATTGTAAATACACGGATTGCGCTGCCGTCTGCCCTGTCGAGGCTTTTCACGAACTTCCTGATCGGCTTTATATCAATGCCGACACTTGCATCGATTGCGATGCTTGCGTGCCCGAATGTCCCGTCGAAGCAATTTTTGCCGATACCAACGTTCCAGAGCAGTACGCGCACTGGACGCAGATCAATATTGATGAAGCGCCGAAGTATCCAGTTATCAGTCAGAAGATTCCAGCATTGCACGGTCCGAACTGTACCGGCCCGGAAGAATAATGCATTCGCTTACTTTCCAGATCCTCTGAGGCGGGCGTTGCCCGCCTCTTTCTTCTTCCATAGAGTTACAGCCATGAGGACTTTTGTACTTCTTGTTCCGCTGATGCTCGTTGGGGTAACTGCAAATTCACAGTCAGGAAGAAAAGCACCGAAGACTATTCCGCAACCAACTCCCGCCGTTGAGGAAACAAAACCAGCTCCGGTTGCAACTCCCGATGAAGCATTAGCTCCTGTGACCGCTGAAAAGAAAGAGTTCTATCGCTGCACTACAGATGGAAGTCTCGCAAGAGTGATTGATGAAAACGAGAACATGGACCATATCCTCTCGTCCAAGGTAGTCGACGTTCGCGCGGTGATCCTCGAGAAGCCGCGCCCAAGCTATACACGTGAAGCCAGCAAGGCCGGAATTCAGGGTTTCGTCATTCTCAAAGTTGAGCTTACTGCTAACGGAGAGATTGGAAGAGTAGGAGTGGTGCGGCGACTGCCGTATGGTTTGACTGAAAATGCAATTCGCGTTGCCTGCAAGATCAAATTCAAACCTGCAATGAAAGACGGGGTCCAGGTTTCACAATGGCTGAACGTCGAGTACGCATTTCGTCTTGCCGACTCTTCTATTTACCAGCGCCGATTTGCTTCGGCCAAATAAGGCGGCTGGTTGCCACGCCGCAGTTTTGGCACCATCAGTTCAAGTCAAGCCGATCGTAGTTAGCTTACCGTCTTTAACGTTTTAGTTGCCAAAGGAGTTTTTCCAGTGAAGCGTCTCACATTCCTCGTGTCCGTATTGTGCCTCTTGCTGCTGACAGCCACCTTCAACCCGGTCGCGGCGAAAGAAACATGGACGAGCGTCCGCTCGAAGAATTTCACGTTAATCGGCAACGGTAGCGAAAAAGAGATCCGCCAGGTAGCAACTAAGCTCGAGCAGTTTCGCGAAGTTTTTACTCATCTGTTTAAGGGAATGAATTTTGAAGGCACGGCTCCTACCACGGTCGTGGTGTTCAAAAGCGATAGCTCGTTTCGGCCGTTCAAACCAGGCAATGCAGTCGGATATTTCCAGGCAGGCCAGGACGTCAACTACATTGCACTAACAACTGAACTAAACGGCGAGCAGAATCCCTACACCGTCATTTTTCATGAGTACACGCACCTGCTGATCAAAAACACAATTGGCAGTGCACCGGTTTGGTTGAATGAAGGCCTTGCCGAGTACTACAGCACCTTCAACATCAGCAACGATCAAAAAATCGTCCTCGGCAGTCCGATAGCCAATCATGTCTATCTTCTTCGCGAGCGTAAGATGCTGCCACTGCGAACGCTGTTTCAGGTCGATCACAATTCACCGCATTACAATGAACGTGACAAACAGAGCATCTTTTACGCCGAGTCGTGGGCGCTGATGCACTACCTGATCCTCGGCAACAAAAGTCAGCGACTCACTCAAATATCGCAGTTCATAACCCTGATGGATCGCGGAACGCCGATGGAGCAGGCGTTTCAGCAAGCATTTCAAACTACGTTTGAAAAGATGGAGAAGGAGCTACGCGAATACATCAGCCACGATCGTTATCCTGTAATCAACGGAACCTTTGATCAAAAACTAGTGTTCGACACTGCGATGCAGTCCGCGCCAATCACTGAAGCTGAATCACAGGCTTACCTCGGCGATCTGTTGCTGCACAGCAATCGAGTAGACAGCGAAAAGTATTTGCAGAAAGCTTTGCAGCTCGATCCCTCGCTGCCAATGGCAAATGCGTCGTTGGCAATGTTGCGAGTCCGCCAGGGCAAGATTGATGAAGCGCGACAGAGCCTCGAGAAAGCTGCAGCCAGTAACTCTCAGAATTATTTGATCAATTACTACTATGCCTTCTCTCTCACGCGCTTGGGGATGGAGGAAACTCAAATAGTAAGCAGTTACGCTCCAGAGACATTGGCCAAGATCCGTGAACACCTCAAGAAAACAATCGCTCTGAGACCAGACTTTCCTGAGTCTTACAGCTTGCTGGCGTTTGTGAATCTTGTTAGTGGGACTGAGCTGGATGAGTCGATACAGTTGCTTAAAAAGGCGCTGAGCACTTCGCCAGGACGAAACGATCTGCTGTTCATGCTCGCTCAGGTTTATTTCAGGAAGGAGGATTTCAAAACTTCTCGGCAGCTTCTGGAACGACTTAGCCAGAATAAGAACGATACTCGCGTGAGTCAGCAATCACAGGCAATGCTGGCGCAACTGGAGAAGTTTGAAAGCTATCGCCAGGGTGGTGCAGCACAAACCAAAATGATCGATGCCACTGAGCGACCTTCACCCACAGGCAGGCCCGGTAATATTCCTGCCCCAACGATTGAAGAAAAAGTGGATCCGTCATCCTATTTACGGGAAGCTTTACGCAAACCCGCTGAAGGCGAAAAGCAAGTTCAAGGCTCGCTGGTGAGTGTGGAATGCAGCTCGAAGGGAATCGTGTTTTTGATTCAGGTAGATGACAAGATCCTCAGACTCAGGACAGACAGCTTCGAGAATGTCGACATGGTAGCTTTCACAACTGACGCGGGGTCGGAAATGTCTTGTGGCGCACGCAAGCAACCGGGCCCGGTAGTAGTCTGCTACCTGCCGGCAGCGGACGCACGCACAAAAACCGACGGCGCGATTAAGTCGATCGAGTTTGTTCCAAAGGATTTCAAACTTCTGCCTTGAGGATGTGAGTACTGTCAGAAGTTTAGCCGCGGATGAACGCGGATCGGACGCATGAATGCTCACGACCGGCCGCCTTTTCTTATATTTCAGATCCCAGGCTCTGATCCGCGTTAATCCGCGGCTTATTTCCTCGCTTTACAAACCTCTTGACTTACGACAATGCTCCGATTGAGGGTGGTCCAAGTTCGACTGGCGACCGGCACGTAATCGTGATCGATCGCGACAACTGGATTCTCTACGAGATGGGTTATTCGTTTCCGATTAACAGTGGTGCGAGCTGGAATGCAAACTGCGGCGCCATTTTCGATCTGAATTCAAACGCGTTGAGACCTGCAGGTTGGACGTCTGCTGACGCCGCAGGGCCGCCGATTTTCCCTGGCCTGGTTCGTTATGACGAGGTTTATGAACAGGGCGAAATTCGACATGCAGTTCGCTTCACCGCACAACCGACGCGAAGAGGTTATGTTTATCCGGCAAGACACTTCGCCAGTTCGGACACGAGCGTGAATCGCCCGCCAATGGGAATGCGCGTTCGTCTGAAGGCATCATTCAACATCTCGACATTCTCACCGCGAATGCAGGTCATTCTCCGGGCGCTCAAAAAGTACGGAATGATTCTCGCGGACAACGGCTCGAACTGGTACATCAGTGGCGCTCCGGATCCTCGTTGGGATGACGACGAGTTGAGTACCTTGAAGACAATCAAAGGATCGAACTTCGAAGTGGTGCAGATGGGCACGGTGGTAACGCAGTAAGGTGACGTGTCAAACCATTTACCATTCATCATTTGACATTAATCATTTGTAATTTGGTTTGGCCGTAGTCAGTCGTCAGTGGTCAGTGGTTCGTGTGCTTTCGTGTCGTCGCTTTCGTGTTGCTTCGTGGGTGTCTTTCGGCTGTTACATAA
>JBKPAC010000210.1:0-14314 GCA_046726175.1 Acidobacteriota bacterium
GCCAAGTTTATGAATCTTCTTCATGATTCCTTTATCTTTTCTTCCAACTCCAGCACTTTCTGTCGCAGTTCTTTCAGTTCTTCCCTCATTTGCGGCAGCCGATTTACATGAGCGTTCAATCGCTTGTATTCATCCAGCGGCTGGATTGGAATGCCCCACCAAACTCCAGGGCGAACGATCTTGCCCGGCAGCACTCCTGCCTTTGACCCGATCACTGCTCCACTCTGCACTCGAATATGATCTCCAAATCCAACCTGGCCTCCGATCACGCAGTCGTCTTCAATCGTGACACTGCCACTGATACCCGTTTGAGCCGCGATCACAACCCTTTCACCGATATCGCAGTTGTGGCCAACATGAACCAGGTTGTCGAGCTTCGTACCGCGACCAATTCGAGTTCGTCCTAGTGCCGCTCGGTCAACGCAGGTGTGGGCGCCCATTTCTACGTCGTCCTCAATCACCACCGTACCGACCTGGGGAAACTTGTGATAGCCCATGTCGTCTCGGATATATCCGAAACCGTCGGCGCCGATGCAGACTCCGGCATGCAACACCACCCGATCACCCAGTGACACTCCGTCATAAAGGATCACTCCGGGATGAAGCACACAGTCTTTCCCGATAGTGACGTCCTCACCAATCGCAACGCCAGCTTCGATTCGGGTACCTGACCCGATGCGAGCGCCTTGCGAGACAGTGACGTGAGGGCCAATAAACACCGTCAAATCCAAATCAGCACCTTCAGCTACAACGGCCGTAGGATGTATAGAAGGTTCGCGTTTTTGAGCAGGGTGAAGCAGCTCGGCGATCAACGCAAAGGCAAGCTTCGGATGACGCACCTGAATAACGCTAGTCGCGTTCACCTCTGCGCCCTCCGGAGCAATCACACATGAAGCCCGGCTGTTGCGGGCCAAGTCGAAGAGTTTTTCATCCTCGACGTATGCGATCTCGCCGGGACCGGCGCTCTCTAAACTCGCAACCGCGTGAACTTCAACAGTCCCGTCACCTTCCACGCGGCCGCCCACGTGCTGGGCGAGTTCAGCAATGTTTCGAGGGGTACTCGTCAGTTTCGGAGCCATCACAAGATCTTCGCTTAGGAAATCGCAGGGCATCTTACCAAAGGCATAAGTTGAAGATGGAACTTAAATTGTCGGTTTTACGGGCCTTTTTTGTACTTGCCAATGCCTGCCATGACAACTATCATTGCCGAAGCCGCAAATTGGACCTCGGGAAGTTGGGATACGTTGGCGGTTATTTGAAGTAATAATTAGTCTTAATCAGATTGCGGCGCTTGGAACTATTCCAGCGCCTTGAGGAGAGAATCCTTTGTTCAGTGACCAGTTTCGACGGGGGGAATCAGACCCGAGTCCGGGTGGCGTCAAAAGCTCCAAATTACTTTCGAATCTTTCGGACGTCGCATGGCGCGCTTTCCAGTCCATCAATAAGCGACTTCCAGAGGGCGGAGCCATCCGCCCAAGCTGGGCACCGGGACCATTACTCAAATCCTACGAAAGGTCATCTCCGCCATTAGGCTTTCCCCGAGAAACAGACAGTCTATGTCCACGTTGCGTTAAAGAAGTGCGCAACGCTGTGATCTCCGGCGAGGTGCCGCTCGAGACCTTAATGAACGAGCACCCTGGAGAAATCAAAGCTCAAATCCTCGAACGCGATGGACGCGTCATCATGCGCAAAGATTGCCCGAAGCATGGGCCCTTTGAAGATGTGATGTCGACGGATCCCGCATTCCTCGAGAGAATCGAATCGCTCTTTTTTGGTCGTGACTTTCGTGCAGCGGAAGACGCTGCTGTACACCGGCACGGCACTTCCACCATCAAGTTTGGGCGCGGAGCTGTTTTGACTGTCGACCTCACGAATCGTTGCAACATGATGTGCAATCCATGCTTCATGGATGCTAACCAGGTTGGCTACGTTCACGAGCCTACTTTCGAAGACGCCAAAGCGATCCTTGATCGAGCGGTTTCATTTAAACCCAGACGGCAGATCATCATTCTTTTCTCAGGCGGTGAACCAACGCTGTCGCCTTATTACCTCGACGCGGTCGCCTACGCTAAGAAAATAGGATTCTATCGGATCCTTGCAGCAACCAACGGAATCCGCTTCGCCGAAGACATCGAGTTCTGCAAAGCCGCCAAAGCTGCTGGACAGCATGGCGTTTACCTCCAATTCGACGGCGTAAGCGAAGAGAAAAACAAGCACCGTGGTGTAGGCAATCTTTTCGACGTGAAGCTGCGCGCGATTGAGAATCTTGCCAGCGTGGGTATCAAAGTTACTTTGGTGACTACGATCGTCAACTCCATCAACAACGATGGAATCGGTCAGATTGTTGAATTCGCTGCGAAGAACATTGACAAGGTCCAGACCATCGCTTTCCAGCCCGTCTCGTTTACAGGACGCGACGAAGATATCTCAGACGACGTTCGTGTGAAATGGCGCTACACACTCGCAGGGATGACGCACGATCTTAAAGATCAATTGGGTGGTCAGCTTCAGCCATTGCGCGACTGGTTTCCGCTCTCATCATATTCAGCCTTCACGAGCGTAATGGACATGTTGCAAGGTGCTGACGCTCCGTGGGGCTGGTCTTCATGCAATTGCCATCCGAACTGCGGCATTTTCTCGTTGATGGTCGTCAATCGGAAGACCGGCGACTTCAAGTCGTTGTTTGAATTCTTCAACTACGAACAGTTCATGAAAGATGTCGCGGTCATCACAGACACCGCGCGCGGTCGAAAGCTCTCCTACGCTCAGCTTGCGATGGCAATCCTGCGCAACTTCGACGCGGAACGAGCTCCAGAAGGATTCCCGATCTCGCAAATCATCAACCTGTTCAAACCATCGTCGACAAACTCGAGTTCAGATCGCAACGATCGGATGAAGGCACAGAACTCCGAGGACCCTGCTGACATCTGGCGAGTACTTTGTGTTGAAGGGATGTGGTTCCAGGATCTCTTCAACTACGACTTCCGTCGCACTGAGATGTGCGTGATACCGTACGGGACTCAGGAAGGCGAGATCTCTTTCTGCGCTTACAACACCGGCGTCGGCTGGCGTCAGATCATCGAGAACATGCATAAGACTGCAAATCTCGCTGAATGGTATGAGGAGCATGGGCGTCACCCTGTTTACGCTGCAGGTCATTCAGTGCCGCTGAAATCTACGAAACATTCTCTCAGTCTGCCGATAGTTCAGGCTGTGCTGGCTGAAGATCCGGATGAAAAGCCGACGATAGCTACGCCTTACCTGGTTGACGAAGAGGAAACTGTCACAGCCTAGCTCCCGGCTTTACTAGTATTCTGGTAATTCTCTCCCGCGGTAGTCCAAGTCTGTAAGTTCCATTCAAGGGCTAAAACTGAAAGGATTTCCCGATGAGAAGCCTCCTGTGCCTCTTTTTGGGTTTCGTGCTCATTGGTCTAAACGCCGCAGCATCACCTGGAATTCAGCAGGATCCAACCCCATCATCAACAACCCAGGACTCTGCCTTGCTTACAAACAAAGACGTCATGGAGATGATTAAGTCTGGTCTGACGGCTGAGGTAGTCGTAGCCAAAATCAGGTCCTCCCGTTGCAACTTTGACACGAGCCCCGCAGTCCTGGCCGAACTTAAGGCTGCAGAAGAGTCGCGTCAACGCGTTTGCAGGAACGGATCTGGAGCAAGTGCTTCGGGCGAAGCAAGTCGAGACTCTGGTCCTATTCGGGATCGCAACGAGCGGCGTTGTGCTCTCGACAGTGCTGCACGCATGGGATGCTGACTATCGACTCGTGATTATCAGTGATTGCTGCGTGGATCTGGATACTGAGCTGCACGCTTGCCTGATGCAAAAAGTCTTCCCTCGCCGGGCATCAGTGGTCACGTCAGAGGAGTTTTCAGTGATGCTCGGTACTCAGCCGAACTAGCGAAGGGTACTTTTATGTCCACATCGCACTCAAAAACGACCAATTCCGAACTCTTTTTGACCCCGTCTGATATTTACCGTGCCTCCGATGAGGGCGTACTGCTCCGAGCGGATGCCGACCGTCTTGTGCAGTGGGGTTATGAACAGCGTTTCAATCGATCGGTGTTAACGGAACCCAAGGAATTACCACGCGAACAACGCAAAGGATTCAACCTCGTCACAGTTGCTTATTACTTCGGTGCAATGTTGATGATTTCAGCCTGCGCGTGGTTTTTGGGTGATAAATGGGAAGTGCTCGGCTCTCGAGGCATTTTTATCACGGCTTTAATCTACATGATGTTGGCGGTTGGACTGGGACGGTGGTTACTCCGCAGCGGCTTTATTGTGGCTGGGGGACTGCTGATTACTATTGCCGTGTGTCTGGTACCTCTAATCACCTACACAGTAGAAGACATGGTTGGTCTGTGGCCGAGCGAATATCCAGGAAGTTACCAGAATTACTACCCATGGATTAACGGATCTTGGATTGTCATGGAACTCGCGACAATTGTAGCTGGAGCTGTTGCCCTGAGGTATGTGCGCTTTGGCTTCCTTACCGCGCCAATTGCTTTTTCCTTTTGGTTTCTTTCCATGGATTTGGCGGCGCTTTTATTCAAGGATGCCAATTTAAGTTGGAGAACTCGTGAGTGGATTAGCGTGATTGTTGGTTTGTGCACGATTCTTGTAGGGTACGGACTCGACAAGCAATTGCATAAGACTGGCGAACCACGCTCAGAAGACTTTGCATTTTGGTGTTATCTATTTGGGATGTTGGCGTTCTGGGGTGGGCTCACAGCGATGGACAGTGGGTCAGAGATGAAGCGAGCGCTTTATGCATTGCTGAACATCGGGTTTATTTGGTTGGCAGTCCGGCTGCGGCGACTAACGTTTCTCGTATTTGGAGCGATCGGAGTGCATCTGTATCTGGGACATCTTGCTTATGCGGTTTTTAAAGATTCATTTTTCTTCCCGTTTGCGCTGGCATTGCTTGGCTTGAGTCTCATCCTTGTAACAGTATGGATGCAACGCAAGGTTTTCGCCCGTGCCGGCGCATAACATCCGCATCGACTGCACCATAAGTTTTTGGAACTTGGTTTGCACATCAACTCGCCTGATCGAATCTGTTTTTCGCTCAGAGTTAGTGAGATGTCACGAATTACTTCCCTTTTTCTGATCCTCTCGCTTCTGACGTTTCCGCTGTCAGTTCGCTCGGTTGCAGCAAAAACTATCCAGCAGACGCAGGATCTTAAAACCGTCCTGACGAATGCGGACGTTTTGAATCTGGTCGCAAGCGGGCTCCCCGAAGAGCTCATAGTAGTCAAGCTGAAGCAGTCCATCTGCACCTGCGACACCTCTGTGCCGGAATTACAAAAACTGAAAGCCGCCGGTGTTTCCGATGCGGTATTGATGGCGATGATTTTTTCGAGCAAGGTTCCCTCACCCGTGCCCGTCGCCTTAAAGATTCCGGCGGGAACAGTAATTGACGTTGAGACTGCTTACCGCTTCAGTTCTCAGGAAATCAGAAAAGGCGAGGCTGTGAGCTTTCGCGTGGTCAACCCCGTCAAGATAGAAGGCGTAACCGTGATTGAGACCGGCGCCACCGCCACAGGCCGCGTTGTACTGTCCCAACGCAACGGGCACTTCGGCCGCGCCGGTCGCATCGCATGGACGATGGAAACAGTCACTGCAGTAGACGGCTCGCCGGTTCCGATCCAGGCTTCCGCGCGCGTCGTTGGCGACAGTAAAGGCGCCAGCACAGCCACGCGCATGATTATCTTCGGAGCTCTGCTGGGACCGGCCGCGCCGCTGGCCTTGTTAGGCGGGTTCAAACGAGGTGGGAACGCTTACATTCCACAGGGGAGGCGTTACGTTGTAAGCGTTGCCGGTGACACAACAGTCACGGCCCATGTCGTTCAGCGTTAGGTATTTGATCTTCGGTTAGTAACCGGTGGCTGAGGTTCAGCAGGACGTTGGACCTTACGCAATTGCCCGACGATATCGCGCAGCCGAATTGCGAGATCCTCGATGGTCTGCGCTCGCTTTCGCGCCTTTTCGCTCAATTCCTCGCGCAGCAACAGTTGAGCCTGACCGAGAACTCCGGTGAGTGGATTGTTGATCTCGTGCCGCACACGAGCCACAAGATCACCAATCTCGTTGAGCTTAGCTTCGTAGTCCTTAACGAGGGCTCGCAGTTCGGCCTCAGAGTCGGCAGACTCACGCTGATGAGTATTCATTCCTACTCCAAATTGTAACTGGGCTTCTAAAGTCTCAACTGTGGGAGTGAATTGTGGCCAGAGCTATTCTGCCTTGGCTGGGTCAAAAAAACCAGTAAAATTTCGGATAAGGAAATCCGGATCTTCAAATTCGAGTGGTGGTTCAAGTTTGCACTGGGAGCGCGGGCGTCTCGCCCGCATCACGTTGAGAATCCTCCACCAAGCGGGCGAGACGCCCGCGCTCGCAGTGCAAACTGAACCACTACCCAAATTCATGCTCGTTTGACAAGCAGATCATTCCGCTCTTAAATTGAGCCCTCGAGTTGGGAGGTCGTCTAACGGTAAGACTGCGGACTCTGGATCCGCCTATCGGGGTTCGAATCCCTGCCTCCCAGCCATTCAAATTCAGTTACTTAGAGGCATTTGCCGAACTGTCTATAAGCGCTTTGTGGCACTATTGCGTCACGCGTTGGTAGGGACGTTCGATGTGAGACTATTTCTTCTTCAATAGTCACGTCTGCTTTGACAGAACCTCTTTGGTGACGATTTGAGGAACGGGTTGACTGCTGAGATTGTGGCAAGGTCACGACTCCAGTGGAAACAGGCCATATCAATTCGGGCCCCAGTCATTACACTTTTGTAGCGGAAGCGCACCTAAGTTATTAAATTACAAACAAGTAACAAGGTTGGCTGTTTCGCAGATTCCTCAGTTTCAACCGAAAATGAGCTTTTCCAGTTCCGTCGCCGCTTGCTGCATCGTCGGCAAAACGTGAGAGTAAATGTCGAGCGTCATCACAATTGAGCTATGCCCAAGCCGTTCACTGACAATCTTCGGATTCTCACCGCCAATGGCAACAACGTCGCGCAAGTGTGTCTAAGGACGTAGAGCGAGAATTTCGGTGACAGCTCGGCGCGTTTACAGATGGCCTTAAAGTTTCTCGCGTTCAGATTGTCCGGATGCAATGGTCCTCCCGGTACTAGTGGCAAAAACCAAGTCCCAAGAATGATATTCAGGCCCACATTGCAAGCGTCGCTCCGCCTGCCTCGCCTTATGGTGCTTTAATTGACGGACTAAGGATACTGGTAAAGGAATCGTTCGTCGGCTCTGGGCAGTCTTAGGTTCCGCGAAATACCATCCCCCGCCTTTCTCGCGTCGCCAACACAGTGTGCGCTGAACGTCATGCGGCATAGCTTGTATGGTATCGTCGGGCAGCGGGGTAATTCGAGCGTTAGGCCGCCTTGTAGAGAGCGACTCGTTTGATACGTTCGTATTCTTTGTGGCAAGCGTGATGCGTCCCAGAGGTCAACATCTTGGCGCAAGCCTAACCGCACTTCCGGCGACGTGCCGAAAGCGCGCGCTAAACGATACGACATGTCGGGTACTGACGGTCGGCGCTCGTGCAATATCTCGCTAATCGTTCGTCGATTAGGACACTACGCTAATTCCATTCACCTTGCATTACGAAACCGGCCCAGTAGTACGGCGACTGCCAATGCTTCTGCCGCCACATCTCAATCTGTGCTGCACGTAAAGAGGCCGCAGGCGTCTTATTCGTCTTCAAGATTCCCGCATAAACACGTTGCATTAATGAAGCGGTGGCCTTGTCGTTTACATTCCACAAACTGACAATCACTCGACGTGCACCCGCGTACATGAAGCCGCGCGTCAACCCAACGAGCCCTTCACCCTTGACGTCTTTGCCCAACCCAGTTTCGCACGCACTCAAGACGATCAGTTCAGCCGGCAACTTCAGATTGAAAATGTCATGTGAACGCAAGAATCCATCCTGGGGATTACCCCCCTGGTCCACCAACGAAAGAACAATGGCCGATAAGTCGGGCCGCGCACTATCAAGATAACCATGCGTGGCAAAATGTACGTACCTGAATTTGCTTAACTCGTGGCTCATGGCAAGAGATCGATTGGCGCGGAAATCGACGGCCTTCAAGTTAGTCGCCGCAGGCGCCACGGCGAGTATCTGGTCTGCTTCCTGGCGCGTAAACGGCAAACGCCGGATTGAAAGTTGGCCCATTAGCTCGGTTGGGTGCTCGATTCTTCTTGTATCGGCCGCTGCGGCCCCACCGTCCTGGCGAACTGGCGACGTGGATTTTGCCAGTCGGGGATCATTCGTCGTAAACACTGGGTCGGCCAGGACCGCGAGCATTTGGGGCGCCGGTTTACGATGAGCCAGGTTTCTTCGTTGAATCGCCAGGCTCGAAGCGGAGGGCAAGGTGATGAGTTCATGCTGAAAAACGAGTGGTTGCGCCGCTGCTGATTTAGGGTTCGGCAAAGCTGCAAATGGAATGTACTGCAGAACTCCATCAGCAACGATGACGATACGTTTCCTTCCCAGCACGGTTGCTGCTGGCCCGATAATCATGTTGCTCAATTGCGTCGCCGACTGTTGAAACCGTTCATCTGCCTGGTTGATTCGCAGCTGACGTTGCATCGGAGTCTCAATCGACTTCGAAACACTCCGAGCTGTGAGCGAGTCGTAAAGCTGCTTCGCGACGTTTTCTATCTCAGCTCGTTTCGGCAGTTTGTAGGTCTTCAATGAGTCTCTGGCGACGACCCATAGATAACTTCGTTCATCGCCGAGAGAGTATTCGAGGAGAAGCGTGTTCGGATCCAGCTGCTGTTGAATCTCTTTAAGCTCCAAAGGCTGAGGTTGAGTGAGGGCGGCATACGCAGGGCTCGCCTTTCGAATTGCTGCTTGCACTTGCTGGTACTCGTCTTCCAGCCCGCTGATCTCTTTGCGAAGAGTATCAATCTCCTGCTGACTGCCTTTTCGCGCAGTTAGCTGAATTTCGCGCTGCGCTTTGGCATTCAACAATTGACTCAGTTCTCGCTCACGTTTTATCAAGTCTGTATTGACACCTTCGCGAATATCGACGTGCGCTTCGTTGAGCAACTCCATGAAGCTGCGTGCACGGCCACGTTCGCTGGCCTTCAGTGCTTCGGCCTCATAGCCCTTGCCGGCTTCCTTAGCATTCAGTTGCATTAACAAATCGACGTAGAATTCGTAAGCCTTTTCGCGTGAAGCAAGATAAGAGGCTCGAAGTTGTTGACTGCCCGAATGTGCCCTCACAGTCTCGATCAGCGACAGCGACTCCTCAATACTCTTTCTTGAGTCGACAAGATCTCCAAGTCGCTGCTCAGCGCGTGCTCGCCCTTCCAAAGCAGCCGCTGCGCTATTCACGTCACCAATGCTGCGCAGAATAGAAAGTGCCTGATCAAACTGCTCCAGTGCTTTTTGCGATTGTCCCAACAAATTATAAACATGGCCCAAGTTTCTCAGCGAAATTGCTTCGCGGCGGATATTTTTAGTGGCGCGCTGAATCTCGAGTGCCTGTTGATGGAGTGCGAGCGCTTTTTCGGGTTGTCCCATCTCAGAATAGACTGCTCCGGTGAGGTCCAGGGTTTCGGCTTCCTGCGCACGATTACCAGTCTTTTGCTGCATTACACGTGCTTGCTCAAAATACTTCAGAGCTTCCGGGTAGTTTTCGAGACCTTTGTAGGCATGACCGATATTACTCAGCGTGTAGGACTCAGCATTTCTGTCGTTACCCGTACGCAATATCGAAACAGCTTGCTGCAGATAATCGATAGCTTTCTCAAATTCTCCGAGACCGGAATATGACACCCCGATATTGTTGAGCGTGATGGCTCGTTGATTGGGCCGATCAAACAGCGGGAGGGACTGCAGGTAGTAATCGAGTGCTCTCTGGAAGTCACCCGCGTCGTTGTATAGCTTGCCAATATTGTTCAAAGCTGAGGCTTCGGCTGGAGTGTTTTTGTATGTACGTGCAAGGGTGATTGCTCGCTCATAGTGTTCCCGAGATTGTCCTATATTTCCCAACACGTCATGGGCACCTCCAATCACCGTCTCGATCGATGCCTCAAGGCGTCCGTCCTGAAGGGTCTTCGCGAGTGAAAGTGCTTCATCAAGGTAGGGGAGCGCACTGCGAAACTCATTCAGCTGTAAATTCACGAGTCCGATCATGTGCAACGAAACAGCTTGTCGATAAGAGTCGCCAACTGCTTTAAAAACTGGTAGGGCCTCTTTGTATTTGGCTATCGCAGTGCGTTTTTCAGTTGCATTAGGCTGGGTGCGGAGTTTTTGAGCTTCTTCGAACGTTCTTTGCGCGGCTACGTGTTGCTTGTCGGCAGGAGTTGCCTCGCGCAAAGCGTTTATTCTGATTTGGTAGCTTCCAGCTTCAGCCTGGGCATTCGGAGATTTGATTCCAACGCGATATTCTCCTGATGTCGCCGCTATCAAGAGGATCGGTTCTGAGCCCCAGCGACCGTTCGGGCTATCAGTTACAGCTAACTGAGAGCCATTCGGATTGGACAATGCGATCTCCAGGTCGATTCCCTGCTGCTCCACGAGTGCGTAGAGATACTGGCCTGCCGTGAGCGTTACTCGGTAAGAATGTGACTCACCACCTTTCAACTGGTACCGTCCATCGGAAAGAATAGGAACCTGCGGTGAGCTATCCTGTTCGACAGCAACGACTGCGGTTCTGTAAATGCGGCAAATGCTTTCGGAACGAGCTGCATAATCCGGGCAGGCAATACCGGCCGACGCGAACGTGAGGCAGAAGATCTGCAGCCGGAACAAAAAGCCAGGGCTTATTTTACAGAGCAACCACATCATAAGATTTTTGCAAAACCGAAATGCAAAAACTCAACACTAGGAGAAAGCGCGGGAGGCGTTGCCTCTCGCGCAGAAACCTCTGAGAGAAACCACCACGTGTACGAGCTGGGCAGCGGAAAATTAGAGACCAAAGGCCCGGTAAAGGTTCGGTTTTGCCGTCTGGGTTATGGCCTTTGGAACAGCTTTGAATTCGAAATGGGCGTGATGATACGGCCGTCGAGGAGCGAAGGTCAATTGTTTTTAAAAGAAAAGCCTCGGTTGATTCAACAGCGGCCGAGCAATGAATTACGAGCCACCATTTGTCCTGATCGCCTCAGTCAGGACGCGACCGACAACCGAGCTTGGCGGCTCTAATTTGAGCAACGTTGACAACGTCGGTGCTATGTCTGATGGACTGCTCGCCGCGGAGTAGCTTCCGGGAACGATTCCAGCGCCATAGAAAATGACCGGGACATGTGTGTCGTAGCTGTAAGGTGATCCGTGCGTCGTGCCATCTTCGGTGCGAATCATGTAGAACGGTTTGAGCACTACGATGACATCGCCATTTCGCTCGGGATAAAAACCGTTGAGGACGCGTGTTGAGATCAGTCCCGGCGCCAATTGTTTGGCGAGCAATTGCGTTCGCGTATAACACTCGGCCACACCCACAACCTTCACCACAGCATCACACGCAATACGCTCGACTTCATCACGCCGGGCTTGCCGGCGTTCTAAAGCCTTGTAGTCGAAATAAAGATTCGATGAAACTGTATCGCGGACCCACGTGTCTTGACCGAATCGCTCGTCCAACGCCGCCTCAGCCGCTGAAGTAATTGCCTTCGTGTCGAGTCTACCACCATCCAACCCCATTGACTTCGCGTGCTCAGGAATCGGGGCGACCCCGTGATCCGCTGTAAGCACAATGATCGTATTCGCCAGACCCACTTTACGATCGACGTAGCTAAACAAGTCTGCCAGAGTCCGATCCGTGCGCAGCGTCATGTCTTCAACTTCCTGACTGTATGGACCGAAGTAATGGCCCATAATATCGTTGGACGAAAAACTGACCGTCAGGAGATCGGTGAAATCGTCCTGGCCCAGACCCTCACCTTCAATGGCAGCCTTTGCAAACGCCACTTCGTAGTCAATTGCAAACGGAGTCTCATCGAATTGATCGTAAAACTTCGGCCCGGGTTTCTCTTCACCGCCGTTGAGGACGTGTGGAAACGTATTGCCGAAACGATACTTTTCAAATGGTGAGGCATCCGGCAACGAACGTTCGTAGGCTGCATCGGGCAGCAGCTTTTCCCACTTCGCACCAAAGTACTTATCAACGCTATTGTTTTTTTTGAACTGCTTCACCCACGCAGGAAGATCCGGAAAATAGTAGGTACTGGAGATAAACTCACCTGAGTTTGTATCGTACCAGTAAGCGCCATTTGCTTTCTTGCCAACAGGAAGGATTGCAGCACGGTCCTTAATGGCTATACCAACGACTTTTGATTTGCCAATGCTCGCGAGTTTAAGTTCATCGCCGAGAGTAGAACCGATCAAACGTCTGGGAGATCTCCCAGCGGTATTCTTGCCGCCGAGTGGTTTCACATTGTCGTCGGTGACGCTTTCGACGCGTCGATCAGTCTCGCGCTCGAACCATTCGTTGCTGATGATCCCGTGTAGAGCCGGCACAGATCCGCTCATGAACGTCGCATGGCCGGGAGCAGTGACGGTAGGGATGTAAATGTAATTCGCGTTGGTGAATACGGCTCCGCTCGTTAATAACCGGCGAAAACCTCCCTGCCCAAACAGATCTTCAAACCGGGTCAGATAATCGTAGCGAAACTGATCGATAACGATTCCTAGTACGAGCCGCGGCTTGCGTGCGCGATTCGACGACCGCGAGGTTTGCGACTGTGCGGAATTGAGATTTGAGTGAAGCGACCAGAAAGTAGCTAAACAAAGAATGAGAATGACAGCCAGTTTCGTGTGAGTTCGTGTCATTCTAGTTCGTGTCATTTCGTGTTTCGATTTCAACCGGTCGATTCTCTTTGAAGGACATTGTGGCGGCCGTGCTCACTCGCAAAGCAGCCACTCCGTCCGCGCAGGTTACTGATGGTGGCTTGCCTTCTCGGACGTTGTTGACGAAGTCCTGAAGTTGAGTGATGTAGGCCTGTTCGAAGCGTTCGTGGAAGTAGGGAACAGTATCGTGGCTGACGCCGTCTTTCGTCATCACCAGGATTGGCGTTTCGCGAAGGTAGCCAATCTTCAAAGTACCTTCGGTCCCCAGGATTTCGGTTCGGATATCGTAACCATAGACGCCGTTTCGACTTTGATCGACCACTCCTAACGCACCGCTCGTGAAATAGAGACTGGTGACGGCGTTATCGATGTCGTTGATGGCTTTCATCTCGGGATAGGCCAGGGTGCCGCCGATGGCGTAGACGCTCTTCACCTCACCCATGAACCAACGAGCGAGGTCAAGATCATGAATAGCGCAATCGATGATCAATCCACCACTGTGCGCTGGATCCAAATACTCGAGGCTGGGCCGGTAGGGATCACGTGAAGAGGACTTGAAGAGTACGGGAGTTCCTATGCCTCCGTTCTCGATCTTTCGCTTGGCAGCTACATAACCCTTATCGAACCGTCGCATGAAGCCCATCTGAAAGAAAACGCCTGACCGTTCGACCACGCGCTGCATCTCTTCCGCGGCATCGAGAAAAATGGATAGTGGTTTTTCGCAAAAGGTAGGCTTTCGTTGCTCTGCCGCTGCCAACACGATCTCTTTGTGCGTGCTGGTCGGACTGACGATCACTAAGGCATCGACATAACGGTCGGCGATTAGATCCTGGTAGCGCGTGTAGCGCCGCTCGACGCCAAGTTCCTCTGCAACTGACGACAACGTTTTCTCTGCGGTGTCGGAAACCGCAACCAGCTTCGCGCCCTCAATGCGGCCGCAGAAATAGCGCGCATACGCTAAACCCAGTCTGCCAACACCGATTACACCGACACTCAAATGTTTCGTCATTTGGACGTTCTTTTCATTCCATAGAGGTCAAAGCACAAACCTCTTATTTAGATCTACTCCAGAAACTATTTCTTCTTTTAGCTGCTTATTTCGGTCTCTCTTTTGAGATTTTGGTAGCGCCTCAAACAGGATTTGCAACCGCGCCGGAAGGTGGGTTCCGTTTTCTGGCCCGGTATTCCGAGATCGAGTCACTGCAAAGCCGCAGGATCGTTCGCCGATTCTGGGCTATTACTTTCGTCCAGTTCCAGGCACCCATCTGCTCGAAATAAATCCCACGAAAACAGATGCGCAAGATGAAATGATAAATGCGCCACCCTACTGACTTGTCCTCGAGAGAAGCGAGCACCTCGGCTATGCGCGCCGGACTGTAAGAATCAGTCCACGCTCGATCGAGTTCCTTTTGAGCTTGAGGGATCGTCATCTTCAGCGGAGTATGGGCCATCTGGTATGGCGCAAAATCCAACCAGTGTTTTGGCCGAGTGAGAC
>JBKPAC010000211.1:0-36453 GCA_046726175.1 Acidobacteriota bacterium
GGTCTATACGTCGTTTGGGGTGGGCGCTCCCCTACTTCTCTCGCACAATACGTTTATCAATCGCCAGGACACTAGTGGTGGACCAATGATCATCGGTCTCGCCCCGATGTCTGGAGCCATCGTTAAGGACAACATAATGTATTTCAATCGCTATGGAACGCAGTGTGCGCTTCCAGGAAATGCGTTCAACGCGTGTTGGCCTAACTTTACTGAAGCTAACAACGTAATCATTAACAACGATAGTGAATGCGACTACATAACAGGAAGAAATGGAAATTTTCGAAAGAGCTTTTGTGCTGCTAATGAGCGGGCAGTTAAGTTCTCCGATCCCGCCAATAATGATTATAGGCTTCGGCCTGACAGTCCATACCGCAATGCCGCAAGTGACGGAACGGACATCGGCGTGAATATGAATGCACTCAACGCGGCCCTTGGAATACAAAATGACTAATCAATTGAAACGACTGGCAAAAAAATCGAAGTCCCTGATCGTTGCGGCAAAGATCTATGACAATTGGCGCATGAAGCGAAGATTTCAAGCGGGAAATACGGAATCGCTTCACGGGGCGACCCACAGCCTTTTTTTCCAGAATATTTCGGAAAGCATCGATTACATCAATGTGCAGTTTGACGACTACCTGACATACTCGGGCTTAACTGTGGATCAGCTCAAAGGAATGCGAGTGTTTGAGCTGGGCTTTGGTGACAATGTCGGGGTAGCGCTGAAGTTTATTGCTGCCGGCGCCGAACGCGCAGTCTGTTTGGACAAGTACTATTCAAAGCGAGATCTCGAGCACCAAAGAAAGATCTATCAGGCCTTAAGAGAAACGTTGAGCAAGGAGCAGCAACTTGCTTTTGATAAGGCGGTCGATCTTAGCACTGGAATTGAGCTGAATCCGGAGAAAGTGCTTTGCATTTACGGTACCGACGTTGAAAATGCGAATGAGCTGTTTGAAATGGAGCCGTTTGATCTCACAATTTCTCGAGGGGCCATACAGGACATCTACAATCCCGACGCCGCGTTCGCGGCCATGGATAAGATCCTGGCGCCGGGCGGTTACATGCTCCACAAGATCGACCTTAGTGATCAAGGCATGTTTAGAGACAATGGGATGAACCCTCTAACTTTCCTTACGATCCCGGAATCCGTGTACCGGTTGATGGCAATTGATTCAGGTAAACCAAATCGAAAGTTGATTAGCTATTACCGCCGGACAATGACGAGCCTTGGATATGACACGAAGATGTTAATCTCGGGCATCATTGGCGTAGGTGTTTGTGGCAAGGGCGACCTTCATCCGCACAAGGAGAAGGTAGAGCTGAATGTCGACTACCCTGAGTCGACATTGGATCTCGTTAAGGAGATTCGTCCGCGACTGACACCGGAATTCAGTCGCTTATTAGACGAAGAACTCATTGTTGATGGTATTTTTATCGTTGCCCGAAAGCCTAAGTAGTTTTGTATCGTGAGAGACGGTTGCAATGGGACCATTTGTATTTGACCCGGGACGGTTCACCAAGCTGGCATGGTCGCTGCCATGGTTGCTGCGTTATCCATCATGGCGTGCGAGAGAGTTTGTCAGTCGCATCGTTGGGGACGACGCACCGGCCCACCTGATTTTTATCATTGCTAATCACTTCGAGCCGGGCTACAACGAAGAGCCAAATGAATTAGGCGGACTCGGCATTACGCTTGACTGGTCCACTCAGATATCGCGTGTCGAACGCTGGTGTAAACAGGCCCGTGCGATCGGCGATGCGGTTCGTGACCACGATGGAACTCCCCTTCGTCATACTAATTTCTATCCCGCCGAACAATATCATCGAGGGTTACTCGAGCATTTGGCTGAACTACAGGCCGATGGGTTTGGTGAAGTAGAAATCCACCTTCACCACGGGATCGACAAACCAGACAATGAGGCTCAGCTCCGGCGAACTCTCGAAGAGTTCCGCGATATTCTCGTTGAAGAGCACCGATGCCTCGCTAAAATGCCCGGTGTCGAAAAGCCAATGTACGCCTTTATTCATGGTAATTGGGCGCTCGCAAATTCCGGGGGAGGAAAGTATTGCGGCGTTGATGCCGAAATGCAGATACTTTCGGATACTGGTTGCTACGCAGACATGACGCTTCCGTCGGCACCTGACCAATCCCAGGTACCGCGGATAAACGCAATCTACCAGTGTGGCCTACCTCTCACTGAGCGCGCTCCGCACCGCCGTGGCCCAGACTTGAAGGTGGGCGATGAAGTAAAACTGCCAATTATCTTTACCGGGCCATTGGTTTTGGACCTCCAGCGACGTCGCTATGGCGTGCCCGTGCCGCGACTGGACAACGGCGTCTTGTCCCACAAATATCCCTTGAGCTTGGATCGACTTGATCGTTGGCGGCTCGCAAATATCCAGGTCCGTGGCCGGCCTGACTGGGTGTTCGTAAAGCTGTTCTGTCATGGATTTCTTCCAGGTGACGAACCTGTGGTAATAGGAGAAGACCTGAAGCGCTTCTTTGGAGACATAATCGAGCTCGGTCAAAGAGATGACCAATTCAAAGTACGCTTCGCCACTGCTCGAGAAGCATTTAATATCGTTATGGCGGCGGTCGATGGCCATAGTGGTGCACCTGGTCTCTACAGAGATTATCGCTTGCAACAAATAATGTCGCAGGTACCTGCTGTTTCAACGCTTGAGCGACAGGCGGTTAGTTGACAGGTTGATTGTGTGTTGACGTATGAACGAATCGTTATCAATTGCTGAGTCGCAGCCACGTTCATTAGCGGGCCTTGATGGTAGGGTGGACACCGTACTCAAAGAGCTCACTCTTAATGGAATCGTTGTGCTGCCGAACTTGATCGGCGAACAACAGCTAGCTGCCATGCAGCGCGCATTCGACTCGCGCTTGAAGCGAGTGAGGTGGAACGACTTTGATGGCTACGAGAAGGAAAGATATCGTCACGTGATATCGGATCTGCTGACCCTTGAACAGGGGTTTGTGGACGTCGCCATCAATCCTGTCGTAAAGGAAACGGTGCGTGCATATATCGGAGATGGCGCTGAGTTGGTAGAAGCAAAAGGCTGGATGTCGTTGCCGACGAAGCGAGACTTTCATGGGTGGCATGGGGATGCCTGGTACGATCAATCGATGGTCGACAGCATTCCAAAAGAGTTAAAGCTTGCCGTTTACCTGACGGACGTACGTAGTGGGGCCTTTACTTATATTCTCGGGAGCCATCAGAAGCAGCACCCGCAGTATGTGAGGAATGCTGAAGTGGAGTTAAGAAACGATTTGCAGGTTGTCGAAGTTCTTGGTTCTGCAGGCACTGCTTTTTTGTTTGATACCTCCGGTATACATCGTCAGAATGTTCCCATCCTCGAGCAGCGCCAGGCACTTTTCTATGATTACCACGATCCTTCAGTAGCGTTGGAACCTAACAATGTGAACTACCGATATCACCCGCTCTTGTTGAATGCGGCTTTTCTCGGTGGTTTGTCAGCCGACGACCAGCGCTTTCTCGGTTTTGGCAATAAGCAGAACTATATTCCGGCCCACGTGAAACCGGCCAAGCATACCACTCTTCAGCGTGCCTTCACTGTGGCCTTCGATCTTGAGCTTCGGGCTCGGAACTTTCATGAGCGTTTAATTGCCAGGTTAAAACGAAGTTTGAATCGAAACCATTAGCACTTGGATCAATCATTGATCGGCGGTTGGAATCATGCTTTTGTCACGTTGATTCCCTGGTAGCACTACTTTCCAACTGTTCCGCCCTCAATTCTTCAGCGTGTAACTCAAGCCTTCATGGATACCGTCGTATCACTTCTAGGATTGTCGCCGAGATATGTTGGAGGGAGCGAAACATACGCGCGAGAACTTTCTCAACAATTGGGGGAGTACGGTTGGCGGAGCATTCTCTGTTTCCTGGAAGAACCGTCTGAAGTAGTCCGGCGTTACCTGGACCTTCCTAACGTATCGATAGAGGTAGTTCGCAACGCTGTTGAGCCAAACTTCGAAGCCTTCTCTGATCTGACGCGAATCCTTCGGTTATACCGACCGAAAATTTTCCATATGCAGCTCGTGGGTTTCGTGGGATTTTATCCCTGGCTGGCTCGATTGTTATCAGCCAGGCAGATTCTTTTTACAGATCAAGGATCTCATCCAAGCGATTATGTGCAACACCGTGCGCCTGCCTGGAAGCGAGCGTTGGTGAGAATCATTAACATGCCCATGTCGAAAGTGATATGTGTTAGCCAGTATAACTATCAGTGCTTCACTACGCTCGATGTGCTACCGTCCGATCGGTTTGGAGTGATTTACAATAGCGCAGACTTTTCGCGCATTGAAGATAGCCAAAAGCGTCGCAACAGTTTTCGTCAAAGGTACGGGATTCCTAATGATCGCGCGACAATCGTTCAGGTGAGCTGGATCATTCCTGAAAAGGGAATAACGGATTTGCTGCAGGCTGTTCGTTTGGTCCTGGAAAAAGATGAGAATGTTCATCTCGTCCTGACTGGCGAAGGATCTTACCGCGAGGAGTTCACGAGATTAGCGGAGGAGTGGGGAATCGGCGATCACGTAACCTGGACCGGGCTATCAACAGATCCATTTTCAGAGGGCGTGTACGATGCCGCGGATATAGTTTGCCAAGTGTCAAGATGGCAGGAGGCATTCGGACAGACCATCGCAGAAGCAATGGCCTGCCAAAAGCCAGTGATTGGTACGCGTGTGGGAGGAATTCCAGAGTTGATCGAGGACGGCGGGTCGGGATACCTGGTAGACGCAGGGGACGTCGAGGCCATTGCTAACAGGATTCTAATGCTCTTAGGTAACCGCGAACTTCGCGAACGCATGGGTCAGAAGGGCTACATGATCGCCAGAGCGAAATTTGATCTCAAGCAAAATGTTAGACGCGTACTGGATTTGTACGGCATCTCGTCAAACAATGTGCAGCAGTAAGTACTATGAAACTGATCGATGCATTGAACATTATCAATCGGTCTGCCGCAGCAGGTGCTGAAGTTTTCAGAGTGGGTCTTGTGTGCGGATTTACTCCTCTGCATCTTCAGACCTTCCTGCACGCCGAACTGCAGTCGCTCTTTCCGGATCGTCGCGTTGAGCTCACTTCTGGACTCTACGGCGATGTAACAGGCACGCTCGAGAGCTTAAAGAGAGAGCAGCTCGATGCCGTAGTGCTGGCATTAGAATGGCCGGATCTCGACGCACGACTTGGGATCCGTCAAATGGGTGGTTGGGGTCCGAGTAATCTTGATGCCATTGTCGAGCGAACCCAGCTCTTCCTATTGCACGTGCAACGCTTGGTTGAACAAATTTCTCGCCTTGTCCCTGTCATAATAAGCCTCCCAAGTTTGCCCGTACCGCCGCTGTTTTTCACTGCAGGATGGCAGGCTAGTTCCATCGAGCTCAAACTGAAGGGGCTTATTTCTGAATTTGTCGTTGCTCTATCTCAGATAGATCAGGTCAGGGTGCTTAACCAGGATCGGCTCGATCAGGATTCTCCTTTGTCATCGCGCCTTAACGTCAAGTCTTACTGGGCTTCCGGGTTTCCTTACCATCTCTCCCACGCCGGGGCTATGGCCCGACTGCTGAGTCTATTGATCCGCAATCCGTCGCCGAAGAAAGGTTTGATTACTGATCTCGACAATACCTTTTGGAATGGCATTATCGGAGAAGTTGGCGCCCATGACGTTCATTGGGATCAAAACCATAGCAGTGAGGCGCATGGCTTTTATCAGCAGATGCTGAAAAGCCTATCGGAAGAAGGAGTACTCATCGCAGCTGCCAGCAAGAATGAACCAGAAATTGTCGAAGAAGCATTTAATAGAGATGACTTGCTGATATCACGAGAACACATGTCGATGTTGGAAGTTAGCTGGGGGTCTAAGGCGCATGCCGTTTCTCAGATACTCTCTGCGTGGAACATAGGAGCCGACAGTGTAGTCTTCATCGATGACAGTCCACTTGAGCTGGCCGAGGTTAGCGCAGCACATCCGATGATTGAATGCATCCGCTTTCCGTTTGGCGATCCTCAGAAGATTTATGAGCTGGTGTTGCGGCTCAGAGACCTCTTTGGAAAGGAAAGAATTTTTGAGGAGGATCAGCTGCGATTGGAAAGTACCCGACGCAACGCTGAAATGCGCTCGTCCGGACGGGATATCGAAGGTTTCTCAGATGTCATGCTTGAGCAGTCGGGGGCGGAACTCACGCTCAGCCTCCGAAAGGATGCGAATGATGCGCGAGCGTTAGACTTAGTGAACAAGACCAACCAATTCAACTTAAACGGAAAACGCTTCACAGAGGCACTTTGGCGTGCCTATCTTCGCGAACCGGACACATTTCTTCTTACGGCAAGTTACAAGGACCGTTTTGGATCGCTCGGGAAAATTGCGGTGATGGCCGGACGCCGTGGTCCATCGGGTATCAACGTTGATACGTGGGTCATGAGTTGTCGAGCCTTTGCTCGCAGAATCGAGCATCAGTGCCTGCTAGTATTGTTTCAAAAGCTCGAAGCGCAAGAGATAACGTTTGACTATTCAGCAACACCTCGAAATGGCCCTATCGCCAAGTTCTTCTCAGAATTTCTGACTGAGCCGCCGGCATCAACTGTAACGATTTCTCAGGCTCTCTTTGATAGCAGGTGCCCGAAGTTATTTCATCATGTCGTGGAGCTGAATAATGAGTGATTACGAAACACGGTTGCTAAAATGCTTCGGTGCCGTCTTTCCGGGCTTGAGCGAAACTCAACTTCGATCTGCAAACACAACACGAGTTGAAAATTGGGACTCAGTAGCAACCGTTACACTGATTACTCTCATTGAAGAAGAGTTTAATGTAGAGGTCGAGGCCGAAGACCTGGAAGCCCTCGTTTCCTTTAGTTCGGTGCTCGAGTACTTACAGCGAGTACAACCCACCCGGCTGAAATTGGGCTGAATAGAACTGGCTTATCGTGACGTTGGAAGTCCATCGCACTGAAGTCACCGACCTGGCGGCTGTCACTGCTTTATTGTTATCAGCTTTCGACTCACCCGTGAACTCCACGTTTGCGGACAGTCGGGTCTTACGTTGGAAGTATTTTGATCCCGGGCCGCAGTGGGAGGGTTCCAGAAGTTACTTGATGCGGAATGGTGATCAGATACATGCACACTGTGCCGTCTGGCCCCTCAATCTCAATTTCCGCGACAAGCAGATAACCTGTAATTGCTTCATCGATTGGGCAAATGGAAGCGAGCTTCCTGGCGCAGGATTCATGCTCAAGAAGAAACTGATGAAGCTCAGCGAAACGTCGCTGGTGGTAGGTGGATCGGCCGAGACACGGGAGATTATTCCTAAACTTGGATTCCTTCATGTTGGAGAAGTGGCATCGTTTGCGCGCGTCATAAGGCCATGGAAACAGTTTCGGAGCCGGCCCTCCGAACCCCTCCTCAAAGGCGCTGCCAGATTGGCAAGAAACGCCTCATGGAGTTTGCACACAAACGACCGTCCTAAGGATTGGTCTGCTGTACCTCTCCAATCATTCCCTCACACGCTCGAGCTTGACGCTGAGCCGCCCTTTCCAGTGCCCTGGCGAGACGCGAATTACTTGAACTACTGGCTGCGTTGTCCGGCAGCGCGGATCCTTGCTTACGAATTGTTTAAGGCCGATGCGAGGATGGGATATTTCCTTCTCAGTCAGGTGGGGGGTCAGATGCGGATCGCCGATATTCGCATAAATTCGTCGGTAGCTGAGGATTGGAGAGCAGCTTACAGTGTGGCGTCTCAGACTGCGGCAAAGCACCCTGAAACTTGCGAGATTCTCGCTGCGGCGTCAACGCCCCTCGCAGCGGAGTCCTTGAAAGCTATCGGTTTTCGCTACTGTGGAGGCGCGCCATTGTTCTTGTACGACCCTGGGAAGAGATTGAAAGGAAGCCCTCCAATGTTTTGGAACATGGTGGAGGGCGATGCTGCTTACCTGAGCGATCCTGCTTACCCCTTCGTTACTTAGCGTTGGCTTCGTCACTTGCGTGAGTCTCTGAGCGTGCTGACGAAACGCTAGATGTGGTTCGTTCACATTTACTACTCCGCGCGGGCGCCCGCGAGAAGCTCAGCAAAGTAAATCTCCGGCAGGTTTGGCTCGACCCCGATGCGGCGAAGCTCAAAGAGTTCACTGCCGGGGAAGTTCAAGCCGCGTTCAGTTGTGGCTGCGCTTTGAAATCCGAGGTCACGAACCAGATCTACTGTGTGTTCATTAAAGTCGGTCCGAGACCCGTTGGGGTAACAGAAGTGCCGCACCGGCCTGCCCAGTTCTTTCTCAAGACGGAGTTTCGAGCCCTCGATCTCTTCTCGCTGTTGTTCCCGACTGGCAAGACGCGAAAGTATCGGATGAGTCTGCGTATGTGCTCCGAAAACAACTCCCTTGTTTGAGAGTTCTCTCACCTCGTCCCAATTCAAGGGAGCCCAATTCTTAGGTGCAACGCTTGGAATTTCCACACCGAGCAATTGGGGGATGGTTGTGAGCCAGCGGAGTCGCTCTGAATCTTCGACTCTAGTCAAGGCTTGGGCGACCGACCTGTACGCGAGCCGACGTTCTGAATCGCTAGCGAGTGAGAACTCTTGCGCGCCTTGGCCGCCTAAGTTGATTGAGATCGTCTTCGACTTGGTTTGTTGAAATGCGTATTCAAGTTGGTTCCACCACAGCCACAGGTCGCCGGAGACGAACTTTGTAACGAGATAGACCGTAGCAGGAATACCGAAACGGTGAAACACGGGATGGGCATGAAGGAGAAAATCTCGATAACCATCATCGACTGTGACAACCAACGCATTAGAAGGAACACTTCTGTCAGACTGTAGACAGTCGACAAATGTGTCAAGGGAAATGGGCTGATAGTTGCGGCAAATATGTTCGCATTGCCGCTCAAGCCCGCAAGTCTCTGACGAAAAACGATGGTACATCAGCACCCGAATCCCGCTCCGATTCAAGAAGCGGAAAAGATGCATGCCGCCTGCAAGATGTATGGATTGTCTAAACAGCGATTTGATTGTCTTCATCGGCCTTTGATGAGGCGATTGAGGCTGGGGTCGGCATCGGGTACGAACTTTGCTTTGCCAAACTCGTCCGGGCCTTCCGGCGATATTAAAGCACCGTCTCAGACGGGCAGCCAAGCGGAAACACCTCGAGACTTCGCTAAATCACCTTAAGCTGAATTAAACTGTCAAATAGCGGCTCGTGCCAGCGGAATCTGGATAAATTAATCGTTTACTCTAAATAGGGCCTTCGAGCGCCATCGTCGTTATTATTCGAGAATGAAACAACCACTTGATTACGAGCCTCTGCGGCGTACCAGTTCTTCAGTCAAAGAACCATCGACTGACTGGTCATCGTCGAACACGGTTTTTGCCAGCGAGAAGAAACCCGTGGAGTTGGTGAGTACCAAGCAACCGGATGTCTCCTCGTTCTGGTGGAAGGAACAGAGTTGGATTGTCCGTCGTGGCCACCTCATCAGTTACATTGGACTGTTTCTGTTTACGACGGTTGTTTATTTTCGACCTTATGAGCTGTTTCCGGCGTTGCGCTTCGCTTCAACGATGGCTTTTTGGATAGCGCTCTTTACGATAATTGTCTTCGTATTAAACCAACTATCAACTGAAGGAAACCTCACGATGAGAACGCGCGAGGTCAATCTGATTCTACTGCTAGGGTTGATGGCAATACTTTCGGTTCCGATGGCTGATGATGTCAGTAGATCCTGGAAAGCCTTCAACGATTTCGTCAAGGTCATCATCATGTTTATCGTGATGGTGAATGTCGTGCGTACGAGACGGCGGTTGCAGGGACTGTTCTTTCTGGTTCTGGCAGTGAGTTGCTACTTGAGCTTCCACGCCTTTAATGACTACCGGGCTGGTATCTTCAAGTCAGACGGATACCGGATAGTAGGCGTCATCGGCAACATGTTTCAAAATCCGAACGACCTTGCGCTTCACCTGGTGACTATCATCCCTATTGCGATTGGCTTACTTCTAACCACACGCCGGCTCATTTTGAAAGTAGTTTACGCTGTGTGTGCTGTGATGATGGTCGGGGCGACGACTGTTACCTATTCGCGTGCAGGATTTCTTGGATTAGTCGCCATTGCCTGTTTTCTCGTTTGGCGACTTGGACGTCGAAATGCGTTTGTAACCTATGCAGTGCTGATTGTCGCCCTCGCTTCTTTCATCGCTTTCGCGCCGGGTGGATACGGGAACCGTATCAAGGCGATTGGCGGTGATGACGACTCGAAATCGGCACGTACGGACGATCTCAAGAGATCTATCATTGTGATGTTGAGACACCCGCTTTTTGGTGTGGGGATGAACAACTATGTCCTGCGTTCTAACTCAAATACCGCAACTCACAACGCTTACACTCAGGTTGGGGCAGATATGGGGATCGCGGCTATGGTGTTCTACATCATGTTCATCATCGCGCCCTTAAAGCGATTGCGACACATTGAACGAGAGACAGTTGAGTCAAAAAGCCGGGGTTCCGGTTTTTATTATCTTGCGGTGGGCTTACAGGCGAGCCTGATCGGCTACATGGTTTGTAGTTTCTTTGCCTCGGTTTGTTACTTGTGGAATGTCTACTATCTCGCGGGCTATGCAATCTGCCTTCACCGTATGTATGTAAGAAGTGTGGTCGAGACGGAGAACACCAAGACAACGAAGGCTTCGGACCTAACCTTGACACTCAGGGCAGAGTCTAGACAACCAATTTAATAAGTCCGCGAGAGTTCGAGCACACGAACTTCAGCGTTCCTCGTTGTTCTGGTTAAGCTTAAAGATTCGGACGCGCGGTCCCCTGCTTTTGCCTGGTGTGGCTTCAACGTCGTAAACGAGCTCACCTCGCCTCATCAGCGCTTCATAGGTTGCCACCTCGTGAGGATACTTTGCTTTCTCATTTAGAAAGTTTTGATAGTATCCGGTCATAACGAAGTACTGGATGTTCTGAGCCGCCAAGGTTCCGGCGTCTTTTAATCGCCCGATCTCCCAATCCGGAGCAGAATAGCTTCCTGCAACGCGAGCTGCTGCCAAATCCCCTTTTTCATCAACGACAAAAACTTTGAAGTCACTTGCTGGAAGTGGTGGGGCATAAACCTCGATCAGAACGCGACTCCCCGCAATGTGGTCCAACATCCACTGCCTAGCGAGCGTGCTTGTGTAAGGCCCAGACGTCTCACGAGCCTGCAGAATTGAACTTCTGAGCATCGGTATCAGCACTGCGATCAAAAGAACGGCTGTAGCTGCCAGGGCAACCCGACGGTCAAATCGCTTTAATAGCATTGAGCTTATGTGAGTGATCGCGAAAGCTGCCAATAATCCCATGAAAGGGATCACAGGCAGAATCCACCGATCCCATCTAAGACTTAGTGAAGAGATGAATAGCAAAAAGAATATGGGGAAGCTCACCAAAGTCCAACGAGCTTTGTCCCTTGAAGTCAAGCAAAGCACTATACCGATAAGCGCGAGGGCCAGGCCGGCAACGCTCAGAGAATGGGGAAGCGGCCCCCGCAGATACCAAAGAATATTGAGTGGCAAACCCTCACCGGTGGCCGCCAAATGTTCAGGTCGCGCTTCCTGGATTACGTCCTTGAGAACAGTACGAAAGTCAAGAAACAGAAATGGCGAGCAGCTGAACGCTCCGATAACACAAGCCGCTGCACTGCCGATCAACCTTCGTTGCTCGGTGAGCCGAAGTGATCTGGCTCTAAGGACGTGAGAAAGCGCGATGGTCAAGGAAAAAACAATGGCTGGATACTTTGTGACCGTAGCTACTCCGGTAAAAAAGCCGGCTAGTAAGTAACTGGTCCAATCGCCTTTCTCAAGAATGTTCAGACAGAACCAGTATGCGAGTAGTATCAGGAAGGCCATCTGGGTATCCATTCGCACCTGCTGAGACAGGGAGATATGGATCGGACTAATAGCAAGAATGGCTGCCGCGATTATTCCTGTCGCTGGATTAAACAACCTTCGTCCTATTTTGTAGACCAGCCATATAGCGGCGATGCCAAAAAGCACACTAACCAGACGGCCGCTGAGATAGAACACCGTTGGATCAGAGTAATACAGATTTTTGAATTCTTCCGGGCTGCGAAAAATTCCCACCACGATTCCGCCCGCAAAGATCAAGGCATAGACAAGCGCCAGGAGGTAAATCGTCGTGGTGGCAGGAGGTCCAAACCAGTGAGGATTCAGATCTTGGTTTTTAAGAATAGTCAGGGCTCGAGTAACAAACATCGGCTCGTCCTGATCATAGACGAATGGAAGATCGTGTCTTATGCCGTACGCTCGAAGTGCTAAGGCAACTGCGAGGATGGCGAACAAACCGATCATCGGGCGATGATTGGAAAGTAGCTTGGACCATTCTCGTTTTTGCATTTTCTGCCTTGCACGCGCATTTACAGACATCATTCAAGCCGTAGAATTGGTCTGATTCAGGATCAACGCGTAGAAGGAATGTCGGTCCACATGCAGGTTTCCAGCGACTGATATCCAGAGATTACGATCTCGAGATCTCTGCGTCCATCTTCAGCTCGTGAGGCTGCGGGTCTTTGTTCAGCGACAGCTGCTATGAACTCCTGCATTTCTCCCAAATAGCCTGTTCCATCCCGATCTGGAAGCCTGATCCTTTTACGTTGCATGCGCGGACGTACCAGTTTCTCCTGAAGCCAGTATGGACGAACATAGGAAAGGAGTCTGGGAAGTAAACGCGAGCCCGTCGGGTAAAGGTCGATATACTTCTTGCCCGGCCATAAATGAACGGTGCCCTTTTCACCCGCCAGAATAATATCGGGGACCTGTCCCCGCTGACTCGACCAGGTCAGGAGCATATGCGCCTGCCACCCGAAGCGACTGGAGAACAGCAGCTGAACGCTGTCTTCGCCTAACATCTTTGTGTTTATCTGCATTGCTCGCGATGCAAGCACTCGATCTGGTTCTCCCATTAATAAACGCAATCCACGGATATAGTGGACGCCGATATCAATTAGCACGCCGCCGCCCATACGGTCTTTTTCTGCGGCCCAACCCTGCGGACGGCGCACACCTCCGCCATGGACCAAGAGATACAACGGTTCGCCGATATCGCCGCGGGTAATGCAGGCGGCGGTTGCCCTTATCGCGGGACGAAAATGCATATCCTCGGCGACCATTAGAATGATGCCTGCGCGCTTCGCACTTGCAATCATGGCATCAGCATCGCCAAGGTTTGTCGCGATTGGTTTTTCTACCAGTACATGCTTACCTGCTTCAGCTACCGTCTCAGCAGCCTGCCGGTGAATGTCATGTGGCAATGCAAGAGTTAAAGCCTGAACCCGATCGTCTTCGGCTGCGCTCTTCAGATCAGTAAAGAACCCTTCGGCCCCGACTGAGTGAGCGAGTCGAGCAGTTTTTTTCGAATCTCGCCCACAGACAAAAAGACGAATAGCAGGATTCGCCATCTTGAGATAGCGGCAATGGACGCCTCCCCAACCGGTTCCGACGACGCAGATGCCCAACCGCCTTTTGATAATCGCAGGCGCCGATGGGGGAGTAAGCTGGCGTCCATGGTCCACCGCTGGGTATTTGAGAATCTGCTCAATCTCTTCCTCAGTCGCTCCGGCTTCCTGATAAGTAGTCAGAGCAATGTTGGCGGGTGGTAACGGCCGTAGCTTCTGCCGCATTGTTTTTGCAAAAGAGAGTACTCCGGTCCCGACCAGGGCTCTGCGTAGCAGTCTCCAATTCAGATCTGATCCAGCAGCAACTTCAGAAAACAGGAGCGGATGCTGTGAGGCATAGGCGGGATTCAAGCGAGATTCCAATACGCTCGCTACATACAATCGCCGGTCGCCAGAAGGTATCGTCTGCTCAACTGCGCAAAAAACAACTCGCAGAGCGTCGCGCACAAAAGGGATGCCGTGTTCATCTTCATCGATTTTCAAATCGACAGCCTGGGCCTTCTGCGGCTCGCGTCTGCGCATTTTCATTAATTGCGACATCGTTCTCCGGGAGGTCGGTGGCATCACGTTTATTGCAAAACGTCCGGTCCGGGATATTGTTGGCTCGATGGAATGCATCCGATTCGGATTAACGATAACTAGGGGTGGAGTCAGAGAGATCTGGGCGAATGACGCAGAAGCAAAGATGTCTACGCCCATTTCTCCACGCGCGCTTAGGATCCCACAAACGGATTGGATCCTCGTGTCCCAAATAGTTCTTCCTGGTGAACGCATTTCAGATCTATAGATCGGACAAGAGAAGGTGACGCAAATTAGAACTGCGGTAATCCATTTCAGCTTCAATTATGTCAGCGATGAAGAGAGTATGATCACCTACGCTGGTACTCCGTCTGACTCGGCAGCCCGTCGTAGAAAGAGCCCCCACGAGAAAAGCGTAGCCGCCTGTGCTTGTGTATAAATCAAGATCTGAACCTTTATCGTGATCGCGTCCAGATCTGGAACCGCAGTGAAGCGCAATCTCTGACTGATTTTGATTGAGTATTGCGAGTGAGAAATGTCCGACCCTTTCGATCAAGCCGTGGGTGTAGCTACTTGGTGAAATCCCAACCCATAAGGCGGTCGGGTGGTGCGCCACCTCTGAGAAAAAGGACACTGTCATTGCGTTTGTTTTTTCGCCCGATCGGACGAGCACGAGGCCTACCGCACTTTCAATGACCGAGCCGGATAGGTATTCGCTCGCTTGGTCCGAATTAGGCATATCGAGATTTTTTAGCACGTGGAAAGTGAATTGCAAATTGACTTAACCCCGGAGGTCAAGCGTAACCTGTTTCGGCACAATTGTTTACGTTGGCTCGCTGCCCTCGGCCACCGTAAACAGAATTTATTTCTTGACAGTCAATGTTGAACTCGCTTTAATACTTGACGGACTGCTATCCTGGATCAGCAGAAGCTCTTTTGAAAGTTTGCGATTGCACGATAAAGGCAAACCTGTCGCGAGACAGGGGCGCAAAGCCGTGAGTCTCCCCAAAAGTTCCGGATGTTTAGCGATGTCCGGACCGCGAGATTGTCTGGTTGCCGAAGGCGATCGAAGAGTTCGGCACACGACACTCGCCTTTGCATAAAGTGAGCGTTGCCTATAAGTACTAAGGTGTTTGCTACAGGTATCTCTATTGTGCTTTCGAGAAACTTACCGAGCTGCATCTGAAAGTTACTTTCAATCACTTCTTCCTTCGCAATCCTTCCTATTTTAGACCATACATCCGCAGTAAAAGACTCGCAGCGTTAGTGTGCATGTCACACTCACATCTTCAATAAGCAAGCGACTGGAAACGATAAGGCGCTTGCAACGCCTCTGTAATCTCGAAGCTGTGTCGGTAGTGTATTTTGTTTTTCCTTTGTTTCGCATTTCTGTCGGTGCCTTTAAGTCGGATCGCTCTCTAATTTCAAGAAATTAAGTGCCCGAGAGGTTGGGTCACAACGTCAGGAGTCTCCAGCCGATGACTATGATTGCCCGATCGCTGTCGTACTACGTCCATAGCTTACTTAGTCGCAACGTGAAACTCGTTATTATCTTTACTTTTGTTGCTCTTCATCTAGTTCTTCTAACACCGCCGGCAAGCGCCGCAACGATTGTTGTACCTGCCGGAGGTGATTTGCAGGCCGCACTCAACGCAGCACAGTTTGGAGATACGATTATTCTTCAGGCCGGCGCAACCTGGACTGCTCCGGGCGGCTTTCAACCGTACATATTACCGGCAAAGAGCGGGGGCACGGGTACGGACGCCGACTACATAACTGTGCGTACCTCGGCGATTGACTCACTGCCTTCTGGACGGGTTTCACCGTCCGACAAGGGTAACATGGCCAAAATTTTGGCAGTAGGGCCTCTTGGTGCGATATCAGCAGCTAGCGGAGCCAAATATTGGAAACTGGTAGGACTCGAACTCACTAACCAATCGAACGGCAGTCAGGCGCAGCATTGCAATAGCCTTGTAGACTTGGGGGCAAATGCGAACCCTGCAATGTCGGGAGACAAGATCACGTTTGATCGGTGCTATGTCCACTCGCAGGAGGATGGGACCACAAATTATTACCGCACGGCTTCTCGGGCCTTTTTTGCCAATTCTGGTGATCTAACTATTAGCAATTCGTACCTTTCCGGATTCGCCGGATTTTATGCTCATAATCCTACCGAAATAATTGATGCTGAGGCGTTCGCTTCGGTCGCCGGCGGCCCCTATACTCTCGACAACAATTTTATGCAGGCGGACTACAATCCCTTGTTCCTCGGCGGGGGAGACCCAGGCGTGCCACCATCACATACGGCTACGGTGGCGCCCGGAGCAAGCCTGACTCAAGCAGTACTGTCCAGCGTTACAGACCTTCAGGTAGGTGACAAGATCGCATTGGAAGTAGGAGCTACTGGTGGCGACCAGTTTGCTTGCGGTACGGTCACAGGAATATCCGGCACAACTATTACCTACACAACGCTTGTTCGTAATGAGGGCGGAGAGGCTTATGTCGTGTCGTCTCGTGCGCCTCAATCGGGCGGCCAGGCGCGCTGGCGCGGTTATACCTTGTCGAATGTCAGAATTACGCGGAATACGATTGATACTGACCTTGCCGCGGCAACTTTTGTTTTCAACCGATCTGGAAGTAAGCCTAAGGCCTATGCGGAAATAAAACTCCTTGAAAACAGTCTTTGGGAGGGCAATATCTTTCAGGGCTGGCCGACGGGGATTGCTATAACTTTGAGAAACCAGAATGGCTATTCACCCTGGTCCAACGTTAAAGACGTCACTTTTCGTAATAACCTATTCAAAGATTTTTCCGTTGTTCTGATATGTCAGCTGTTTAGCGGCGACAGGCTAAGTGAGACGGGCTCAAACATCCAACTAGTCAACAACCTCGCGTACGGGGGAATTTCTTATTCGCTAGTTAGCACGTTTCCATCCGTAATACTAAGTACGGGACCAGGGGCTGGAACGCCAATCCTGGTCCAGCACAATACGATCATCAACCGCCAGTCGGTTCCTGGTGGGTCGCTGATGGCAGGCACCAACCAAATGAGCGGGGTAGTGATGAAGGACAATATTATGTACTTCAATAACTACGGAGCCACATGCGGACAGCCGCCGAACACCTTTGCTCAATGCTGGCCGAACTTTACCGAAACGAAAGATGCCATTGTTGATAACGCAAGTGTTGGTTCCAACTGGATCACTGGCGCCAATGGTAATTTTCGCAACGCGTTTTATGTAGGGTCAGAAGCCGCTATTGGTTTTACCAATGTGGCAGCCAACGACTACCGGTTATTGCCTGGAAGCCCCTACCGTAACGCCGCCAGCGATGGAACCGATGTCGGAGTTAACATGGACCAACTGTTAGCCGCATTGGGTGGTGCGATACCTCAGCCGACACCAACGCCGACCCCCACGGTTACTCCAACACCCACGCCCACGCCTACTCCGACAGGCACACCAACGCCTACCCCGACTCCAACTCCCACAGGCACACCTACTCCGACGCCCAGCCCGACAGCTACACCTACGCCGACTCCGGGAAGTGTTCCGGTAATTGGGTATGTAAAAGTAAATGGTGTGTATTTTTCACAGCCTGCGACCGTGAGCCTGGTTTCCGGGGGCCAGACAAGAACCCTTACCACCGCTCCAGGAGGATTTTTCAATTTCGGTACAGGGAACAGTGGCGACGTATTACAAACGACGAGTCCGGGTTATTCATTCTCATCCGTAACCGTCAATGGCAGCCCGTATTACATTATTGACGGTATGGCCGGGCAGCCCACTCCGACCAATCCGATCGACGATGCGCAGACTTTCGTCCGCTGGCATTACCTGGATTTCCTGAGCCGCGAACCTGATCCGGGTGGGTGGGGTTACTGGGCGCAGCAGATTCTGAATTGCGGCGGAGATGCGGCCTGCACGCAAGCGCAACGCATCAGCGTCAGTGCAGCGTTCTTTATCGAACAGGAGTTTCAAGATACAGGAGACTTCGTCTACCGGTTCTACAAATCAAGCTTAGGGCGACGTCCGACCGTGGCGGAGTTCACACCCGATCATAGCTTGATCGTGGCGGGAGCGAACCTCGAAGCACAGAAACAAGCGTTCGCTGATGCTTGGGTGCAGCGAACAGGGTTTATACAGCGTTACCCTGCAAACCTGAGCGGGTCACAGTTCATCGATAGGTTGATACAAAATGTGCAGCAGAGTTCCGGAGTGAACCTTATCTCCCAACGTCCAGCGTTGATAGCCGACTGGAATAGTTTTGGGAGCCGTGCGCGAATCGTGCGAGCGGTGGCGGACTCGAGTGCGTTTGAGGCAGCCGAACGTAATGGCTCATTCGTGCTGATGCAGTATTTTGGTTACCTGCACCGGGACCCGGATCAGGCTGGATACGATTTCTGGCTGAATGTGCTTAACAACCAGGATCCGAACAACTATCGCGGCATGGTGTGCGCATTCATTACCTCGGCGGAGTACCAGCTCCGGTTCGGACAAAATGTGACGCACAGTAATTCAATGTGTGGCCCATAAGGTCTGAACCTGGGCCAGCTTCAACCGCGGCTTCGGAAAAGAAGGGTGACTCCGGTCGGGGTCACCCTTTTCTCCTTAGAGTTAACTCTTCGGCTACGAGCAAAAATCCACCGGGAAATAACTGGAAACTAGCCCTCTTTAGATGTTTTAAGAGAAATGTCTAGGGCGGCGCCTAATTTGCGATTGTCATAACGGCGCACTTCATATAAGCTTTGCGGGCTATTTGCTGTACCTGGTTCTCGTAAGGGGAATTGCCCTTCTTCTTCCGAGAACACTTCAAGGAAACGGTTAATGAGTGTCCAACCCAAGGCCTGGTGGCGAGTTCTCGCCATTTCAGCTGCTGTCATTCTTGCCTACGCTCCGGTCCTGCGAAAGCTGGTCTATGACTGGTGGACGGATGACAACTATTCTCACGGCCTCCTCGTTCCCGTCGCAATCGGCTATATCCTTTGGGCCAATCGCGCTCGATTAGCGAGCGAATCCTCGAAACCACTTACCCTTGCAGGTACCGCCATTGTTGTGCTGGCGCTGTTTGCGCTTTGGGCCGGCACCGCTGGAGCCGAGCTCTACATCCAGCGTCTGTCTCTGGTTCTCCTCCTAATTGGAATAACCATCTATTTCTGGGGCCTCCGGTTGTTGCGACGCATGTTTGTTCCGCTTTGCTTACTGCTGCTCGCAATGCCGGTTCCCGCGATTATCTTTAACAAGGTCGCTTTCCCATTGCAGCTGTTTGCGTCTCGCTGCGCAGTTTGGTCCATGAGTTTGTTTGACATTCCAGTGCTGCGACAGGGGAACATTATCGAATTGATACCGCTGAACTCTCCTGTCACCAAGAAGCTTGAGGTGGTTGAAGCGTGCAGCGGAATTCGCTCGTTAATGACGCTGATGACTCTCGCGCTCGTCTTCGCTTATTTCACCCATCCAAAAGATCGAGATCGCGACGGAACAGGCCTGCTTGGTCGACTGCGCAGCTATGGCTTCTGGCGTTCGCTAATCGTGGTGTTGAGTGCTGTGCCAATTGCGATTTTCACCAACGCAGCGCGAGTAAGCGGCACGGGAATTCTGGCCCGGTACTACGGCACTGGTGTTGCGGATGGATTCTTTCACTCGTTCTCAGGCTGGGTGATTTATATCGTTGCTTTTCTGCTGCTGTTTGGTGTTGGTTGGATTCTCGATCGATTTGATCCGAAGCGTTTCGGAAGAACCAGGAGTACAAGTTCCGACCAGGGCGAACTGCAGGATAAGACACCTGCTGTGGTAGGTCGAGCAGCCAACGTTGTTCGTGCTGAGGGAGCTCAATCAAGATGACAAGATCCCGACGCTTTGCTCTATTGCTAGTTCTAATCGTTGCCGGCGGGGCTTGGTCCAACATTTGGGCATGGCTTGGCGAAGCTCCAGTCGTCAGGAAAAAACTGACTGAATTTCCTAAACAACTCGGTCAGTGGAACGAGGCCGGAGGGGATCAAGTTATCGATTCGCAAACCATGGCGGTTCTGCGAGCAAGTGATTACCTCTTGCGTGATTACCGGACCACGACTGGTGAAGGAGCGAATTTTTACGTCGGTTATTACGCAAGTCAACGAGAGGGCGCAACCTATCACAGTCCCCTGAATTGTCTTCCCGGATCGGGTTGGGTCTTAAAACAACCAGCAAAGATCAACGTCACACCTGTTGATGGGAGTCCAGCTTTTGAAGCGAACCGTTATGTGATCGAGAGCGGTTCCAGCCGGAGCATACTCGTCTATTGGTATCAAGGTCGTGGACGCAGGGTCGCAAATGAATATGTCGGAAAGATTTATACCGTCCTTGACAGCGTCAGATTAAGGCGGTCCGACGCCGCAATCGTGCGTGTAGTGGTACCCATTGGCAGTTCGGACGCAAGAGCTTTGAATCTTGCATCCGACCTGGCGGCACAGGCAGCTGCGGTCTTGCCGAATTTCGTTCCTGACTGAACAGAAGCATTTCTGGTAAAGGCGCCTGTCCTTTTCGGAAATCGTTAGAAATTGGCCATTTTTCTTTAGGTGTAAGGCATCTGAAAAGGCAATTGCCCGCCGAAGATGCAAAACGATAAAGGGTGTTCCAAGCCGTTTTTGAGCAGAACACCTGGTTTCACGGAGTAAAAGAACATAATGACCACCGAGTGCCCAAAACTTTCCTATCCTCCAATCGTCCTAATGGTCCTTGTCGCCTTGCTTTGCATGGGCGGCTGCACCAATCCCGAAAAAGCCAAAGCGGCGCACCTGGCAAGAGGTGAAGCCTACCTTAAAGAATCAAAGTTTCAGGAAGCGTCAATTGAGTTTCGCAACGCACTTCAAATTGACGACAAACTCGCACGTGCGCACTGGGGATTGTCGAAGGCCTATGAGGGATTGCAGCGTTTTCCTGAATCGGTTGAAGAGTTGCGGCGAACCGTCGAACTCGACGGAAACAATCTTGATGCAAAGGTCAGGCTCGGCAATTTCTATATTGCCAGCCCGCGACCTCGCCCGGAACTGATTGCGGAAGCTGAAAAGTTTGCTAAAGAGATTCTGCAAAAAGATCCCAACCACATCGAAGGTCATATTCTGTTAGGCAGTGTTCTATTTGCCCAGAACCAACGCGACCAGTCTCTGGCGGAACTAAGTCGAGCGGTCGAGCTCGATCCCAAGCGTGTTGAGTCGTACCTGAGCCTGGCTCGCTTCTATGTCAGCGTACGAGATGCTGCTAAAGCGGAAGAGACTTTCCAGAGAGCAATCACTCTCAACAGTACTTCAGCTCTGGCCCATACCGAATACGGAAAATACCTTGTTCAACTTGGTAAGCCCGCGGAAGCCGAGGCCGAACTCGTAAAAGCGGTTACGGTAGATCCCAACGATCGGAATTCGCGGTTTGTGCTGGCCAGCTTCTATCTCGTTAATAAGCAGCTCGACAAAGCCGAGATTGCCTACAAAGAGCTTGCGAACCTCGACAAAGACAAGCCTCAAAGCCAGGCTGTCCTCGCAGACTTCTATTCACTCGCGAACCGTCCCGACGAAGCGATCAGGATCTATCAGGAGATCCTTGCCAAGTCGCCAGACTTTCTTCAGGGAAGGTATCGCTTAACTGAGATCTTGATGCAGGGCGGGAAATTACAGGAAGCTCGTGCTCAGATCGATGACCTGCTGAAAAAGGACGAGCGGAACCGCCAGGCACTATTGATTCGCGCTCGCGTCCGTTTGCAATCGGGCGATAACAAAGAACTCAAAGCCGCAGTGGATGACCTCAAAGAAGTGCTACGGCAGGAACCCAATTCACGCAGTGGCCTTTATTTCATGGCCCAAGCCAATTTCAATCTGGGCTTGACGGATCAGGCCAGAGTTTACCTTGGCGAGCTGGAAAGGAATTATCCTGACTACCTCGCACCTAAACTGATGCAAATGCAGATCAGCCTGATCACCGGTGATCCGAGAACAACTGTGAGGCTAGCGAATGAATTATTTGACTTGTTGGCGAAGACTCCCGCAGATAGCGAACACACGCCGCAATTGTTGGCTGAAATTCGTCAAAAAACATTTATGACGCGCGGCACCGCGTATGTTGAGATGGCAAAGTTCGCTGATGCACGCAAAGACTTCATCGCCGTCACCGAAATGTTTCCAAACAATTCCGAAGCGTATAACAATCTCGCCGTTCTTTCTGTCGCAGAACAAAAGCCGGATGACGCGATTGGATTTTTTGACAAAGCGCTGTCACTCGATGCCACTAATACGACTGCTCTCAACGGCTTGATTAATCTGTATGCCCAGCAGCAACGCATCGACCTCGCGCACGCTCGCATAGACAACCTGCTTCTTTCCAACCCAAACAATGCCTCGCTACATTTCCTCAAGGCACAGGTTCACGGCTTTGAACGTAACGCGAGTGCAGTCGAGGCAGAGTTGCGCAGAGCTTTGGAACTGGATCCAGACTACATCAATGCCTACTACTCGCTGGCGTCACTGTTTATCAACACTAAGCAAGAAGACAGAGCCATCGCCGAGTATCGAAGGATCCTGGAGCGACGGCCCGATACGAGTGGTGCTTATACCGTTATCGGAATGTTGGAAGAGGCTCGCAAGAATTACGATGCCGCCGTCGAGAATTACCGAAAAGCGCTTGAACTCGATCCGGGATCTACCATCGCAGGCAATAACCTGGCGTGGATGTACGCTACACAGAACCTTGGGAATTTGGATGAAGCAGTAAGACTGGCTCAGGCGGTGGTTCAGAAAACGTCTAATGTGGCAGGTTTTGTCGATACGCTCGGCTGGGTTTATTTCAAGAAAGGCCTGTACGCAGCCGCGGTTGAGCAGTTGGAGAAGGCCGTCGAGTTGGATTCAGCGGCCGCTAAAAAGAACCGTCTGAATCCCAGTCCGACATATCCCTTTCATCTTGGTATGGCACTGAAGGCCAAAGGCGACAGAGATGCGGCGAGACACCAACTCGAAACCGCCCTGAAGCTCGGACAGAAAGTGGCCTTTAATGATGCCGAGGAAGCGCGCAAAGCGTTGGCGACACTATAACCATTCATTCAAAGCTGAGGCAGCATTTGCGTAGACGTAACTGCAAGGAGACTTTCGATGAGCGTTGAGTTTCGGCACAGAAAACCAATCGAGTACGGCATGGTCGCGTGGCGACGAAAATGGTTGATCATCCTTCCGGCTATTGCTGTGAGCGCGGCTGTTGTGTGGGTCGTGTATCGCCTGCCGGACATTTATGAATCGTCAACGCTCATCGTGGTTAAGCCAGCGACTCTTCCCAATACGGTTGTGCCAACAATCACCGAAGATAGTTTGACGCGTCAGCTAACCAGCATTGCACAGGTGGTTACCAGTCGTAGCTCGCTCGAGCCGCTAGTTGAAAAGTATGAGCTGTATAGGACGGAGAGACTTCGCGGTGCGGCAATGGAGTCGGTTATCGACATGATGCGCAACGATATCAAGGTTGAGGTGAATACAAGTCGTAACGATATAACCAACGGCTTCAATATCACCTACCGTGGACGAAACCCCAGATCAACGCAGGCGGTTACAGAAGAGCTCGCCGGAAAATACATCAACGAACAAAACAAAAATACGATCAGCACAACCGCTTCCGCTAAGCGGTTCTTTGACGAGCAGGTGAAGCAAGCTAAGGACGAGTTGGATGAGGTCGACAAGAAGCGGCTTGACTTCATGCAGAAAAACGTCAGCGTCCTGCCATCCACAGCTGTATCGTTGATCGGTCAGCTGACCGGTCTTCGTGAACAACAGAAGACTTATATTTCCGAAGTCGGTCGGCTTCAGGATCGACGTTCCGCGCTTAGCACTAATCTAACGCTGCTGAAAACGCAGACACAGCAGATGAGAGAGGATGTTGCCAAAAACACAACAGATCCGAAAACCACGCTGGCCTGGTCCCAGCTTGCAATGCGAAAAGCTCAACTGGAAGGCGATCTAACACGCCTCAGACAGGAGTACAAACCGAAGCATCCCGACGTAATTGCAAAGCAACAGGAGGTAGATCAGGTTCAGCAGCAGATGGACCAGATGATTGGCGAGTGGAAAGAGAAAATTAAGCAGGAGCAGGAAAAGCTTCAGAGCCGTCCGGATATAGCAGCTGCTAACGTTCAATCCGAAATCAATCTTATAGACGGTGAAATCCGCCGCAACCAAAAACAGTTGGAAATAATTGGACAGCAAATCAACGATCTCGTTGCTCGAATCAACGGCGTTCCGGGCGCCGAAGTTGCCTTGGGGGCCTTGGACAGAGAGTATCAGACCAAGAAAGCGGCTTATGATTCATTGCTGGCGCAGCAGTTGAAGATTACATTGGGTGCTGACGCAGCCAGCCAACAACAAGGTGAAACCATCCAGGTAGTCGATCCCGCTAACCTTCCGTCGCAGCCAGTGGCGCCGAAGCGGTTCTTCTTATCAACCCTGGGCCTGGTATTCGGCCTCAGTTTAGGGTTCGTGCTGGCGGCCGCATTTGAAATTCCGAAGTTGTTTACAATCCAAAGCAGCGAGGATGCTCGCCACTACACTGGTCTTCCAGTCCTTGTTTCCGTCCCACAGTTGCTTACGCCGGCGGAGGCAACGTCTTTTCCGAGGAGGCGCAAGCTTCTGTTCGTGGCTGGCGTCGTTGCAACTGTAATCAGTATCCCCCTACTTGCTCTCGCTTTGAGGGCAACACACATATTCGAAATCCTGGTGGCTTCAGGAAAAGCTTAGCGAAATTAGCGGAACTGTGATCGCAGTCCCGCGGGGAGGTTCAAGAGAGTGTACGCCGAATATTACGGCCTAAAAGAGTTGCCATTCGGGCTGACGCCCGATCCGCGCTTCATATATTTCACGCCGTCGCACACGGAGGTAATGGCCAACCTTCACTATGGCATCGAAAGCGGTAAAGGACTGGTCGTTGTCACCGGGGAAGTGGGGACCGGAAAGACAACTATCCTGCGATGGATGATGCAACGTCTCGATCGCACGGTTCTGGTCGCCTACATCTTTAACCCTCGGCTGTCCGTCCCCGAGTTCTATCAGCACGTTGCCACGCTACTCAATGTGCAAAAGTGGGAGAGCAAATCTGAGTTGCTACTCGAGCTGGGCCGCGCTCTTGAAGCTCGGCACTCACGCGGCTTGCGAACGGTCCTTATCGTCGACGAAGCACAGGGATTGTCGCACCACGTGTTGGAAGAGATTCGTCTGCTTTGCAACTTCGAGTCAGACACCGCGAAGCAACTCCAAATTGTCTTAACAGGTCAACCCGAACTTCGAGAGGTGCTGAACAATACAGACTTGCGACAGTTGAAACAGCGAGTGGCTCTTCGTTGCCTTATCAAGCCGCTACCGAACGTCGAGGAGACGGATCGTTACATAACGTCGCGACTCCTGGTGGCCGGTGCCGAACGTACAGACATTTTTTCTCCCGGAGCAACAGACTACATCTTTCGGTGTTCGGACGGAATTCCGCGAATCATCAACAACCTTTGTGATAACGCGCTTCTCGCGGGCTATGCTGCCGGACAATCCACCATAACCCGTGCCGTTATCGAAGAGATTGCAGAGACGTTTGATATGTTGCCGCGCTCGGATCGAGGTATGCAGCCAGGTGAGGAGCGCGAGAGTCCTGCAGAGATCTTTTCAGCTTCCGCTCGCGCTGAATTATGGGAAGCAGGAACAACCGAGCGAAGCGATAACGAAACACAAGCACAATCACCTGCAGTAATCGAACATCCATAGAACAACGATGAAGGGAATCCCGATCTTAAAGCGGGAGGTGAATTGATGGGTCGAGTTTCTGATGCATTACGAAAAGCCGCCACTCAAAAGAGTGAAGAAGGCAAACGGAAAGATTCAAGTCACCCTGGTGGCGGGCGTGCTTCGGGCTTGCCCAATGCCGCAGAGGTCGAAGAGCAGTTGTTTAGTGGCTCGTCGATCCTGTCGATCCATAAGGATGGGGTGAAAAGTTCAGCGTCCACTGCGCACACTGCGGATGTAACCGACGGGTCGGCACTCCCCGGCGGACTGGGTTCGCGTGATGCTGGGGCAACTTTGGGCGCTGCCGGGGCGGCGCGTGCCGGAGGATTTGTCTCTTACGAGATTTCTCCGGCGCGCGTCGAGCCTCATCTCGTCGCAATTAGTCAGCCGAAATCCGGGTACTGCGAACACTTCAGGTCGCTTCGCACGAGGATCTTACAAGCCGGCGAAAGTTCGCAAATGCGCGCTTTCGTTGTCACCAGCGCCGGCGTCGGCGAAGGTAAGACTCTTACGACCTTGAATCTAGCGTGGCTATTGGCCCAATCTGAAGGCATTCGGGCGCTGGTCATTGACAGTGATCTAAGGAAGCCTTCAGCGACCAGGCAGCTCGGCATCGACGTACCCATTGGATTGTCAGAAGTTCTGGGCGGGGAAGCCCAACTTGGTGATGCAATCGTCCGGCTTGATCCCGCCGGACTCTACCTGCTGCCGGGTGGGCGCCCGCGCGACGACGTTGCGGAATTGTTGAGTGGTCCAACGTACGCGCGTCTCTTGAATGATGCCCGACGAATGTTCGACTACGTGATTATTGATGCGCCTCCCCTCGGCATCTTCACCGACGCGAATGTGCTGATCAGCCGCGCTGACGGCGCCCTGCTCGTTGTGCGAGCCGGGAAAACGCGCTACGCGATCGTTGATAAGCTCCTGGAACAGCTACCACGTGAGCGCGTGCTGGGTGTCGTATTAAACCGCGCGGAAGAAGAAACTGAGGCTGACTACTATTACCAGAGAAATTACTACAGCCGTCATGAGCTCGCCGCAGCTGCTCCAAAACAGGTTCAACGTGAACAGGAAGAGGAGGTGGCAATCATCAATTGAGAGCGTCACGTCTCAATACTCGCACCATCCTTCTGTTGCTGGCTGAAGCCACTGCGATCTTCGGCGCCGTTATGGGCGCAGTCTATCTGAGGGTGGGCAGTGCTGGCGCTCCATATGAGTTAATCGAGCGACAAGGACTTTTGAAAGCAGCGCTTGCTACTTTGTTTTGCTTAGCTGCTTTCTATTTCTTCGACCTTTACGACTTCATCGTAATGCACGATCGTCGTGAGCTCGTGCTTCGTCTTGTTCAGGCACTGGGCTTTGCATGGGTGGGATTGGCTCTTACCTTTTACGCGTTACCGGGCCTAATGCTCGGAAGAGGAATATCACTGATCTCTCTCCCACTTGCGCTCACGTTAATGCTCATCTGGCGACTTTCTATTCACTGGTTCTTCGGACATCCCGGAATCGGTGAACGGATCCTGATCGTCGGATCTGGAAATTTAGCCGTCGAGGTTGCTCGCGAGGTGATCTCACGACCAGACGCCGGCTTTCGTGTTGTTGGCTTTGTTGGTACCGACTCGGAACTGGTGGGCAAGAGCCTGATTAATCCTCGCGTCATCGGCATGACTTCAGAACTCGACGCAATCGTCGATCGCGAAGACATTGATCGCATCGTCATCGCCATGGGAGAAAGGCGTGGTGCACTGCCCACCGAGAAATTGCTCAAGCTGAGTCTCGCCGGCAAAGTGTCAATCGAAGAGGGCGCATCTTTTTATGAGCGAGTGACTGGTCGTGTTTCTTTGAACATGATTCGACCTTCGTGGCTGATTTTTACCGGTCGAGGGCGTCAGGCCCGGATCGCCGGGTTGAGTCGTGGCGCCGTTCACCGGCTGGTGGCGTTAATCGGCGGGATTCTGTCGCTTCCGATCCTTGCGCTCACGGCCATTCTCATCAAGTTGGATTCTCCTGGTCCAATTTTTTACCGGCAAGAGCGAGTGGGTAAAAATGGTCGCCATTTCATTCTGGTGAAGTTCCGCTCGATGAAGATGGACGCTGAAAAAGAAGGTCCGGTATGGGCCTGCAAGAAGGACGATCGGACCACTCGAGTCGGACGGATCATCAGGAAGATTCGCGTTGACGAAATTCCTCAATTCTGGAACATCCTACGCGGCGAAATGAATTTTGTGGGACCGCGTCCTGAACGTCCACACTTTGTCTCGCAACTTGCGCGAGAGATTCCTTATTATGAACAACGACATATAATTGCCCCAGGCCTGACTGGCTGGGCACAGATCAAATATGCGTATGGCGCCTCGATAGAAGACGCTCGGCAAAAGCTGCAATACGATCTGTTTTATATCAAGAACCAGAGCTTGATTCTTGATGCCATCGTCATGTTTGAAACCATCAAGATCATTATTTTTGGTCGCGGAGCTCATTGAGGGGTGCCGCTGGATTTGGAGGCAATATGAAGATCGTGAATCGAGCCCTAGCGGCGGTAATATTGAGCGCCTTTGCATTTACGTTGGCAATCAAGGCGCAGTCGCAAGTCCCTGACACGCAACAGACCAGGCAACGTACTGCTACTACATCCGCGCGCGGTGCGGGCTCGCCGGAAAAGACCAAGACGCCGGAGGACAGGCTTGAACCCGACGAAACATCTCGACCAGCTTCTGATATTCCCCGTGAAACTCAGGCGAATCGTCAAGAGCAGACTTCCGAAGAGGCGGCAGTAGTCCCTTATTACAACAACTTCTTCAATACCTACAGACTGGGACCAGAAGATGTGATCTCCGTGAGCGTATTCGGCCAGGAACGTTACTCAAGGACGGGAATCACAATTCCACCCAGTGGACGGATTTCACTGGCGTTGATTCCCGGCGGGGTTTTTGTAAACGGCAAGACCGTTGAAGAGGTGGCGCAGATTATTACGAAGGCCTACGACGAGTTCATCGTCGATCCTCAGGTTACTGTCTCTCTCGACAAGGCCTCCTCCTATCGCTATAGCATTATTGGCGACGTAGCTCAGCCCGGAATTCGTTTGATGAACCGGCGGATGACCGTGACCGAAGCGATTGCCGAAGCGGGTGGTGTCCTTCCAACAGGGAACAGAAGCGGGGTTAAGATTCTGCGTCGGCAGGCGAATGGGATGCTCGCGCCTATCGCCGTCAATGTCTCAAAGATCTATAAGGGCGAACTACCTGATAACAACTACCTTGTTCCAGGCGATCAGATAGTGGTCCCGGGTAACAAGTTGAAGACCTTCCAAAAGATAATGGGGTTGTTGCCAATCGTGAGCTTCGCACGCATCTTCACCGGAGGCGGACTTCCGTACTAAATTTCAACGCCGGACCCGGCCAGAAAAATTTACACGAAGAACGGAGTCGTCTTTTGTCCACGGTCCAAACCTTACGTTTCGGTAAATCGTGGCTGTGCGTTCTACCCCTGCTCGCGATCTTCGTCTCTGTTTGCCCACGAGCGAATGGTCAAGGCGTTGCCTGGTCCCGTCAGCGTAGCGGAACACTAGCCTGGCTGCATGCAGTCTTTTTTCTCGACTCGCAGAGAGGTTGGGTCGCAGGCAGCAAAGGTACGCTGCTCGAGACTACTAACGGCGGTGAAAGCTGGTTGGCCCGATCGCTTCCCGGCGGTGACTCTGTGCGGGAGATCTATTTCGCGGATTCGTTAAAAGGCTGGCTCGTCTGCGAGCGGAATATATACGAATTGAAGGACAAAAATGATCCTCGCGCATACCTTTTGGAGACGACAGATGGCGGCCAAAGTTGGCAACGAATCGATTTCTGGACCGAGAAAGTCCGAGACAATGACATCGATAAGAAGAAAGGCAAGGAGGTCAATCTAGACGTACGCCTTATTCGCGCGATCTTCACACCAAGCGGCAAGGGCTGGGCCTTTGGTGAAGAAGGAACGATCTTTGGACGGCGCGATCCGGACGCAGATTGGATTCGCCTGAAAACTCCGACTCGGCACCTGCTTCTCGGAGGTACTTTTGTTGATGACTGGCGCGGCTGCATCGTGGGTGCTGGCGCCACAATTCTTCTAACGTCTGACGGGGGTGAAACATGGTATCAACCGCGGCTCGCAAACTTGAATCGGGTCCGACTTACCTCTGCATCTTTCGTTGACAATCGTCTTGGCTGGGCCGTCGGTAGCGGGGGAGCCGTCTTCCGCACGATAAATGGAGGTATTAGCTGGCAACCGCTTACCTCTGGAATAACGGCTGACCTAAATGACGTGAGGTTTCTAAACGCTAACGAAGGTTGGGCAGCTGGTTCCAATGGAACGATAATCCACACCGGTGATGGCGGGTTGCATTGGACACTCGAGCCGACTGGAACCGAACATCCAATTGAGCGCTTGTTCTTTGCGGATCGAACTCACGGATGGGCCGTCGGTTTTGGCGGAACGGTACTCACCTACGGCAGCGCACCCGTTCCATCGATGAGAAAGTAGATGCTCGCTTTGACAAACACCCTAAGACATCTTCAAGTCTTTATTTCTCTCTTAAGTATTAACCTACTTTTTGCCGTATCACTGTTCGCCCAAGACGACGGACGCCCACCTTCGACCCGACCAGGGCCTGACTTGGTCGAGCAGTTAAAAATGCAAATCGAGACTGCAGCCAACAGCGAAGAGAAAACACATCTACAGATGAAGCTGGTCGAGATGCTCATCCCGTTAGACAAGCAGGCTGCTCTTGAACAACTGCACTCGATGGCTGACGAAGGCCGCTTTGATCCTCAAACGTTCTATAACATCGGGAACGCGCTCGCACGATTGGGCGACTCTGAAGCCGCGGTCGGCGCTTACCGTAAAGCGATCGCGCAACGCAACGGCAATTATTCGAGGGCGCTCAACAATCTCGGTGTTGTATTGATGAGGCAGGGACTTTGGGCGCAGGCGAGCGACGCTCTAACCAGTGCTCTAAGATTGGAAAGCTTTCGTTATGCTGAGGCCAGTTACAACCTTGGCAGGCTTTACGCAGCTCAGGGGCAAATGGATTTGGCAACTCGCGAGTGGCGACGGACACTCAGTATTGATCCGCGCCATACAGCTGCCGCTCAAGCAATTGACGGAGCTGGTTCTGAAGGAAGAATAACGGTTGCTTCCGCAGCGAAAATTGAAAAGCTGAAAACTGAGCGTCCAGTCACGAGTGCAGGTACGCCTTTGAATCGACCTTCTGGGCCAGCGAAAACGTTGACGGTTGATCAGCAAACGTTCAATCAGCTGCAAGAAGCTCGCGCTGCCCACGAGCAAGGCAAAGATGAAGAGTCGATCCGCCGTTATCGCAGTGTAATTTCACGAATGGGTGGATACTTTGGCCCAGCCAATCTCGAGTTGAGTTATGTGCTGATTTCGCTGAAACAAACAAACGAAGCGGTCATTAATTTACAAGCGGTAACGGCTCGTGACGGTGGGCGGTTTCCGATCAGCTACTATCACCTCGGCCGGCTTTACGAAATGAATGGCGACCTGGTCTCAGCAGCTGAAGCTTATAGTCAGGCCGCGAATTACTTTCACAATACGAATAGGCAGTTTTTACTTGATATCAGCCGTGTGTGTGAGAAGCGATCTGATTTTAAGGGCGCTCTTGCAGCGCTCGAACAGTACTTGAGCGCGATAGAAACCATGAGATCGAGACCTGCGTGGTCCGAAGAGAAGCTAAGTCAGCTGCGGCAGAGAATTAAAGAGTCGGAGTCGAAGAAGTCAGTAAACTAAGGAAAAAAACTACTCTCCACCTTCAACTTTGACTTCTGCTATGTTCGTTACGTGGATCGTGTCACCTTCGAGCGTGCCCTCAACCGCAACCATGATCCCACTCTTTGTTTCGGTATCCTTCAGCAGATCAGCAGTACTCTTATTGCCCGCCTCATCAAACTTGTAGAACTTGCCCTCGGAGGTATAGACGGCGTAGCCGCTCTTAACACAGTTCGGCATAAGGGCGCATGACGCTGTGTGCTTCTTTACGCGTTCCTTGAACGTAGGTTCGTTAACATGGGATCCGGCGCACATGTTGTCGATAAGATAGCCGTTGATCTTGACGCTATTTTTTTCTTGCGCGTAGAGCAGCGCTCCGGCAGTGAGAATCATTCCCAGGGTGAGTAGTAATCGAGTCATCTTTGTTCCTCCTCTTCATGACCAGTCTTACGTTCGGGTCGCAGGTGCGGGAACATTATAACGTCGCGGATAGATTGTCTATTGGTCAGCAGCATTACCAAACGATCGATGCCGATGCCGATGCCGGCGGCGGGAGGCATCCCGTAAGAAAGCGCTCGAATGTAATCCTCATCCATTACCATCGCTTCCTCGTCACCGCTTGCTCGCCTCGCCATCTGATCCTTAAACCTTTGGTATTGCTCGTCCGGATCGTTGAGCTCGGAGAACCCGTTGGCGGCCTCCATTCCCGCAATAAAGAGCTCAAAACGTTCAGCGACCGCCGGATCATTCGGAGCACCTTTTGATAATGGCGAGATACTTCGTGGATAGGCGTGGATGAACGTCGGCTGCGTAAGCTTTGGTTCGACATGTTGTTCAAACAGCTCGAGCAAATTGTCTTCAGTGACGTTCTGGTCGCCGCAATACCGGGCAACACTCTCGCGCATTGTCAGCCGTTCGAATGGCTTTGAGAAGTCGAGATCGATGGAGCCAAAGCGCACCTTCGTGTGACCCAGGATCTTATGAATACTGGCGCGGAACATCTTCTCGCAAAAATCCATCATCTGGTTTACATCCGCATACGCCCAGTAAAATTCCAGCATCGTAAATTCCGGATTGTGACGCGAGGAAATACCCTCGTTGCGGAAATTGCGGTTCAGTTCATAGACCTTTTCAAAGCCGCCTACCAGCAAGCGTTTGAGATAAAGTTCTGGAGCTATACGAGCGTAGAGATCTATGTCTAAGGCGTTGTGATGCGTCTTGAAGGGACGCGCCGCCGCTCCGGTTGCGAGCGTAGTTAGCATTGGTGTCTCTACTTCAACGTAACCGTGATCCTCGAGAATACGACGCATCTCTCGAATCAGAGCTGACCTCCGCTCAAATACCTGTCTAGTGGTAAGTTCCTCTTCATCTCGTTCGAGCTTCAAACTGCTGGCGATCAAATCAACGTATCGCTGACGTTGCCGAATCTCCGGATCGTTTATTCCATGCATCTTGTCAGGCAACGGTTGAAGTGCCTTTGCAAGAAACTGTAGCTTCTGAACGTGCACCGAAAGCTCTCCCGTTTTTGTTACAAACAGAAAGCCCTCAACACCGATAAAGTCTCCGTGATCCAGCAACTCAAACAGACGCCATCCATCGTCAAGATCCTGCGCACCGTCGTTGTGAATACCAACAAAATCGCCCCGACGGAAATAAAGTTGTAAACGCGATGAGCCGTCCGAGATGTGTAGGAAAGCAGCCCTGCCCATTACGCGAGGAGGCGACGTCACGCGTCCAGCCAGACGAACATTGAACTCGTTGAGCTGCTGGTTAGCGTGTGCGATGTCTTGTGAGTCGGGGCGCTCACCATCAGTTACAATTGGCTCAAAGTCACGAAACCTCTCCACTATTGAAGTGATAGTATCCTCTTTCTCATCTTCAACTATTTGGCTGCGCTCGAACCTGTTGGGATAGACATTTCCTACCAGGCGCTGCAAGGCTTCGAGGTGCTCATGGCGAGCGCGCGTTTGATCGTTATCTTCAAGAAAAGGGATAGACAACATTTCCTCCAAAACGTAGGCGCGAATTATAGATACCGCAGTGAACCTAGCGCAATCAGATCGCTTAACCGGATCTGCAATCATTCGACTCCCGAAATCGGTTTTGTAAGGGTCAACGAAGGTCATTAACTCGTGGTAAATTCTGTTCGTGTCCAGTGGCAAGATTCTGACATTAAAGGAAATACTCAAGGAACGCGAGCGGTTGCGCACGGAACAAAATATTCTCGTGTTCACCAATGGTGTGTTTGATCTCCTGCACGTGGGCCATGTGCGGTATCTAACTCAAGCGGCAGGTCTCGGTGACGTTCTGCTAGTAGCGATCAATAGCGACAGAGCCGTACGGCAGCTTAAAGGTGAAGATCGACCTTTAGTACCAGAAGCTGAGCGCGCCGAGATCCTGGCGGCGTTGAAGCCTGTCAGCTATGTGACAGTCTTTGACGACATTTCACCGCGCTCGCTGATAGCAGAATTGCTGCCCGATGTGTTGGTCAAAGGGGGTGATTACAGCCTGGACGCGATTCATGGCCGTGAGGAGGTCGAAGCAGCCGGTGGTAAGGTGGTTTCGCTGGATCTGACCGAGGGCTTATCAACCACGAAGATCATCAGCCGTATAAAGGGGTGGACCTGACAGAAGATCCTGATCAACCTCGCGGTAACTCAGTTGCCAGTTGTGTCCCGCCACCGCAAGTGCGGCAATGTAATCCGAACCCACTTCGAGCGCTTTCAATGACCACCGCGCCGCCTCGTTTTGATCCCACCGTGTTTTTAAGAGCTTTGGTTCCTCCGTCGGACCGAGCGATACGTCGAACTGGTTCAAAGACAACGACAAGCCAATGCCTGTGGCTTTAATAAAAGCTTCCTTTCGGGTCCAACAATTGAAAAAGCCCTCGACACGCAATCCCGCTGAGAGTTCGTTCAGCTGTGAGATCTCATAAGCTGAAAAAAAACGCGTGGCAATCTCATCACCAGTGAACTCAGGACGTATGTATTCGAGATCAACGCCGATGTCCCCAATCCGGGTGAAGGCGAAAAGAGCGAGACTTCCGGAGTGGGCTACATTGAAATTCAAGGGCCGCTCTTGCGTGTTTTGTGTGGTGAGTTGCGGTTTACCGTAGACCCCATAACTAAACTGAACTTCCGCTGGAGGCAACCGCAGGTATCGTGAAAGTAGCGTCCTCAGACATCCCCGAGCGACTATGAAATGTTGGCGATCGATTTCGAAATGGAACCGCCTGGCACGTTCCTTCTCGTCGTCAGAAAGTAGTGAGTAAAGTCGCTCGAGAATATTTGGACGTTGATCCAGAGGAACGCGCCAGACGTGAACGTCGTTAGCTCCGAGTGTTAAGTGGTGAACAGGGTGGGCCATAGTGCGATGAGATTCACCCGAAGCATGTAGTGCCCGACCTCGTGGACACTCACTTCTGTTTTGCCTCCTCTTCCATCTTCCTCCTTAGGCTGAGCGGTCTCATATCCGTCCAAACTTCCTTGATATATTCGAGACACTCAGCTTTTAAGCCACTTTTCCCCACGTCTTTCCAGCCCAGGGGATTCTCTCGATCAGCCGGCCAGATTGAGTACTGCTCTTCGTGGTTTACGACGACCTTATAGACTGTAGTATCCTCGCGTTCGTCACTAGCCATCCTTGGTACGCTCCTTCGTAGTATGCTGAATCATTCCGTTAACGTTCGCCCTCACTCTTTTGAGTCGACGCTGAGGCGTACTCAGGAATTTGAAATTTGAGCACATTCTTACAAAATTCAGTCCATTCAGGTGTAACGTTATCGAAGATCACGTTCTCGTCTATGTATATTCCGTCCGTTACGACCAGGTTCTCTTGAAGATAAAGGAAATCAGAATCGGTCAATTTTCGGGGAGAATCATTCTCTTTTCTAGCATTCTCAGATTTCTCCGTCCAGCCGGAAAATTCCCGGAAGTTCGGGATCATATACGCTTTGCAATACTTCCCAGTCTTGCTCATCACGTCCCTCCATTTTTATGATGGCGTGAAGCGATGCCTTCTTAGATACAACTTTATTAAATACAACTACTTGAAGGGTCAAACACCAATTCTGGTGCCTCTCTGTTTGTGATCAGCCTGGCATCGTGCGAGTTGGATGCGTAAGCCAAGGGACCTCAGCTTCCGGCCTTGTCTCTTGAAACACTCGATGGCCAAAAGATCCCTGCTGAAATGGGAAGCTTAACAGTTTCGGAGAACCGAAATAGCACGACAGGAAGATTAGTGCAACTGGCATTCGTTCGACTTCGCAGTACCGCCACGAACCCGAGTCCTCCTGTAGTCTTTCTAAACGGTGGTCCAGATCAATCGGGTATTGAGCAAGCGAGAGGACTCAGGTCACCAGTGATTCTAGCGATGCGCGAAATCGGAGACGTGATCGCGTAAGATCCGCTGGAGTTACAACAACGCCAAAGACGGAAAAACCTAAAAGCCGGAAAAGAAAGACGACTCAACGCCGGCGATGCTGTGTCATAGCTTTCCTTCTGATATATTAGCCCGCACATACTACCGGATTGAGCTCACGGCGCTGACACGTGGTTCCAGCAAGCGCCCGAATCTGAGCTAAGCCAGATCTGTCATCATTGCCGCTCCTGAAGGCAAAGAAAATCATGAAAGATAGTCCCTCGACAACGCTTCACCATCAAGCGACGGCAGCGGCGCCGCAGTTGGAGAAGAGGGCTGTGCGCGGTGTTCACGATCTAATTGAGCAGCAAGTGCGTCGTACGCCGCAGTCGATTGCGGTGGTTTACAAAGATCAATTGATCACTTATGCCCGGATTAACGAGCGCGCAAGCCAGCTGGCGCACTATCTGCGAAAACGCGGTGTTGGTCCAGAAGTGCTGGTGGGAATATGCATGGAGCGGTCACCGTGGATGGTAATCGGCCTGCTTGGGATCCTGAAAGCGGGCGGGGCGTATGTGCCGATGGATCCGGCT
>JBKPAC010000212.1:0-5897 GCA_046726175.1 Acidobacteriota bacterium
GGTTCGAACTTGGGCCACGATGCCGCCGGCATCCTGCGAAAAATCTGTGAGTTCCGTGTTCCACAAAACATCCTTCTGGTGATTCTGCAGGTACTCGTAAAGCAGCTGTTCAGTCTTGCTTTGCTCCAACATTAAAACGAACGGAAAGGCGCTCATGCCTTTTCCGATGTCAGAAAAAAGAAGTTCACCACGTATTTGTCCGTCAATTATCAAGCGAGCCCTGCCCGCAATTGTGCCTCTAGCGACAGCTTCTTTTGCTAATCCAATCTGATCGAAAATCTCAAGCGTGCGAGCATGCACTCCGATAGCTTTTGAATACGGAGTGATTCGTTCGTTCTTCTCGACGATAATGAAATCGATGCCATAGCGCACGAATTGACAAGCAAGACTAAGCCCAGTGGGACCAGCGCCGACGATGAGTATGTCCGTTTTGGTTCTTATCTTCATAAGCTCATGTGTGTAGGCTCACGCGTCCGACTGCACCCAAAGTGGCCCGCCTAGTCTGCCTCAATCCTCCAGCACCGCCACGTTCAGTTGGCCAAGGCGTTCTCGATCGGCTATCACTTCAGCCTCAACAATCTTTTCGCGAACGATCTTAAACCTGAGCACTCTTGATAAACGCCCACGCGGCGCAAACAGTAAACCTATTGTCCCGTTCACTAGTGCCGGTTGCACGAATTGCGCCAACCTCGAAAAGGCCAACGCGCCCTGAGCCCATTTTCGCGCACCACGAATCTCTGTCGGCGCGCCCGGTGCACCGGCCACGTCGGTGTGAAATACAACATCAGGATCGAGTACTGCCATCAGTCCTTCGAAGTCGCCGGCACGCAAGGCAGCAAGGAAAGCATCCACGACTTTTCGTTGGCCTGCGAGATCGTGCGAACCTTTGTCCGCCCCCCGCACACGACGGCGCGCGCGACTCGCTAGTTGTCTGGCGGCGGCTGGGGAGCGCCCGATGATCGAAGCAATTTCTTCAAACGAGATGTCAAACATGTCATGCATCACGAATGCCAGTCTCTCCCCCGGCGGGAGCGTATCCAGCACCACGAGCAAAGCCAGGCCAACCGAGTCAGCGAGAAGCGCTTCCTGTTCAGGATTCGACGCTTGAGCAGGCACTCCAACTGCCTCTAACTGAAAATCGAGTGACTCTTCGCGTCGCGACTTGCGTGAGCGCAACGTATCGAGGCAGATGCGTGCAACTACCGTTGTTAGCCAACCCCCCAGATTCCCGATAGTACCCGGGTCTGAGCGATCCAGGCGTAACCAGGCTTCCTGTACTGCATCCTCCGCCTCGGCGAGAGAGCCAAGCATTCGATAAGCCACAGCGCGCAGGTGATCGCGTTGCGACTCGAAGAGTTGTCCTAATTGTTCCGCGTCGGCCATTTGTAACAAGTATCCCCTGTCTAATCTGTCATACGTTTGACGAACAGGCCACGGCCTTTGTGACAAGAAGATTCGCACACCCAATAAGTTGCTAGCAACGATTCCCTTTCAGAGTTCGGTCACATTTCATTAGCTCGCTTCGTCATTAGTAATACAGTGGAAAGTCCATTAGTAATGTGGTGGGAAGGAGACAGAAAAATGCAGGCAAGAATGAAAAATCCAGCAATGATATTACCCGAGGCAATTCAAGCGCTGCTTGCTCTTAACGCAGCCGCGGAAAAGGGTGGAGTGTCGCCAACGACACTTGGCTTAGTTCACCTGCGAGTAAGCCAGATCAATGGATGTAGCGTTTGTGTTGATATGGGCTGGCGCATGATGAAAAAAGCAGGTGAATCAGATGAGCGTCTGTTTGCCGTTGCGGCCTGGCGGGACGCGCCATACTTTACCGATGCCGAGCGCGGGGCGCTCGCGCTGGCCGAGACCGTAACTCGACTCAGTGATCGCGCGGACGCGGTACCGGACGAAACCTGGGACGAAGCTGCGCGGCATTATGATGAGCGACAGCTTTCGGCCTTAGTCCTGTCAATAGGAACGACGAACGTTTTCAATCGTATTAATGTGGCGACCAGGCAAGTTGCCGGCGAGTGGATGAAGTCCGCGGCGGCGGGAGAATGGAAAGCCTCGGGTCCTGCGTGAGTGTGGCTCAGAAGGTCCACTTTACATAAGCGCATCAATCCAGCGGTTTCGACCGTGATTCCACGAAATTTGCACGGAATTTCACACGGTCGAATTCACCGCTGGATAGGGATTGGATTCATCAGCAAAACGCCTTGATTGGATCGCAAGTCGAACTGTGAAACTCAGGTCCAGCGCGACAGCGTCGAGAATTATCTGGCTTTCGCAGTTGAAGTTCAGTGCATGTGCTAATTCTTCACCATCACCTACAGAATGAGATTTAGATCGCCGAACTCATGCCAGAGATAGTTCCGTCGCACTGCGTCTTCATACGCCTTGCGAATCTTTTCAGCGGGTAGAAAAGCAGTGAGTAGGTCCAGGTGACTCGCTTCCGGTTCATGCAAACCAGTTAGTAGACCACTTACCGCCCTGAGCTTATGGCGAGCAGTGATCTTTAGTTGTGTATAACCATGCCCTGACTGAACTATTCCTGACTCGTCGACCATGGATTCCAATGCCCGCACGACAGTTGTTCCAATGGCAATCACTCTGCTGCCGCGTTTGCGCGCGTTGTTAATCTTCTCAACTGCTCTCTGACTAACATAGTACTCTTCTTCAGAAACTGGATTTGTCGCGTCCAATTCATCGTCCATGTAAGAAGAGAGTCCGGCATGAAGTACTACGTATGCCATCTCGATCCCACTTCGTTGTAGATCGAAGAGCAGTTTCCAGGTGAAAGCACGACCTGCTGACGGCATTTCGGCTGAGCCCGGTTCGCGTGCGTAAACTGTCTGGTAATAATCGAGTCCCCAGGGCGCTGAGACGTATTCGTATCTAACTGGTCGACCTAACCGGTAGAGCGTATTGATCAGTTCAACACCTTTTTGGGAAAACGTCAGCGTCCAGAGCCTGGGGATGCGTTCGTGGCGTTGACTCACTGTTGCAGTTAAGTTGTCGCCCAAAGTGATCTGCATTCCGGGGCGCAGTCCACACGAGAAAGGATCGCCGTTCTGACACAAGAGCAGCGCTAACCACGAATCATCAGGAAGATGTTCGGTGATGCGAATTTCGATACATGGCCCACCCTGTGCGGGACAACCCTGGAGCGAAGCAGGCAGAGTGCGACTGGAGTTGAAGACCAGCAGGTCACCTGAACGTAGAAACTCACCGAGATGATCAAATCGCGTATGCTCAACCTCGCCAGTAGCCCGGTTAATCACCATGAGTCTGACATGGTCGCGTGCCAATCCCCGTCGTTCAGGGGGCTCTCTCGCCGACAGTTCGGGGGGAAGCGTGAAAGAGAAAGGAGCTGAACCAGTCATATTTCAAGCACTCGAGGCTGCCGTCTTCTGGCCCCAGTTCTCCTCTTGAGCTTCAAATCTCTGCCCGTTGACCTCCCGTGACTCGTCCGAGGCCAGATAGATAAATACTTCAGTAACCTCCGACGGATCGGCCCACTGTGCAGGATCCTCTTCTGGTTCAGCTTTGCGATGCATCTCTGTATTCATCTCGCCGGGATCAACGTAATTAACACGCACCGCACTGTCTTCAAGCTCGGCCGCCCAGGTTTGCGACATACCCTCCAGGCCGAACTTCGAGATGCCATAAGCGCCCCAGCCAGGATAACCGGTGCGACCAGCGTCACTGGTCACGTTGATGATCGATCCTCCGCCTTCAATCATCGCCGGCAGCACTTTCTTGATGATCACAAACGGCGCTATCAGATTTGTGTTGATGACCGAGCGGAAATCATCGAGCGGATAGTCCAAAAGATAAGGAAGTGGTGTCGGGCCGATGTCTGAGGCGTTATTGACCAGCACATCAAGTCGACCATTAAAACCACGAAGTGTCGTCGCGACAGCCCGCTCGATATCATCTTCGCGACTGAGGTCTGCATCAATTACCAGCACCGACGTTTCTGGCGCGATCTCTTTGATTCGATCTCGGACTTTCTCGAGAGCGGCAAGCCGGCGAGCCACGATGGCTATCCCGACGGCACCTTCCCGCGCGAAGTCGACTGCTAGTTTTTCACCTAACCCCTGTGAGGCTCCGGTAATCAGCACGTATTTTCCTTTCAACCTATTCATTTATTAAACCTCCCAACGTAATCTTAGAGGCATTCGAGGCAATCAAACAAAGGCCTGCATATCCTCTGGCGTGAATTTGTGTCGGTCGGTTCACAACTTAGTTGTCATTCTCGGTGCACAGAATTCGTCGCACTAGGTTGTAGTAGAATTCTGAACATCAAATGCCCGTTTCTCTCTTATCGTCCAGAACCGCCACTTAACGAATTCGTTTTGGATTGCTGTTGACGCAGAGGCGTTGACGCAGAGGCATCTCGGAAAGAACGGATTCTGCCAAGCGGCACGATCGAGCTAGTGGTCAGTATTCAGGACGATGAGGTGTGCTGGGAAGGTTTTAGCCTACGGCATTATCAATATCAGAGACGGCGCGCTCTGAACTCGCCTTCGAGTATCCACGTCTTTCCGTCAGGTGCAAGCGCTTCGCCTATGCAGCGGAATGAATTGGCGGTGATTTCAGTGTACCGCCAGCGTGTGGGTGTGCCATCCAAGCGCGCGCCGATTTGGACAATTTCAGTGTCGACTCTTCGTCCTGTCTGGCGTTCCTCATGGCCACTCACGGGATTTTACCGCGACTGTGCGATTGAGTCTCGAGTCGTGTGCGAGGTAAACCTCGCCCATTCCGCCCACGCCAAGTTGCGAGCGTATTTCGTAACGACCGAGTTTTGTTCCTTCTTTTACTCCGGTGCTCATGCGGGATTGCGTTGAGAATATGTGGCAGTAGTAACTACGCCAACTAGGGGAAGTTAGGAAGGACTGAGAGTGTACACGATTCTAGTGGGTTCTATTAAAGACGTTAAGCGGGTTCGATCCAGTCACGGCTCTTTAGATCTATTAACATTTCACACAGGTTGCAGCCGCTTCGGAGTACACCTACTAATCGCCATTCATATCTGTTGCCGGGTATTCACGTCACAAATCTGCCGCAAAGAATTGGTCCACTAGCGAATTTCGTTCTCGAAGAACGTTGAGACGATCCTTTGATATGCTCAAAAACTGAGCCGCGCGCCCAACTGAAACGCCCTGAGCCGTTTTCCATTTCGTTTCACCAGGTGCAGCTTCGGCCCATAACCTTTTCCTGGTTTGACGCACAGCCTTCATTCAGGCGGCACGTCACGTTCCAAGTGTCAACTCAATTCTTCACGCGAGGCGACTTGAGTCTCCTTGCCTTACGCGACTCTTTGCTGGGATCATAGAATTTCGAAGGCGGTTACGACAGAGACAATGAGCGAGTTGAGCAACCTTGGGCTTTGGCAAGATGAGGAAATGCGCGGGCGACTCCCCTGGTACCGTCACGTAGCCGACAACGTGATGCCAGCCAAGTTCCGCATCGCGCGACACGTCGCTATCGAAGTTTCTCTGGCGGACGCTTCCGAAGAAGTTCTATGGGAAGAGCTCGCAGCCAAGACTCCTGAATTTCTAAATCTGTGGTATGGAATTCGCGCTGGAGCTGACGACTTGCGGGACTCACCCTTGGCACAGCCCAACCTGCTTGATCTCTGTAGGGAGCTAAGCCAGCGAATGCTCAGTCACTGCAACTTCTGCCGCTGGGACTGCCAAGTCGATCGCCGTCAAGGTACGAAGCTTGGCACCTGCAAGCTCGCCGGCGACTCGCGCGTGTCCACGTTCTTCCATCACCAGGGCGAAGAGTTGGTCTATCGTGGGGATCGGGGATCGGGGACGATCTTTTTCACCTCGTGCAATATGCGCTGCGCGTTTTGCCAGAACGGGGACATCAGCACCGACAAAGACAACGGC
>JBKPAC010000213.1:0-24043 GCA_046726175.1 Acidobacteriota bacterium
TTAACCGCAGTCGCGTTCGATCTGCGAGGGCTTTGAAAAGCAATTCGATGTTGTACTGGTCGTAGCCCATTGCCGCTCGTTGCCAGCCTTTGGTGCTGATTACGAGTGCAGCCCGCGTTGAGTTCCTTTTAGTCAGTACCGACAATTCTGCTGCGGCGCTCGAGGAGAACGGTATCTCGCCACCGGTTGTTCTGCCTGCCAATTCGTTCACGTCTTCCAACAAGCCTGAACCCAAGACTCCGGTGAAGCGCAACGCTGGAATGATTCTCTGGAAAAATGCCTGCTTGTAATGTCCAGACGCCATTTGCTTCAGATTCTTGAATTAACTCTTCGAGTAAAGCTTTGCCAATTCCAAGTCCGCGCACATCAGCGACAACGTAAACGCTGACTTCAGCCACTCCTGAATAAACCGGGCGGTTGGAAACTCTGGAGAGGGCAGCCCAGCCAATCACTCGCTCATCGGGTGAAGTCGCCACGAGTCGAGCGAACGGCAGATGAGTGGCGTCCCAGTCGTTCCATGAAGGAGCGTTGACTTCAAAGGTGGCCTCGCCGGTCGCGATGCCTTCAAGATAGATGGCGACCACCGTTTCCCAATCAGTGGCCGCCATTTTGCGCAGGGTGAAATTCATGTCCACAGATTACGCAGATTACACCGAAAGTCTAATCTGCATAACTGTGGTTATTGGCGAGGAATTCGGTTGCGGAAGGCGCGTCGTTGGAGTTTCTCTTTTTGTCGTTCCATCCGCTGGCTTTGAATCTGCTCGAATTGAGTGCGCTGCTCGGGGGTTAGCAGACTCGCGAGTTCTCCTCTAACTCCCTGCATCGAATCGCGCAGCTGTTGGTGTAACTCTTTGGCTCTTGCGCCGTCTTCCGCTGTGAAACTTTCGGCCTGTCGTTTTTCGCGAAGCTTCAACAGTTCCTCTCGCTGCGCTCTGGTACTGTCGAGATGACGTTGCAGGATGGCTTTCGTTTGTTCTTTCTGTGCGTCTGTGAGGTTCAGATCTGCTAAACCGAAACCGCGCCGGTGCTTCCTGTCAAAACCCTGGCCTCTCATTCGCCTTGGGCCTTCTCTCCGTTGTAGGAATTCCGATGTTTGGGTGGTTGTTGGGGCTTGCGGCTCATGAGCCAACGTGACGACGCCGAGCGTTGAACTCAAGCACAATACCCCGATGATCGTTCGTAGAGACATTCGACTACTCCTTAATTACTGGTTTTCCGACCCATTGCACCTTCACTACACAGATTTAGACGAGCGGACCGCAGCGACGGCTCAAAAAAAGATTTGACAAGCTGGTAGGGATTCGTGCAGAGTACTTTGTGCGGCAAAGATGAACCGAGATCGGCCGCTCGCGTAAACCGGATAATCACAGTAGCTTCAAGCACTTGTGAAGAAATTGTTAGATAGTCAAAGCTCCATGGTCAGGTTACAATGCGTGACAACATGAGTCTTCTTGAATCAATCAACTGTCCCGCCGACTTGCGGCGCCTCCGTTCAGATCAATTACAAACCGTTGCTGATGACATTCGCCAGTACATCCTGGAAACAATGTCTCGCGTGGGCGGGCACACCGGCGCTTCACTGGGAGCGGTAGAGCTCGCAGTAGCTCTTCATTACGCTTTCGACACACCGCGAGATCGCCTGGTGTGGGATGTGGGCCATCAGGCTTATGCGCACAAGATTCTCACCGGACGCCGCAACCAGCTCGCAACGATCAAACAGTACGGAGGGATCAGTGGATTCCTTCGGCGTGAAGAGTCAGAGTACGACACATTTGGAGCTGGTCATGCATCGACGTCCATTTCCGCTGCTTTGGGAATGGCCATCGCCCGCGATCGAAAAGGCGAGGACCACCATGTTGTCGCTTTGATCGGTGATGCTTCACTTGCCGGCGGTATGGCTATGGAAGCAATCAACCAAGCCGGCCATTTGAAGACTCGACTGATCGTAGTCCTGAACGATAACGAAATGTCGATCGCGCCCGCTGTCGGTGCGTTGACCGGATATCTAAATCGACTCCGTAATGCTCAGGGTTACCATCGATTCAAAGATGAAGTCGAAGAAACTCTGTTATCCATTCCTTCAGTCGGTGAGCGGCTGCACCATGCGGCAAAGACGATGAAAGACGCCATCGCTGCGGCAGTGCTGCCGGGTGCGTTGGTAAGCGAACTGGGATTCAAATACATCGGCTACATCGATGGACACAATCCACGTGCGTTGGTTGCCGCGCTCAGAGAAGCACAACAAATAAAGGATGGACCAGTTATCGTCCATGCGCTTACGACCAAAGGAAAAGGTTATCCGGAAGCAGAAACTGACTATTACCGCTGGCATGCGACCGGACCTTTTGATCTGAAAACAGGCAAACCAATCAAAGCAGCTGCAAAAGCGCCTACGTATACTTCTGTTTTCGGATCGACGCTTTGCGAGCTAATGGAGAAAGATCCGGCCATCGTTGCTTTGACTGCTGCAATGCCGGATGGAACCGGCGTCTGTCAGGCCCTCGAGAAGTTTCCTGATCGCTCGTTCGACGTGGGTATTGCGGAACAGCATTGTGTGACTTTTGCAGCAGGACTGTCGTGCGAAGGTCTAAAACCTGTATGCGCGATCTATTCGACATTTCTGCAGCGAGGTTTCGACCAGCTGGTCCATGACGTCTGCATTCAAAATCTGAATGTGAAGTTTTGTCTGGATCGAGGGGGGATAGCTGGCGGTGATGGTCCCACACATCATGGTTTGATTGACATTGCATACCTTCGTCCAGTGCCAAATATCGTAGTGATGGCGCCGAAGGACGAAGGTGAAATGCGTGACATGATGCTGACGATGATCGAACACGTTGGTCCGGCCGCGATGCGTTACCCTCGCGGAAACGGAATCGGTGTTCCCATTGATCGCGAGCCGCGTCTTCTCGAGCTCGGAAAAGGCGAATTGCTCAGGGACGGCGGCGGTGAAGTCGCAATTGTTGCCTACGGCTCTATGGTACATCCGTCTTTAGAAGCAGCTGAGCACCTGGCCAAAGATGGAATTGAAGCTACTGTGGTGAACGCTCGTTTTGTGAAGCCTCTCGATTCTGAGCTTCTTCTCGCCGTGGCACGCACAAAACGACTAATCGTTACCGTCGAAGAAGCGTACCTCGCGGGCGGATTCGGATCCGCAGTGCTCGAGTTGATGGAAGAGAACGGCCTACAGGATCGGGTTCATGTTGTCCGCATGGGGATTCCAGACCGGCTCGTAACCCACGGCGATCCAAAATTGCTTCTCGCCAAGTACGGGCTTGACGTCGATGGAATCTACACTCGAGTCAAAGAGACCATCGAGGTATTGGATCACCGGCGCGCCACACCTAAGAGTCAGATGGTCACATGGTAATACACCATATCGTTCCAAAACCCTCCCACATCCTGCACTCCTTAAGCTAAATCCCAGTGATTACAGCTTTAGTCTGTGTGGCCTTCTAGTTGCTCAAAATTTCGTTGTGTCGAGATCTGAGGCGGAACACTAAACCATTATGCAATTGAGCAACAGATCTGAACTCAGAGACCTGCCAACGCCGCGATTTGACGACGAGCGGACGTTGCTCTCGGCGCGACCCGTCGTGCCACTCGCGGAGGTTTCCAAGGAGAAGTCCAAAGCGCGTTTTAAGTGGCAGCGCGGAGCTATTGGTCTGGGTTTGATGTCATTGGTGATCTCCGCCGGTTTAGTGATTTCACGAAACGGAAAGTCCAAAGAGACTCAGGCTGCTTCGGAACCCGAAGTCACTGCACAGGGACCCGCATCAGCCACTGAAAAGACACAGGACAGCGTAGTCCCTTCGACTGCAAGTGACTCGGAACCGAACACAGCGCAGACGAAACGGCAGGCTCCAAAGATCAAAGTGGCCGTAGATAATTCTGAAAAGACTGAGCCGGAGAGAAAGCGTACCGTTGCTGTCCCTGTGGAAGATGCCAATTCTGATGATTCCGAGTCGCAGATCGAAGAGTGGCGTCTCCGGCAAGCACGACGTGAGGAACGAAGACTTGAACGTCGTGCTCGAAGAGAGGAGTGGCGCCGCGCTGGCGATCGCGACGACGTGTTTAGGATCAACGACATATTCGAAGGCCGCCGCCGGCCATGAAGCTGGGTTTGTCACACAGCGCTGCACACAATTGTCGCTAGACTGAGCGAGTTAAGCGCATCAACTTTGTCGAATCCGATCAACCTTTCTTTGCATTTCGGTTGCAATAGTTGACTGGCTGTTGGGCGAATGGCATTATCACGCCGAGCAATGAGGTTAGTCATTGACTTGCAAGTTTAGCCATTTGGCGCCCCGTAAGTAACTCTCTCACAGCAGTAAAGACCCCGACGTTTTCCCTGACAAAACTTGTCCCTAGCGCGAAAGTATGTTCGCGTGAAGTGCTCTGGCAAAAGGTGCATTTATGAAGAAACAGATGTTTCGTGAGCGGGAGTGCATTCATCAGGATGACGGCGTCGAGGGTGAATACTACAATGGTGTCTTCTATCTTCAAGCACTCCAACGATTGCCCGTCGATCGAGCCGTTCAGATGGCGGGAAAGGTGAGCTCCTTCTTTTGGTCGGATGCCGAGCATATTCTCGTTTGGCTGTGCCGAGACTGTGCATGTGAAGTGGGAGTTGCGGACTCGCCCCGCGCAGTAACCAGAAGGCAGGCCTAAGGTTTCAACCTGCCGACCTTAAATTCTCTCAAATTGCCCGGCGTAGCCCTTCCGGTTTCCTCTGATAAGTCTTACGCCAGTCGAATTCTCGAACTCAAACCGATAAACTCCCGCTGAATGAATCGCGAGCGTATCGACAAGCTGCTCGTCGAGCGGGGACTTGCTGAATCGAGGACCAAGGCCCAGGCCCTTGTCATGGCGGGGCTTGTGCTCGTTAATGAACAACGTGTTGCGAAGCCTTCTGATCTTGTTTCCTGCGACGGTCTAATTCGAATAAAACACGGCGATGATCCTGTTTCGCGCTACGTTGGGCGTGGCGGCCTGAAACTCGAGGCGGCGCTACGCAATTTTGAAGTTCCGGTTGAAGGGTTGACGTGTCTTGATGTGGGAGCTTCGACTGGGGGCTTCACCGATTGCTTGTTGCAGCACGGCGCGCGAAAGGTTGTAGCGGTTGACGTGGGCCACAATCAGATCGATTGGAGGCTGCGCCAGGATCCACGAGTGGAAGTGCGCGAAAGTGTAAACGCGCGCCACTTGAGTCCGGAAGACTTCTCAGAAAAGTTTGATTTGATATCGATCGATGTGTCATTTATTTCGGTGACGAAGATCCTTCCTGCACTTGTTTCTTTGTTAGCTCCCGGCGGACGCGTGATCGTATTGATTAAGCCACAGTTTGAAGTCGGTCGCGGAGAAGTGGGCAAGGGTGGAATCGTGCGCGAGCCAGAGAAGCATGCTCGCGTCATTGATGAGGTTAACGCTGCGGCAGCTCAGTTGGGACTAACCAAAGCGAAAGTCATAGAGTCGCCCATTCGGGGAGCCGAGGGCAACGTCGAGTTTCTTGCGCACTATCAGGTTGCGGACTGAGGGCCACGCTGTGTAATCTGTGCCTCTCCTTTTCAAAATATGAAGACGACGTCCATCAAGCGTATCGGCATTGTGCTTAAGCCTCACCAGCCGGATGCATTGACGCGTCTTTGTGAGTTGACCCAATGGCTGGCCGAGCGAGCTATCGAAATTGTCGGCGGACCTGAGATTGAACGAGAGCGGATTGAGCACGAGACCGGTTGTCCAGTTAAGGAAATTACACCGGAAGATCTCGCGGACAGCGTTGATTTAATCCTTGTGCTCGGCGGTGATGGGACGATGATCGCCACTGCACGGATGCTCGGCAACAAAGAAGTCCCTGTGCTCGGTGTCAACTACGGCGGCCTCGGTTATCTCGCCGAGTTTCGCATCGAGGAACTTTACACAGCGCTCGAGTCGATTCTTAGCGGAGACTATCGTCTCGAGCAGAGAGTGATGCTCGCAGTCCAGCTTCTTCGTGGTGACGAGCCGCTCACTAAGAACCGTGTTCTCAATGACGTGGTAATTAACAAGTCGGCGCTGGCACGAATTATCGAAATCGAAGCCTACATGAACAGTCAGTTTGTGAACTCGTTTCGGGCAGATGGTTTGATCGTGTCCACTCCTACAGGATCCACCGCATACAATCTGTCGGCAGGTGGTCCAGTCATCTATCCTTCGATGCGGGCAGTCGTGATCACTCCGATTTGCCCGTTTACGCTTTCCAACCGTCCAATCGTCGTACCGGATGAGTCTGTTATCGAACTACGTCTGAAAACAGAGAACGAAGATGTGGCACTGACGCTCGATGGGCAGGTGGGCTTTCCTCTGAAGCCTGAAGATCGCGTCGTCATTAGCAAGAGTCAAACTACCTTCAATCTGGTCCAACCGGCCAACCGCAACTATTTCGAAGTTCTCAGAGACAAACTTCGTTGGGGCCGCTAACCTCCGAAGCTAAACATTTATGCCAGAACGCGAAAACAACCCGACAAAGAAGCCGCGGATTGATCCGGACGCCTTCGAGCGTGAAGTAACAACGGACCTCGATGAAGAAACTCCTGATAAGCCAAAAGGTCTTCCGCTTCACACCCGCATTCTGATTGGGCTTGCCGTAGGAGTGATAGCGGGAGTCGCCGTGAACTTTGCTGTCGGCGGCGACCACCCGCGCGTTGTTTGGATCGTCGACAACATCACCAACCCCATTGGACAGCTCTTTCTAAGGCTGCTTTTGATGATCGTGGTACCGCTGGTGTTTTCGTCGTTAGTCGTAGGCGTTGCGGGAATAGGTGACATTAGAAAACTGGGCCGCGTCGGAGCTAAATCGTTTGGATATTGCCTGGTGATTTCAGGCATTTCCGTTGTTATCGGTCTCACGCTGGCGAACACGATCAAACCCGGCACGAGAATCGATCCGAGTACTGCTGCAGCATTGCAGCAACGCTATTCAACCGACGCCACCAAAAGTGTTGAGGACGCAAAGAAAGCAAGCGCCGCGACACCAAAGCCTCTGATGGCTGTTGTCGAGACGATTGTGCCGAAGAATCCAATTGCGTCTGTCGCCGGCGAGAATCCGAACATGCTTCATATGATGTTCTTCGCGCTGGTGATCGGAATTGCGATCACCCTCATTCCGGTTCGAGTTACTGGGCCACTGCTGCGCGGCCTTGAAGCGCTTTACGAAATCACCGCAAAGATCATCGAGATGATTATGAAGTTTGCTCCGTATGCGGTGGCGTGCTTGCTTTTTAACAACACAGCGCGGTTTGGGCTCGATCTGTTGCAAGCGCTCGCATGGTTTGTGCTGACTGTGCTTCTTGGGCTTGCGTTGCACATGTTCGGCGTCTATTCGCTGTCGGTCTATTTCCTGTCTCGGCTCGATCCACTGGAATTTTTCCGGCGAATCAAGACGGTGATATTGACGGCGTTTTCAACTTCTTCCTCGAACGCAACGTTGCCGACAGCACTGAGGGTTTCGGAAGAAAACCTGGGCGTGCCTCAGGAGATCAACAGCTTCGTTTTGACTGTTGGAGCCACTGCTAACCAGAACGGTACCGCATTGTACGAAGGTGTCACGGTTCTGTTCCTGGCCCAACTTGCTGGAGTTGATCTTTCGTTGGGTCAGCAGTTGATGGTCGTATACCTGGCGATACTGGGTGGAATCGGTACTGCAGGTGTGCCTTCAGGTTCTATCCCGTTCATTATCGGCGTACTTGTAACAATTGGAGTAAATCCAGCTTTGATCGCGATTATTCTCGGTGTCGACAGGATTCTCGACATGTGCCGCACCACCCTCAATGTCACCGGTGATCTCACGGCAGCTACTTACGTTGCTCGCTCGGAAGGCTACGAGCTGATGCAACCGCACAAACCTGCGATTGTTCAAGCGGGTATTGTGGATGCTTAAAGAATAGACCTATGCGACCGGTTCGCGGCGATGGCACTTTGGCAACAGTGGCGCGATAATCTCGCCACTCGCTTCAGGCAGTTTTGATTTAGGAAGCTGAGGCTACGCCCATGGTTCTGCCGCTGTATGATGACAACTCTGATCTTACCAGCACTCCGATAGTTAACTATGCCATCATCGCTCTCAACATCTTTGTTTTCGTTTTTTTGCAAGGGTTAGGCACGAACGAATTATTTACGAACGCGTTTTCCACAGTTCCGCTCGAGATAATCACCGGCCGCGACGTAGTCACCGAAAGCCATATCATCATTCATCCACTGACTGGGCAGCGCTTGCTGATTCCGGGACTGCAGCCCACACCGGTAAGCGTCTACCTGACTCTAATCACGTCGATGTTCATGCACGGCAGCCTCGCACATATCGCCGGCAACATGTTGTTTCTTTGGATCTTCGGTGACAACGTAGAGGATCGTATCGGCCACGTTCGTTACCTGGTGTTCTACCTTACGACTGGTCTCCTTGCATCGTTGGCGCACGTGATAACGACAGTGGCGACAGCAACGGATCCCAATGCACTGTTAATACCGAGTCTCGGAGCTTCAGGTGCGATTTCAGGAGTACTCGGCGGATACATCCTACTCTTCCCGCATCGCCGCGTGACCGTACTGCAGTTTTACTTCGCCACTGAAGTACCCGCCTGGGTGGCAATAGGAATGTGGTTTGTGTTCCAGCTGGTCAGCGGTCTGGGCGTACTCGGACAGGGCGCAGCACAGGGAGGAGTCGCTTATGCGGCGCATATTGGTGGCTTCGTTGCCGGTCTGATTCTCGTGAAGCTGTTCGCGGTAGGGCGGCCACCCAGGCCACCTCTTCGTCCTCGGTCGTATGAGTCCGAAGGCCCACCGTGGTAACTTATCCTTAAAACCCCAAGGAGTTGAGTATTAATGGCTACCACGGACGTCGTTTTACCCCCTACCAATCAACAGAATCTTGAGATCAAGTCGACGCCTCGAGAAGAGATGGATCTTTATCCACTCGATACGTTTCCTTATGAGTTCCCCGGCCGCGAGATAAAAATCAATTTTGAGATTCCGGAGTTTACTTGTATCTGTCCATTTTCTGATTTTCCCGATTTCGCAACTATTAAGCTCGAGTACATTCCCAACAATCGTTGTATCGAGCTCAAGAGTTTGAAGCTGTATATCAATTCATTCCGAAACGTAAAGATCTTTCACGAGCACGTAATGAACGTGATCCTCGAGGACTTTGTCCGCGCGTGCGATCCGCTGAGTGTCGATCTTGAAGGCGACTTTAACGTGCGGGGCAACATCAAGACTGTTGTCCGCGCCGGTTATCGAAAGGAGTAACGTCTCTTAGGAGGATGGAATTCAGCACTATTCTCGTTATAGGAATTGGTCTGATTGTCATTCTCATGATTGTCGCCAGACGTCTACTTCGTTTTGCATTCCGTTTGTTACTCGCAGGTCTTCTGTTACTGGCTATCCTGATCACTGTCACTCTCGGCTGGTGGCAAGGCTGGTTCGAGCGGCACTCGTCGCGAGAAGCTGCACCTCGTTCATCACCGACTCGTCGCGGTTCCCACTGAACTTTCAGAACCATGCGGGAAGCCGACACCGAAGCTACCGATCAATTCGAACCGGAAATTGCGCCAGTGAAACTCGACGAGGCGTATCCCGGACTCTGGCGACGCTACCGCCGGCTCCCGCGCAATGTTTTCGCCGTAGGGGTTGTTAGTCTCCTCAACGATATTTCCAGCGAGATCATCTACCCCCTCCTGCCGCTCTTCCTCTATTCCACGTTGGGAGCGTCAGCCAAAGCGATTGGTTTGATCGAAGGCACTGCTGAATCAATCTCAAGCTTATTAAAACTATTTTCGGGTCACTTAAGCGATCGGATTGGAAAACGGAAGCTGCTGGTCGTATCAGGCTACGGAGTCGCGAATATTGTCCGGCCCATGCTTGCGTTTGCTAGTAACTGGCATCAAGTACTCGTTATCCGCCTAACGGATCGTGTCGGTAAAGGCATACGCAGCGCACCGCGCGACGCACTAATCGCAGACGCTGTTGACGAGCATCAGCGCGGTCTTGCCTTTGGTTTTCACCGTGCGATGGACCACTTCGGGGCGGTGATTGGACCTTTGATCGGTTACGCGCTTGTGTACCTGCTGGTCGTAAATCGCGAATCGCCGACACGAACAGAATTCGGCAGATTGTTCCTCCTAGCCTCGATACCCGGTTTAGCTGCCGTGCTCGTCGCTATATTTTTCATGCGCGAGTCGCGACACGTTCATAAAAGTACAGTACAACGGCCGCGACTTACACTCTCACTGCAAGGATTCGACGGTAACTTCAAACGCTTCCTGTTGATCGTCGCGCTTTTCACGCTTTCGAACTCTTCGGACGGCTTCCTGATATTGCGAGCTCGCGATGCAGGTGTTTCGGTGGCCGCTATCCCTCTTCTTTGGGCAGCACTCCATACGACCAAAGTGATCAGCTCGCTGATTGGAGGAGACCTCTCGGATCGAATGGGTCGTCGCCGGCTTATCTTGTCGGGATGGTTACTTTACGCGGCGGTGTACGCGGGCTTTGCATTTGTGAGCAGCAGTCAGTGGGCCTGGGCTCTTTTTCTCGTTTATGGAATCTACTTCGGTCTCGCTGAAGGGGCCGAAAAAGCTCTCGTCGCAGACCTCGTCAGACCGGAGCAACGCGGCACTGCGTTTGGCTTGTACAACCTTGCGTTCGGCATAACAGTACTTCCTGCTTCACTCCTGATGGGTACACTTTGGGACTGGCGGGGACCAGCAACCGCATTTCTCGTCAGCGCAGCAATCGGTGTTACCTCGGCAGCTCTCTTGCTGACCGTCCGTACAACAGATGTTCGCGTTACATGATACAACCCGAGCGGAGTTAAGATTGCCGTCAGCTAATGAACACAGATTACAAGGTTATCAGGACGGCTGACGAACTGCGTCACACTGTCGAGTTTCTCGCATCACAACCGGCAATCGGACTAGACACCGAAACGACTGATCTGGATCCTTACACTTCGCGGTTGCGCCTCATCCAGCTGGCGGCGTCGAACGGAGTGCACATTGTTGATCTGGACGCGTTTGGGAATGGAGACGTACTGAATCAGGATGCTTTCAGGCCGTTGCGCGCATTGCTGCAGGCGCCGCGACCGATCAAGGTAGCTCACAACGCAAAGTTCGACGCGAAGTTCATCAAGTACAAGCTCGGTGCCAGTATCGGTGGTCTATTCGACACGCTGTTGGCGAGCCAGCTCATTGGAGCGGGTGATATTGAAGAGCGACACGGCCTCGAGACTGTTGCGTCACGCTTTTTGAATGAGGTCATTGATAAGAGCGAGCGTCTGAGCAACTGGAATTTCGAGCTATCTGAAGCCCAGCTCGCTTATGCCGCGCGCGATGCAGCTGTGCTGCTACCGCTTCGCGAAAGGCTGATTGAAAAACTGAAGTCGGACTCACTCGTAAAGTGCGCTCAACTCGAGTTCGAGTGTGTCATGCCCGTCGTCGATCTCGAGCTGGCTGGGTTCTACATGCACAAAGATCGTTGGCTCGAGCAGCTTGCCATAGTTGAAAAACGACGAGCGGTTCTTGCGGATGAACTGCAGGAAATCCTGGCGGAAGAATCTTCGCAAGGATCCCTCTTTGGCGGACCACAGCGGGACGAAATCAATCTCGACTCGCATCAGCAATTGACACAAGCTCTCAACCGGCTCGGTATACCCGTGCCTGATTCGACGCGTAATTGGAAGCTACAGCCACTGGCAGCTCAATACCCGGTGATCGAAAAGTTGCTGGAGTACCGCACGGTGCAAAAAGCTTTGACGAGCTACGGTCAGAATATGATCGATCTCATCAACCCTGTGACCAGGCGCCTGCACGCAGACTTTCGTCAAATCGGGGCGCCGACGGGAAGATTTTCATGTACAAATCCGAATATTCAGCAGGTGCCACACACTGTTGAATACCGCCGTTGTTTTTCGGGTTATCCCGCTGGACGAAAGCTGGTAATCGCCGACTATTCTCAGATAGAGTTACGCATCCTCGCGGAGTTTTCAGGCGATCAGGGGTTCATCGATGCGTTCAACTCAGGCGCTGACCTTCACCGTGTGACTGCCTCACAGGTTTTCAATATTGGACCCGATCAGGTGTCCAAGGAACAACGCGATTTTGCTAAGCGTTTGAACTTTGGCGTGGTCTACGGGATTGGTGCTCAGCGTTTCTCGCTCATGACCGGGCTCACGCTGCAGTCGGCTGAGGATGTTCTGCGACGGTACTTCTCGACTTATCGGCGGCTCGACAATTATCTGCGCGAGGCTGCAAATCGTGCGGTAACAGACCGGCAGGCAAGAACGGCGTCGGGACGGCTGGTTCGATTCCGCTATGACGATCAGGATCGCCAGCAGATCTCGATGACTCAGCGCAACGGCAAGAACACACCGATCCAGGGCACGAGTGCAGACATCCTGAAACGCGCCTTGCGACTATTAAGCGACGAGCTGCGCAACACCAGCGCACAAATCGTGAACATAATTCACGATGAGATCGTGGTGGAGGCAGACGAGGACAATGCTCAGGAGATTGCGCAAAAGGTCGAGCACGCAATGTGTGTCGCCGGCGAGGAGTATCTGAAGACGGTGCCCGTCAAAGTTGAAACTGAGATAGCTGACGAGTGGGTGAAGTAAAACTTCGTCCCATACCACAATTTCATTTGAATCCTCGCGAAAGGAGAGCACCATGGCACTCTGGAAACCTGACCCGACGTTTTATCCCTCCCCCCGACTGGCAATGCAGGCGCCGCAGGAGACATTGGCGTACGTTGCAGTTTTCAATCCAAAAAAGGACGGACGTCCCGATAAAATAGTCGTTGTGGATGTAGACTCCGGTTCGACTGTGGGCCAGGTCGAAATGCCGGAGGCTGGTGATGAGCTCCATCACTTCGGATGGAACGCGTGCAGTTCGGCGCTATGTCCCTATGCGCCGCACCCGCACATCGAAAGACGATATCTCGTCGTTCCGGGCTTGCGCTCGTCACGCATTCACATCATTGACACCAAACCCGATCCTCGCAAGCCGCAAATTGTAAAAGTAATCGAACCAGAGGAAGTCTTCGGTCGCGTTCGCTACTCCCGATTTCACACGACTCATTGCGGACCAGAGGGAATCTACGTCAGCGCACTTGGATCCCCAGAAGGTGAAGGGCCGGGAGGCGTCTTCTTGCTGGACCACGACTCATTCGATGTGTTGGGCCAGTGGGAAGTTGATCGTGGTACGCAATACCTCGCTTACGACTTTTGGTGGCATCTTGCGCACGACACAATGGTAACGAGCGAGTGGGGCACTCCGAACATGATCGAAGGCGGGTTGCAACCTGATCTACTGCTCAACAGCAAGTACGGGCGGCAGCTCCATTTCTGGGATCTGCGACGTCGTCGCTTGCAGCAGACTATTGATCTCGGCGCGGAGCAGCAGTTAGCACTCGAATTGCGAGCTGCTCACGATCCCACCAAAACTTACGGGTTTGTGAATGTCGTCGTTTCAATTAAAGACCTGTCCAGCTCAATCTGGCTGTGGCATCGTGAAAACGGAAGTTGGAACGTTAGAAAAGTCATTGAGATTCCCGCCGAGCCAGCTGAAGCCGAGCAGTTGCCACCGATGCTGCAAGGGTTCAAAGCAGTGCCTCCACTTGTTACTGATATCAATCTCTCGCTCGATGATCGCTTCTTGTATGTTTCGTGCTGGGGCACGGGAGAATTACGACAGTACGATGTTTCCGATCCATTCAATCCTCGGCAGACGGGCTCAGTACACCTCGGAGGCATTGTTCGTCGCACACCCCACCCACGCAATGGCTCACAGCCGTTGAACGGCGCGCCGCAAATGGTCGAGGTAAGCCGAGACGGGAAGCGTGTCTACTTCACCAACTCGCTTTACTATGCCTGGGACGAGCAGTTCTATCCCGAAGGTATTCAGAGTTGGATGGCTAAAGTAGATGCAGATCCGGCGGGCGGTCTGAATCTAGATCCGAACTTCTTCGTGGAATTTGGTGATTACCGCGGTCACCAGGTCAGGCTCGAGGGTGGAGACTGTTCCTCCGATTCCTTCTGCTATCCATGAGCAGCGGGTGGTCATGGCTGGCGTTGTTTGGGCTGGGAGCGTACCACGGGATCAATCCTGCCATGGGATGGCTCTTCGCCGTTGCCCTCGGCCTGCAAGAAAAGAGTCGCCGGGCGGTGCTGCATGCAATACCTCCAATTGCCCTCGGACATGTACTTTCAATTGGAGCCGTAGTCGCCGTGATGTGGCTTGCGCATGCGAACCTGCCTGCCACGGCTTTACGTTATATAGCCGCAGCCTTGCTCATCGCGTTTGGCATGTACAGGTTGATACGAGCAAGGCATCCCTCGTGGGTAGGGATGCGTGTAGGTTTCCGTGACTTGATGACGTGGTCTTTCCTCATGGCTACAGCACACGGAGCCGGGCTGATGCTATTGCCGGTTCTGATTGGCTGGCCACAGGGAAATCAGCTCGAGTCGGGGTCCCACATGCAACATCTTGCGGGGCACGAGATGCATGGCTCGTCAAATCAAGCTTCAGGTTTTGGCGATGCGTTGCGTTGGCTCGAAGCAGTCGGAGTACATAGCGCAGGCTACCTCATAGTCACGGCATTGATTGCGCTCCTGGTGTATGAAAAGTTCGGACTTGCGTTGCTTAATCGCGCGTGGATCAATCTGGATTTGATATGGGTGTTCGTTTTGATCGTCAGCGGCGTTTTGTTGCTTCTAATTTAGGAGACCAAAGCCGCGGGTGAAATCCGGGATGCAAAGATCCATTTTGAAACATGTCGCCCTGTTGGCATTGTTGGTTCTGACGGCTGCGCCAGGTTTTGCACAGTCGGCGCCACCAAGTGAAGTTAATAAACGGGCGGCCATTCTGCGAGGCGAGTATGGCCGCTACCGCGCGAATAACGATCTGTTGTCCTACCATCTCGACATCCGTGTCGATCCGGAAAAGAAATTTCTCAGCGCCAAGAACACAATTCGCTTTCGCATGCTCAGTGACGATAGGCGAATCCAATTGGACCTACAGAATCAGCTGAACATCGATAAGATTTTGCTGCTCGGAGGAAATCACAGAGATCCGCGTCCTCTGAAATTCGAACGTGAGTTGGGAGCGGTATTCGTCGACTTTCCGGAACCCCTGCACAAGGGACGCGTTTATGAGATCGATTTCTACTATTCCGGAAGTCCCGTCGAAGCCGGAAGATTCGGAGGCATTACTTTCCGGAAAGACCCCTCTGGCCGACCCTGGATTAATACTGCATGTGAAGAAGAAGGCGCGAGCATATGGTGGCCCAACAAAGATCAGTGGCGCGACGAAGTGGAATCAATGCGAATCAGCGTTGCAGTTCCCAACGATTTGGTAGATGTGTCGAACGGAAGATTTATCGGAAAGGTTGATCTCGGCGACGGCTTCACGCGGTGGGATTGGATGGTCCATTATCCAATCAATAACTACAACGTCTCACTGAACATCGGTCGGTATGAACACTTCTCAGACAGACTTGACGATCTGACGCTCGACTTTTATGCGCTGCCGGAAAACCTGGAAAAAGCAAAGAAACAGTTCGCGCAGGCCAAAGGAATGCTTCAGGCCTTCCAGCACTACTTCGGCGAGTACCCTTTCAAAAAGGACGGCTACAAGTTGATCGAGGTGCCTTATTCAGGAATGGAGCACCAGAGCGCGGTCACTTACGGTAATCGTTTTGCCAATGGTTATCTTGAACGTGATTGGACCGGAGTCGGCATTAGCCCGCGTTTCGACTTCATCATCATTCATGAAAGTGGCCACGAGTGGTTTGGAAACAGCGTCAGTGCCGCCGATCGATCCGACATGTGGATTCATGAAGGATGGACCACATATCTCGAATGTCTCTATGTGGAATACATGTACGGCCCTGAAGATGGTTTGAAGTACACGAACGGCTATAAAGCGAAAGTAAGGAATCGCCAACCCATTATTTTGCAGCGGGGTGTGAACGCAACGCCTCCGCAGGACATGTATTTCAAAGGAGCATTGTTTCTGAACACGCTGCGGAGCGTCGTTGACAACGATCAGCGTTGGTGGACGATGCTGCGCGCCTTCTATCAACGTTTCAAGTACCAGAACATCATGACAGAGGATGTGGTTGCCTTTTTCAATCGGGAGACCGGCAGCAACCTGACTCCGATTTTCAATCAATATTTGCGCCGCACGGCTTTGCCGGTGCTGGAGCTTAGATTTGATGAAGCAAATAACGAGGTTTCGTACCGTTGGAAAGCGGATGAGCCGGGCTTTGCGATGCCCGTCAAGGTGGGCACGAAGGACCACTGGCAAACTATTCAGCCGGGGGCAGAGTGGAAAACCCTGAAGACGCCGCTTAAGAAAGGCGATTTCGCCGTAGCGACAGATCGTTACTTCATTGGCGTTAGTCGCTACTAAGAGCAGTGGAAGACCAACTCATCGCCGGACTGATTATTCCTTTACCAGGTTGTCTGATTGCGAGACAATCGGGAAAACAACAAACCGGGAAACGAGCGATAAGGGAGCACATGATGACTCGTGCCAGCGGAGAGTTCGATGTGAAGTTGTCTCCTCAACCACCAGACGATGCGGTCGGTCCTCCAATCGCGCGCATGACAATTGAAAAGCAGTTTCACGGCGAGCTCGAAGGTTCCAGCAAAGGCCAAATGCTCGCAATCAGCACGGCGGTTGAGGGCTCGGCGGGCTACGTGGCGATGGAACAGGTGAACGGGCAGCTTAATGGCCGCCGCGGCACTTTTGCGCTTCAGCATAGCGGCACGATGAATCGCGGCGCACCGCTGCTATCAGTCACTGTAGTTCCGGATTCAGGAACAGGTGAACTCACGGGATTAGCTGGCCGCATGACAATTGAAATCGCTGACGGCAAGCACTCGTATCATTTCGAATACACGATCGAAGGTAGTTCATAGCGAAGATGTTGAATCAGGCCCGACATCCGAGAACGCGCTGGACTTGGCTCATTGTGCCTGCCGGCGTGGTTCTGCCTCTGATTGCGATCGCAGTCGAAGCTACGACGCACATCTGTGCCCGCTTCGTTGATCCTATTCCGACGTTTTGGCATGTCGTTCTCGTAGTCTTTGTTCCTCTTGCCCATCTTCAAGTTTGGCGTGCGATTCGTCGGCAGCAGCTCGCACGAAGCACATTTCTCGCCGCAGCTAACGGGATCGCGATAGGAATATCGCTCTTTTATACGTTCGTCTTCATTTGGCTATTACCGATTGCAGCTATTGCGGTTCTCTTCTTCGGAATCGGTTTCCTCCCGCTGGCGCCGCTGCTTTCGTTGATCGCTGGTCTAGTTTTGCGTAAACACCTGATACGCGCCATTGTGCCTGGTTCACACAAAAGCTTCTGGCTAACAGCGCGCGGTCTGATTTTGTGTACTTCAATCGCATTTAGTTTTGTCGCTTTAGCAGAACTTCCGGCATTTCTCACGCGTGTTGGACTTCGCATGGCAGTCTCGGAATCGCCTGAGAGAAGAGCCAGGGGCATTCGTTTGCTACGCGCGGCCGGAAACAGAGATGCCCTACTGCGGGCCTGCTATCCGCAGACACGGCGCACAATTGATCTGCTTGGTTACGCTTTATCAAAGCCGAGTGAATTAACGCCGGAAGAGGCTCAGGCGATCTATTACCGCGTCACTGGTCAGCCTTACGATATGACTCTTGCTCCGAGCCGCTTAAGCGGGGGCTCGTCCGATCTGTCAGACATCGACCCTGATCAACAAAACGATAATGTTACCGGAGACAAAAATGGCTTGAGCCTGGGTAACTCGCACATGGATGGCTCGGTAGACGCTGATGCTGGTATGGCGTACCTGGAATGGACGCTGGTATTTAGAAACCAATCCAGCGGTAATCGTGAAGCACGTACGCAGATTCAACTTCCGCCCGGTGGTGTCGTTTCGCGCGTGTCGTTGCTGCGGGAGGGAGGTTGGCGTGAAGCAAAGTTTGCGGAAATAAATAGCCACCGCCCCAACGAATCCGGTTGGTATTACAATCCAGTCCTCGTAACCACAGCCGGACCTGACCGCATATTACTGAGCTGCTTTCACGTCCCGTCATACGGAATAACGAGGGTTCGCCTTGGCATTACTGTTCCGCTTCTGTTGGAGAATCTCGGTTACGAAAGACTACTACTGCCACATTTCGTCGACAGGAATTTTGGCATCGCGAATGATCTAAAACACTCTGTCTGGATTGAGTCGAATTCACAGCTTCAATCGCAAAACGAACATCTGGTATCCGAGGTACCGCTAACGAGTCTTCACGCACTACGTGGTGGCATCGTTGACCGCGAGTTATCAAATCCCGACTCATCGATTCGCTTCGCAAGAAGCGGAATTAGAGAAGTATGGACTCAGGATCCAAACAAAGGAGCAGAGAGTATCATCCTCCAGACCGTTCGTGAGCGAGTAAATACGTCACCTTCACGATTGGTCCTGGTTGTTGACACATCTCGGAAAATGCGCGAGTTTGCAGCGCAGATCAGTGCCGCGTTGCAGTCGCTTCCAACGAACCTCGAAGTTCATTTGCTCCTTGCGGGCGGAACCGGACCATATGAAGAGGGCGGGAACCTGGCCTCAAATGACGCTGAACTGATAGGAACGTTGATACGCACCACAAAATTCGAAGGTGGCGCTGACAATGTGCCGGCGGTGCTTCGAGCGTGGGACCTTGCGGAAGATTTGCAAGACACAGCTATCGTTTGGATCCACAATCCTCAACCAATTGAGTTGACACGCATCGAAACGCTCAAGCAGCGTTTACGCAGGTCGAACGGACCTCGTCTCTACTCAATACAGACGAACGTTGGTCCAGATCGGGTGGAAGACGCGTTGGACGGTGTGAGTGCACTCAGGACGGTTGCACGGTTGGGCAGCCTTCAGTCTGATCTTGAAAAACTCTTTGGCGAACTGACTGGACGCGAAAAAGCTTTTGAGTACGTGAGGTTCAGTGAATCCGGGAACGAGCCGCCGTCCGGAGTCGACATAAAGCAGACTTCGGCGCATCTGGCCAGGCTCTGGGCTCACGATCAAATCGAAAACTTTGCTACCACACCTGATCCAGTCGCTATCAACGGCGTCGATATCAGGAAGAGTCTGGAAACAACTCAACTGGGTGTGCAGTACCAACTCGTAACTCCCTTCACTGGCGCCGTGGTCCTCGAGAACAATCAGCCGTATACGATCGACAGGGTGGAACCCGCTCCGCCGATCCCGAACGATGTCGTTCCTGAGTCGCATGTCGACGGGCGCCTAATCCTCGTAATCCTGCTTGTTCTACTGCTCGTCATCGGCCGGCAATGTCTTCGCAGCAGGACTACGCAGTACACGTATTGAATTCTAAGTACCCGTCTCTGACAGACCCGCTTTAAAACCAGGCGAACCATGGCATATGCACATCGCGTTGATGGTGAACGGCGGATAAAGCTGAAGGATTATGATCCGAGAGAGAGCGCTGGACTGGAACGTGATAAGGCGGAGCAAGAGACCGCGCGTTACATTGACGAGCTGGTAGAGCTACAGGAGCTTCTGTATGCAGCGGGCTCCGAAAGCCTGCTGATCGTTCTTCAGGGTCGCGATACGAGCGGTAAAGACGGAATAATTCGTCACGTCATAGGTCCCTTAAACTCCCAAAGCTGTACTGTCGCGTCTTTCAAAGTTCCGACGTCGGAAGAGCTGGCCCATGATTTTCTCTGGCGGATACACGCTCAAACACCGGGTCGAGGCTACATCAGAGTATTCAACAGATCGCATTACGAAAGCGTACTGGTAGAACGTGTTCATAAACTCGTTCCTCCAAATGTGTGGCAAGCCCGCTACGAGCACATTAATGCTTTCGAGAGATTGCTTGCCGATGCGTCGACAATCATAGTGAAGTTTTACCTGCACATTAGCAAAGAAGAGCAGGAGCAAAGGCTGCTCGAGCGCGAGAAGGATCCTACGAAAGCGTGGAAGCTGTCAGAAGGAGATTGGAAAGAACGTGAATACTGGGACGATTACACCGCTGCGTACGAAGATGCTCTGAACAAGTGCAGCACGGAATATGCGCCTTGGTTCATTGTCCCAGCCGACAGAAAATGGTTTCGCAATCTTGCGGTGGCGCAGGCATTAACGGATGTGCTGGCGCCTTTGAAGAAGAGTTGGCTTGGCAAACTTAACGAGATGGGGCGGGAGAGGAAAAAAGCCATCGAAGAATATCGCCGGGTGTCCTAATCTGTAGGGGCTCGTCCCTCCGTGGGCGTCCCATGTTTACGGCCGTCGTCCAAGATTAGGGCGCCCACGGAGGGACGCGCCCCTACAGATTAGTTCTTATATGCCGCTGAGACTTCCGATAATAGAAGGCATTATCCGGAGACGAATCCTGGCAAACTTCCGCGTCCAGCCAGAGGTAATGCAGCGCCTGATTCCGGATCGTTTCAAGCCAAAGGCTCATCAGGGATATGCCGTCGCGGGAATCTGTTTGATACGGCTGGACCTGGAGGGAGACGTCGCAGATGAGCTGCCGTCAACTTCGATTTTCTCTTCGCTCGCTACAGCTTCGTCTTTTTTCGAGGGAGGATCCCTCGGATACTCCGTTACCAACGAACCGGGACGATTGGACGGCCTTCGCTTGAAGACGAAGGAATGGAAGGTATCACCACTGAACGTTCGAAAAGTTTACTCGAGTTACTTTGCAGATGAATCGCTTTTTCCAAGAGGAAGTATTGAATTTGATCACGCCTTGATAATGAGAAACGTCGAACACGAATGGTTAACGGAAGACGATCTGTACGTTTGAGGTGACCCGAGTGTCGCGAACACCCAACCGACTTTTGAAACTGATCCTGATCCTCACGTCTTTCACAATGACAGTTGTGTGGCTGCCGCTCATTAGAGGTTTGATGGACGGTGATACTTATCAGTGGACATCTACGTTTCTCGGGTACGATTTCGGCGGAACAGGCGTGCGAGGTCAGTATTGGATTGTAGTGCTCGAAGCGGTAGTGGCTATAGCTATTGTCTACTTGGGTTGGCGTAGCCCGCGACCACCCTTTCATTGGCTGTTGTTGCTGTGGAATGTTTCAGGAGCGATCAATGCGTTCTACAACTCAATCAAGTTTCCGGATGATTACCGGTTCCAAGGGGATACGTTGGGGATCAATGTTTCCCTTGCATGGGTAGCACCACTGTTCTGGAGCGTCTTGACAATTCTGTCGATACTCTGGGTCGTACGGCAGCGAAGAAGAAGCGATTCGGAGCATCAGGTCTCGTGGAGCAGAACTAACACCGTGCTTACGATCATCGCCCTGGGTCTGCTCCCGATTCAGTTTGTTCTGCTGAGACTTGGCCCGCACCTCAGCAGGATGGACCAGGTAGGCGTAATTCTCACATTGGCGCAATGGGTAATATTGAATGTTGCATTTGCCAAACGTTCTGCCGTGCAGCAGCAACCAGCGTAGCAATCGCTCATGCCTCTTGGGTGTTGACTTCAACGTTTCCACTGACTGTTGGCAATTGGCGATGGTTGTATTTCGCCCGCGTGTTTCTGAGTGTAGGCTTACCTGTTCTCACAGCATTGCCGCTACTTCGCTACGTTAGCGGCCGAGGAGCACCGGTCATGTTAGCAATACTTATGGGTGTTACAGCGTTACCGATTTGGGCTGCAGTCGCGACGCTCCAGGATCTTCGGTCCGGACCGGCCACGCTCGTCCTTGGCGATGGCACCAGATACCTTCATCTGACTCACACACGCAGAGTTCTGCCACAACCTGAGTCGCCGTGAGAGTCAGAACGCTGCATCGCGCCATCGGAATCATTTTACTGCTCCCATTCTTCGCCTGGGCTCTAACCGGATTGATCTTTTTCCTAAAGCCGGGTTACGCCGGAGCTTACGAAATTCTTGCTCCCCAGACTTATCCGCTAGATCAGGGAGCGATATCAATTAGCTCCAATCCTTCCTGGCGCGAAGTCAGATACGTGCGGACTATTCTTGGTAATCATCTCATTGTGCGTACCGATGCTGGTTGGTCTCAGTTGAATCCCACGACCTATCAACTGCGTCAGCAGCCAACTCCCGATGAATTGAAGCTGTTGGTGAAGGACGCGCTTGTAACAAATCCGAATCGCTACGGTGAGGTCGTAAGCATTGCAGGCAATCGCATCACAACCACAACCGGTGTTGAGATCACTCTAAACTGGGACACGCTGAGTTTTCAGCAACGAGGTAAGGACACTGATCGCATAGACCTGCTGTACAAGATTCACTATTTGCAATGGACTGGTGTTAAGAGCGTAGACAAGGTCTTAGGACTGTTGGGAATCACTCTCGTAATGGTACTGACAACGTTGGGCGCCTGGCTGGCGTTCAAAAGAGGCTGAGGATGTTCAGGAGAAAACCCACTTCAGCTTTCATTGCTTTTCTATTTCTTGTCGCGATTTCCAATGAAGGTCATGCGAAATCCAGGGTAAATCCGCCAGCTCCTTACGGACCGGTACCCTCTGCAAGGCAACTCCGTTGGCACGAGCTCGAATTCTATGGATTCATTCATTTCACCGTAAATACATTCACTGATAAAGAATGGGGCTACGGAGATGAGCTGCCCTCGATCTTCAATCCCACAGACTTCGATGCCGATCAGATTGTAAGAACCGCAAAAGAAGCTGGAATGAAGGGCCTTATTCTCACCTGCAAACATCACGATGGGTTTTGCCTTTGGCCGTCGAAGTATACGGTGCACTCGGTTAAGAATAGTCCGTGGAAGGAAGGTCGCGGAGACGTTGTCAAAGAGATTTCCCAGGCTTGCAGACGCTACGGACTAAAGTTCGGGATCTATCTTTCGCCGTGGGATCGCAATCACAAAGATTACGGACGCGCTAAGTATCTCACGTACTTTCGTAATCAGCTGCGCGAGTTGCTTACCGGATATGGACCAATCTTCGAGATCTTCTTTGACGGAGCGAATGGAGGCGATGGATTTTATGGTGGCGCTCGAGAAAAGCGCATCATCGATCGCGACCACTATTACGATTGGCCAAACACATGGGAACTGGTCCGACACCTGCAGCCGGACGCCTGTATGTTCAGCGATGCGGGACCGGACGTGCGATGGGCAGGAAACGAGCGCGGCATCGCCGGCGATCCGAATTGGACCACACTTAAACGAGAAGACTTTGCTCCAGGTCGAGCGGACACCGACCGCTTGAATCATGGTGACCGGGACGGAACGCATTGGGTTCCAGCCGAATGTGATGTTTCGATTCGTCCGGGTTGGTTCTATCATGAGCGAGAAGACAACCAGGTAAGAACCGGGCAGAATCTGGTCCACCTTTATTATTCCTCCGTGGGGCGGGGTGCGTCGTTGTTACTGAATCTGGCGCCTGATCGACGGGGGCAGATACCGGAAGCGGACATCAACTCGCTGCGGGAGTTTCGTCGTGTACTGGACAGCACCTTCGGTAATGATCTGGCCCGACGTGCGAAGGCAACTGCAAGCAATCGTCGCGGTAATCGCGACACGCGATTCTCTCCTGCGAACGTGGTCGATGGTCGTCGATACACCTACTGGACCACGGACGATCATTTCAAGACGCCTGAACTGATACTCGATCTCGGCAAGGAAACGACTTTCAATGTGGTGCGACTGCGTGAATATCTCCCACTGGGTCAGCGCGTCGAAGGCTTTGCTCTGGATCGTTGGCATGAAGGTGAGTGGAAAGAGTTTGCAAGCGGCACAAGCATCGGCAACTGTCGGTTGCTGCCTGTTCAGCGGATAACATCGAGAAAGGTGCGACTTCGGATAACCAAAGCACCGGTTTGTCCTGCGATTGCGGAATTCGCTCTTTTCGCCGGGCCACAATGACTATGACGCACGTGAACCGAAGGAGGCTACATGACATCGAAATGGACTTTAATATTGCTCGTTGTAGTGATCACGGTCGTCATGCTGGCAGATAACATTCATCCTTTTGCACAGAACAAGACGGCTTCATTCACCGTAAAGCCCGGCCGTTCGGTTGTGAG
>JBKPAC010000214.1:0-7477 GCA_046726175.1 Acidobacteriota bacterium
TGTTATAAAAACTGCCGACGCAAGCGGTGAGCTTGCGTTACTTTTTTCGCCCTTATAAGGATTCATTCCGCAGTAGCTCAATGGCAGAGCATCCGGCTGTTAACCGGAGGGTTGTAGGTTCGAGTCCTACCTGCGGAGCCATAACCTCTAACGAAAACCACAGAAAGGCTGCCGGTCGTCAGCAGCCTTTTTTGTTTGTGCCGTTTTTGGAGTCGCTAATTGATTGCTGCCATTGCGTGACTACTACTACCCGCGATGAAGGGTGCGTTGTGCAATCCTCGCTGAGGCTTGAAGCGGGCTCGATCGCGTCGTATGATTCCATCTCCAATCCAAAGCCGAAACCCGACAATCTAATGGTTTCGCGGGAACGCACCCTGCGTTCCCCGGAACCTCCAGCCATAAGGAGGTTACATTCCATGCCAACAGCAACAGAGCTTTCGATTCAGATGGACGATCAGCCCGGAACGCTTGGCAAGATCTGCCGAACATTAGCTGATCGTGGAGTGAACATACTGGCTTTCCAGTCGCAGCCCTTAGGCCGTAAGAGCCAGGTAAGACTGGTGGTGGATAATCCAACAACGGCAAAGTCCGTTCTGGATAAAGAGAAACTCGAATACACCGAGGAGCAGATTGCTCACGTAAAGCTGCCACACCGGCCTGGTGAGCTCGCCCGAGCTGCTGCCAAACTCGGAGAAGCCAATATCAACATCAACTACGCCTATTGTGGTGTTGACGCCAAGACGAACGAGCCGTTGTTAATCTTCGGTGTCTCCGATGCGGGACGTGGTGCCAAAGTTCTCGACGAGGCGGCGGCGGCTGCTGCGCGTGCCTGAAAACTGAATGCACGGATGCGTGTCAGTTACGAACTACGGGGAATTGGGGCGTCACTCCCATGACGCCCCGTGCTTCATCTGGATTTCTCCAGCTACACCAGCGAGCGTATAATCTGCTCAGCCCCCTCTAATTCCAACAATCTAATTAACAAGGAAATCATCATGTGGCGCAAAATGTTTATTGCTTCGTGCCTTTGCGTGTTCTCTGCTCTATTAGCTTGCTCTGTCGTGGCCCAAGTGGTTGGTCAACCTTATCGTCTCAGCGATAAGGATGTAGAAAAGATTTTGCACCGGATCGAGCAGCAGTCAGATAGATTTCGTTCAAGCCTTGATTCTGCACTCGATAAGAGCCGCTTCAACGGCAGCAACCGGGAAGACGACATCAACTCGTTTGTCAAAGATTTTTATAAAGAAACTAAAAACCTCCATGACCGCTTTGACCATCACAAATCAACTGCTCCTGATGTTCAGAATGTTTTGGACAGAGCAGTGCGTATTGACGGTTTCATGCATCGCTATCCACTTTCCTCGCGTGCCCAGGACGACTGGTCAACCCTAAAGACCTATCTCGATGAGTTAGCGACCGCTTATAACGTAAGTTGGCGTTGGTTTGACAACGCAGGTGGCTATCCCCCGGCGAGTGGAAGTTATCCTGGCGGTCCAAATCCGAGCGGGATAACTGTGGGTGCCGTTCCCTATCGCGTTACGGACCGTGAAGTAGAACAAATACTTCATCGCATCGAACAGCAATCTGACAAATTCAGATCTGCGCTTGATTCTGCGTTGGATAAGAGTCGACTTAACGGAACCGGTGAAGAGGACGACATCAACCGCTTCGTAAAGGAGTTCTACGAGCAAACAAAGACGCTTCACGATCATTTCGACCACCACAAGTCCACGAGCGCGGATGTTCAGTCGGTCTTGGATCGGGCTGCCAGTATCGATTCATTCATGCGCCGCAATCGTTTGAGAAAGAACAACGCACTAAAAGAGTGGCTAGCGCTTAGAGGAAATCTTAGTGACCTCGCCCGCGTTTATAACGTATTTTGGGAATGGCGAGACTGAAGATAGGCTCGCTTTCAATGAGAGCGCGCCGCTTCGTTCCACGTGACGGTCGTCAAAAAGAAGTTGCGAAGAGTGTCCACTGTAGGGAAGCCAACCATCCTCAGAAACGGCCAACGTGATGGTGGCCTTTAGCTTTGTACACTTTCGCCCAGAGGCGACGTCGGGTTTGCCGTTCTTTCTTGTGTTTCCGTTTGCTATTCTTTCGGCTGCCACGAACGGCAGGTGTTAGATGAGCAAGTTCATTATTTACCGACCGCAGCAAGACGATTACTTAGGTAAGGGTCGTAGCACGTTTCCAGGCTCGATTGATTTGGCGAGCGATCAGGATGGATGGTCCAGCGGGCACAATCGCATGAAGAAAAGCCCTGATGATGAGCGGTGGTGCGGTTAGGTTTGGCGACATGAGGACGTACTCATTTTCCCACCAGCTCGCCGCAAACTTACCTTTAAATCGCCTCACTCCGTTGAAGTTGTAGAAAACAGAGAAACAGGTCGCGACCACCCGCGCCACTTTCGCAAACCGAGGACTCTCGTTCACTGCCGGATCGATATTAACCTCGAGAGCCAGTGGAGCTGTCCCAAGCGTCGCAAGGCTGGCCCCCTCACGTTTCAGCAAATCCAGCGCTTCAATGACGAGAAGGCCCGTGGTTCCCTTCGGCGCATCTTTCTTCCGCAACACATCTTCAAGATACCAACCGTCACGCGCAGGAATCGGACTGGCAGCAAGAAATCCTACAAGTGTTCCGGTCATGTCTCGTGCCGTGAAATACTTCTTTCGTTCTTTGTGTTCGAAAACGTCAACCGTGAACAGCCATCCAAATCCGATAGCACTGCGTCGCGTGGTCCTCCAACTCTTGCAGAGGGAAGCTGTTTCTCGAACGAGTGTTTCGTCAACCTTCATGACCTTTTGCACGTGCACGCCGGCCCGACGTGCCTGATTTACACCGGCTCGTGCTTTCTTGGCGCGATCACCACGGGGAGCCCAGGTTGCGAGATCAAAATAGGGTGCGGAACCAATCTTTACTGCTCGGAGTCCCAAGTCGCTACTGAGTTTTGCAAATTGTTGGGTGGCGGGAATGAAGCCAACAATGCGACCCTTCGCGCGTGCCTCCTGCAGAAAGCGATCTGAGATCTTCGCAAGGTTCTCGACGCTAGCTAAAGGGTCACCGGGTACGAGCCATACTTTTCCAAACTCGTTGTAAGCGACTGCGCCTTCTGTCTCGGAGCAGGTCCATGATTGAACCCCAAGGGAAATTCCAACCAGAGCGTGCGCATTGTAGCCATACAACTGATGAAGCTTTAGAAGGTCTAATGTTGGGTCAGGAAGAATTACCTTGTGCGTATGGCGCACGTAGAGCCGCCGGTAGCGTCCTGCAACGCCGACCCCACCACCGGCAGCAATTAACCAGAGATGCCGACTGAAAAAATGCAATAGCACTTGGGAGACTGCAAAGTGTCCGTGCAGTCCTAAATTGGGGAGGCTTTCAAGAAGGAGTAATAAAGAGAAACGTGACAGTGAAGTCAAATGTCCCGAGCCTCTGACGGTTCACAATCGCGTGCGAATCCGCACGTTCACATTACGCGAAGGCCGTTCCACCACACGCCGCGGCCAGTTCACACCAAACCAGTTGTCTTGTCACCGTCAGGTGGACTTAATGGCCGGTCATTCCCACGATTGACAGAGACTGAGGTGTTAATTCGGTGAGATTTCGGCGTGCTCTTCATCGCTATGGCCGTCCCCTCTTGTCTCCTGAATCCGAATCAGAGTCCTTTCGCTACGAATTTGTCCACCGATGATCTATGATCCGCCTGTGCTTGTAGCACCGGAGGATGTGCTCACGTTTAGATGATTGAAGAAATAAATCAGAAGATTGAAATGGGCCAGGCGTTCACCCCGTGGTGGCAAAAGCGTTGGGTGAAGCTGCTGCTCATTTGGGCCATCTGGACTTTCATCGGTATCGTCTTTACTCTCCAGGGCTACTTCACCTCTTATCGATCTGAACGCCCAATTCCCTTTGTCGATTCGCTTTACCTGCAGTTTACCTGGAGTTATCTCTGGGCGTTCGTTACTCCGCTGGTCCTCTGGCTGACTCACAAGATTCCGATCGAGCGTCATAATTGGATACGAAACTCGTTGATTCATATTCCGCTGAGCGTCGTTCTCAGCGTCGCACTCACAGCGATTGGTCACGTGTTCCTCTGGCTGAAATGGAGCTGGCCAATGGGCAAGCCGTTCTCAATGGAACGACTCGCGAGATTTGTCGTCGGAAACTTCAGCGAAGGAATCGGCATGTATCTCTTGATTGCGCTCGTCGGCTATGCGTTCAGTTATTATCAACGCTATCGCGAGGGTGAATTGAGAAGCGTGCGCCTGGAAGCTCAGCTTTCGCAGGCGCAGTTACAAGCACTCAAAATGCAGTTGCATCCTCACTTTCTCTTTAACACACTGCACTCAATTTCCGCGTTGCTTCACCATCAGCCTGACGCTGCGCGGACGATGATTTCACGGCTCGGAGATTTTCTCAGGCTCACTCTCGAGAACTCGGGCACACAAGAAGTCACGTTAAAAAAAGAGATGGAATTCTTACGGTGTTATCTCGAGATCGAACGCGTGAGATTTCAGGATCGCCTGATGACTCGAGTAAACGTAAGCCCGCCGGCGCTTGATGCAAAAGTGCCAAATCTGATCCTGCAACCAATCGTTGAGAATGCGATCCGTCATGGTATTGCCCCACGCTCCACACCCGGGCTGATTGAAATTCTCGCGAAACCTCAAAACGGATGCCTTCGTATCCAAGTACGGGATAATGGACCCGGGCTGCCGACTGACCGCAACTCTGAAGCGCTTTTTACTAAGGGGTTAGGACTCGCGAATACAGAGCGGCGACTCGAGCGACTTTATGGAGCAGCGCATCGTTTTGATTTATCAAACGACCCCAAGGGCGGATTGGTGGTGACGTTGGAAATTCCTTTTCGCAATGGCGAGAAGAATGGTTCTCACCACAAAGCCACTCCATAACTCTGCACTAAAATCCAGAAAAATTTTTTTGCCAGAAAATCCAAGTTCGCGGTGTAACCGTACCAAGGAGCCCCAGACCTCCTAGTTACGTCATCAAATCAAGGTGGGACGGAATGACTGCCCTCATCCGTGTGCTTATCGTCGATGACGAACCATTAGCTCGTGAGGTCCTCCGCGAGATGCTGCAGACTGACCCCGATGTCGATATCGTGGGTGAGTGCGCAAATGGCAGAGAGGCCGTTGAAGCTATAAAAGAGTTAAGTCCCGACCTGCTGTTTCTCGATATTCAGATGCCTGAGATGGGCGGCTTCGAGGTGTTGAATGCTCTCTCTGAAGGACAAACGCCGCATCTGGTTTTCGTAACAGCTTACGATCAGTACGCCGTGCGTGCGTTCGAGGTGCACGCGCTCGACTACATCCTCAAGCCTTTCGATCGCGAACGATTCGAAGCGTCGTGGCACCGTGCTAAAGCGCAACTGCAGCGCGAACGCAACGGCGGAGTTGAACAAAAAATCCTTTCACTGCTCGAAGATCTCAAAGCAGGGACCAAGTACCTCGAACGCCTCGTAATCAAATCTTCAGGCCGCATCTATTTTCTCGAGACCAATGAGATCGACTGGATCCAGGCAGAAGGCAACTACGTGTCGGTCCATACAGGAAAGAAGTCCCACCTGTTGAGAGAAACCATCAGCAGCCTCGAGAACCAACTCGACCCCAAGAAGTTCCTTCGCATTCATCGCTCTGCGATTGTCCGTATAGATCGCATTAAGGAACTACAGCCGTGGTTCCATGGCGAGTACCACATCATTCTCCACGACGGTACTCAGCTTACTCTCTCTCGCAACTACCGCGATCGCCTGCAGGAAGCACTCGGAAAGCTCACCTGACGAGTTATCCCCCGTCCAAGCCCGCTAGTCACAATGGCTAGCCCGTTTGTCACAAAAGCGGTCTTTCTTCCGAAAAATCTTCGTATACATCGTGCATGAAGTCCGGGGGTTTGAAATTCTACGTGGCCGCCTGATAGCCAGGCAGTTCTTGCCACCTTTCGCGTTGCTCATCCTGTGCTCTAACCCAGAGAGCCTCTAAAACCCGGACAACACTTCTAATCAGTCTGCGGGGGAGGTGTTCGGATGAGCACACGAAAGCTAATTGCAGGACTGTTTCTAACGCTGGTCGCGTCTTTGCAAATAAACGGCGTCCCATTGATGGGATCCATATTGACAGAGTGGTCGTGCCCGCATCCCGAGAGCGAGTTGAGGAGAGTTCCGGACCCGGCCGCGCCATTGTTGATACCAGAACCGAGTGAGTCTGTGAGTAAGGACGACATACTGGTAGCAGCTTATTACGACACGATGAGGATCTTAAGCCGAGGCAATCAGTGCAGTGACTTCTATGGTGGTCCAAAGGCCTCAGTCGAGGTCTTTCACGAGTTTATGTCGGGCATAACACAATCGCTTATGTCACCAAGAATCGGGCTGCGAATGTCGGGCGATTACACGAACGTGCTGAATGCGGAAACGAAACTGAAGTATCGGCTATTCGCAAACGCTTCGCTGAACCTGGATGGTCCTTTTTACAAACGGAAAGCTTCGTCGTCTAGCACAACCGTCTCGGGTGTGGGTAGCTTCGCGCCGAATACAAGAGAGGCTCGGGTGCTGATGCTACTGCACGAGTTGGGACACCTGATGAAGGGACCAAATGGTGATTGGTTGCTGCCTGACGACGGCAAGAGTTTCGCAGACAGTTTGAGCAACACGCGTAAGATCGAATCTATTTGCGGCGAACAAATTCGCGCGCTTAGTAGTCAAGTAGCCGTAGCCGGTGCTGAATAAGGCCGGCAGAAACAATTAAGAGCAAAACGGTCTCCCCGGCCGCTGCAACTTCCAGCCAACATTGAGCCAGACCTTTGGGAGCTGGGGCTATCGAGGAGGTAAGAATGAACGAAGCAACGCACGAGAAGCAAAACGTAAAATCAGAGAATCCACCAAACAGCAACTCAAACACTGAGCCTCAAAAGAACTCAGTCTTGGCGCTGAAAGTTCTGGCGTCCAAACTGATGCGTGAAGTGGAATCACTCAATGAAGTGCATTCGCTTGATATCCACAGTGGCATCGACTTCTACGATGAAGTCACCGAGTTTGAGATTGGCTTGATTCGCCGCGCACTCACTCATACGAGAGGACATCAGGGGCGCGCAGCACGGTTGCTGAACCTCAAGGTGACCACATTGAATTCGAAGATTAAGCAATACAAGATCAAACTCGAGGCCTTCGCCACGGGTTATCCGCTTATCGACTCTTCTGATATCGAAGTTCGTCAACACGTCTAGAACGCTGCTGGCCTGCCTATCACCCGGTTCTGAAGATTGGGACCGGGTGATTCTGCGTCCACGGCTATCCAGAAATTTGGCGTTTCATCGATTAACTACGTTTCCGCAAATCACATTTCGATCCAATTAGAGCAATCCTCTCCTGCTCCATCTCCAAATTCCGCAAGCGAGCATTCCTGGTTGAATACGTGAAGTGGCCCTCTCGTGTGACGAAGCGCCCGAATTTGAATG
>JBKPAC010000215.1:0-6731 GCA_046726175.1 Acidobacteriota bacterium
CCTTGTCAGTGCCATCGACGCCAACGCGAAAGACGCGCACCAATACGCCCCGTCCATTCGAAATGTCGCTGACGTTCGGCGTCGGCAATTCGGTTAAATGAACCGTGTTTGGTACTCCTGGTTTGACTGCGACTGCTTTCATAATTGCTCCCATAATTCTGCTCGTGAATTAATTTAGCTCTCAACTCGCATACAGCGCCAATCGTGATTGCCCTTCCGTCTGGGCGAGCGTCGATAACACTCGAGTCGGCTCGCCCAAGTCGCTCCAACCAACGTCGCCGACTCTCAACACGGTCAGATTCTCCGGATTAGTGGCCAACACTTCATGAGAGAAATTGGTGCTCGGAATTGTCGAATAGAGTTCATGTAAAGCACGACGTTCCGCGAGACCCTTGAACGTGGAAATAATCTTTGAGAATTGTGAGTACAATTCCGGCAGTGCTGTTCGCGTTAGTTCTAGTAGTGCGTCAACACGCCCTACCATGACGAAACTGTTCCACAGACACCCGCGGTCCATAAGCTCCCGTGCGAGATTCAAATCCGGTTTTTCCCAGAAACGACTGACCCTCGTAATCGAGCCGGTCGCGCCGGCCAATATCGAGCGCTGCGGCTCTATCCAGCCATATTCCGTTTCCGGCCCGGTCGGTGTGACCCCCAACAAAGTTACGGTTTCAGGTCGAACTTCGACCGAGTCGAAAGCGGCATCGACGTGCGACATGAACTTTTCATCGTCTGCAAAGTAATGATCTGATGGAAACAGGCCGACCATGGCTTTTGGTGATTTGGCTGCTATGCGCAGTAGGGCGTAGAGAATAGCTGGCGCAGTACCTTTGTTTTGTGGTTGCTCCAGAACCGAATTGGTGTGAACAAGCGCTTTATAAAACGGGCGATGCTTTTCTGTGACCACGCAGAACGTGCGGCGCGGCAGCACTGACATCGCAACGCGCGATCTCGTCTGGTCCAGGAGAGTGCGACCTCCGATGACCGGCACGAATTGCTTGGGACGGTTGTCACCGGTTATTGCGCGCGTCATCGATTGCAAGCGAGTTCCATCTCCGCCCGCTAGTATCACTGCCCACCGATCTCTCATGTGATTGCGTCCTTGTTCTGAGGTTCGACAAACAATCATGAGTCGTGCCTGGAAGACTTTCCTTACAAACAGGCCGCTGTTATTTATTCGCCACTTTGTTGAAGAAGCTTCGCGACCAGGGCAGTCCACCCCGTTTGATGACTGGCGCCGACGCCTGAGCCGTTGTCCCCATGGAAGTATTCATGGAACTGAATGAGATCGCGCCAATTTGGATCAGTTTGGAATTTCTCGATGTCACCAAATACTGGACGACGTTGATTACCATCGCGTAAGAAGATCCGCGAAAGGCGTTTCGAGATTTCTCCAGCCACTTCCCACAAGTTCAGCATCTGACCGGAACCAACCGGACATTCGACTTTGAAGTCTTCACCCAGATAGTGATGAAACTTTTGCAAAGATTCGACTAACAGGTAATTAAGTGGAAACCAGATTGGCCCTCTCCAGTTTGAATTGCCGCCGAACAATCCGTTGCTGGATTCTGCAGGCTCGTAGTCCACGCGATGCTCGATGCCATTCACATGCAGTACATACGGATGATCCTTATGGAAATGTGAGATCGCTCGAATGCCGTAAGGAGAGAGAAACTCAGTTTCGTCGAGCATGAATCGCAACACCCTGCGCAATTGATTCTGGTCGACAATCGAAAGCAGCCGCCTTTCAGCGTTTCCAGGTGTGCGCATGCACGCAACGTTCTGCGTCAAATCAGGACGATTGCTGATAAACCATTCCATCCGCCGCTTGAAATCGGGCAAGCTATCAAGCAACTCTGGTTCTAATGTCTCGACCGCAAATAATGGAATCAAACCAACCATCGACCGAACCTTCATCGCGTACGGCTTGCCTTCGGGAAGATGCAGCACATCGTAGAAGAACCCGTCCTGCTGATCCCATAATCTGATTTCATCGTCGCCGCGGTTATTCATTGCACGCGCAATGGAAAGAAAGTGCTCCCAAAACTTGCTCGCGACATCTTCGTACGAGGGATCCTCTTTCGCCAGTTCGAGGGCGATCGCCAAAAGATTTAGCGCATACATTGCCATCCAACTGGTTCCGTCGGATTGAGCAATATGACCGCCGGTTGGCAGTGGCGCACTGCGATCGAAAACGCCAATGTTGTCAAGACCGAGAAAGCCGCCTTGAAAGATATTCAACCCCTCGGCGTCCTTGCGATTGACCCACCACGTGAAATTCAACAGCAGCTTTTGAAACACGCGCTTGAGAAAAACAGTATCTCCAACTCCGCGACGCTTCTTCTCGATTTTGTAAACGCGCCACGCAGCCCAGGCATGAACTGGTGGATTCACATCCCCGAATGCCCACTCATAAGCTGGTAATTGGCCGTTCGGGTGCATGTACCATTCACGCAGCATCAACACGAGTTGCTCTTTGGCGAACTCTGAATCAACCAACGCGAGAGGCACGCAATGAAATGCAAGATCCCACGCCGCGTACCACGGATATTCCCACTTGTCTGGCATCGAAATGACGTCAGCATTGTAGAGGTGCTTCCACTCGTGATTCCGACCACGCACACGCTCGGACGGAGGCTTTGGTGTTGCGGGATCACCATCAAGCCACTGCTCAACCACGTAGTGATAGAACTGTTTCGACCACAGCATCCCCGCGAATGCCTGGCGCATTACTAACCGCGCATCCGGCGAAAGGTCTAGCGGAATAACACTCTGATAGAACTCATCAGCTTCCTTGACGCGCGCGCTGAAGATCTTTTCAAAGTTCGCGAAAGCGTCTTGTACGTTTTCGTAGCTGTTGTCGGACAATCGCAGACGGATCGTTGTTGTTTCGTCGGGTGCAATCGTCAGTTTGTAATTTGCAGCCGCTTTCGTGCCAATCTGATTGGGATTTACCACCTGCTGACGGCCGTGGACGATGTAATCGTTGAACGCGTCTTTGACGTAGTGCGAACCATTGGTGAAGTTAAAGAGCCGCTGTGTGTTCGTATCGTTCTCTGTAAAGAGCAGCTCAGCCGAGCGATCACAGTACAACCAGCGTTTGCCAAGTTCAGGCTGATTTAGCTCGATGACGCTTTCGTTAGTTCTGTACAGACTGGGTTTCGCTGTCCCGTTCTGATTCCATGACCACGTATTGCGAAACCAGATCGTGGGAAGCAGGTTCAACGCGGCTTTCTCAGGACCGCGATTAGCGACTGTGATCTGGATCAAAATGTCCTCGACGTCAGCTTTCGCATACTCCACAATCACGTCGAAATAGCGATCGCCATCGAAAATGCCGGTGTCAATCAGTTCAAATTCGGGCGCGGTTTTTCCTCGTCGCCGATTCTCTTCGACGAGTTGACCGTATGGAAACTCAGCTTGCGAATACTTGTACAGATACTTCATGTACGAGTGAGTAGGAGTTGAGTCGAGGTAAAAATAATATTCTTTGACGTCCTCTCCGTGATTTCCTTCATTGCCGGTCAAGCCAAAGAGGCGTTCTTTCAGAATCGGATCGCGACCGTTCCAGAGTGCGATAGCAAAACAGATCTTTTGATGACGATCGGAGATTCCCGCAATTCCGTCTTCGTTCCAACGATAAGCGCGTGACCGTGCGTGATCGTGCGGGAAGTAGTCCCATGCGGTGCCATAAGGACTGTAATCTTCACGCACGGTACCCCAGGCACGCTCGCTAAGATATGGCCCCCAACGTTTCCAATGCTTCGTACGTTGGTGAGCTTCCTCTAATCGCTCGGTCTCGGCGGTTAGCATGCGTTGGTTGTTCGCTTCGGTTGGCATAGTCGTGATTAAGCCTGTCGCAAGGCAGTGCGCCCACATTCAGGACATGTATGTACTTCTTGCAGTACACCACCGAATGCGGGATCGATTAAGGCTGGATTGTCTACGCTGTAATCGATTTTCATCGCGTGATGATTCATTTCAGCGCCGCAATTTGGGCAAATCATCTTCGGTCCGCTCATCTTGACATTCCTTTCATGGTCGAAGTTTTCAATCCGTTTTAGAAAGTATTCTTACTCGCAAACCGACATTGATTGAAACGTTTTCATCTGACGTAATTTAGATCGACACGTGTTCTCGTCCAAAGCGCAACACCTTGCTCATCCAGATCAACTCGCCGAGAAACTTATCGATGCGCTTTTCATGCGTAGCGCGGTCCTTCATATTTCCCGCATCATCGAAGAGTCCCTGCGCACCCGAAAAGTATCCATCCCAAAAAATCGTGACGAGGCCAAGCTCACGCAATACCGGCAACAGACTTTGAATCACGCGAGTACCGCCGAACCCACCCGCTGAGACGCCACAGATGCCAACTGCTTTGTGGATGTACTCCTTCAGATTGGAATCAAGGACGTGTTTGAGCATTCCGGGGTAGCCGTGATTGTACTCAGGTACCACCAGGACCAATCCATCGGCTCGCTCGCAGGATTCAGAGAATCGCTTGTCTTTGATCTGTTCTCCCGCATCGTCTACGGGAAACTTCAGCTCGCGAATGTCGATGAACTCGGTTTCGACGCCTTCACGTTTCTTCACTTGCTCGAAAACAAACCTGGCGACATTTTCACTCGCACGGCCTTTCCGTACAGTTCCGAGAATCACAGGGATAAATAATGGGCGATTGTTCATCGGTTTATCGGTTTGCACGAAAGTCATTTTCAGCTTCGAGGTTCTTTGCTCCGGAGGAGCCGGATGTTTATAGCCTGGGGTTACTAAGATATCCAGCTCCGTTAGGAGCGGAATGTAAAGTGAACACGCTAAGCACATTGCGCTCCGCTGAAGCGCAGGGCCATTGAGGCGTCAGGTTATAAACATGGTGCTCCTCCGGAGCACTTCGCTCAGAGCCATCAAGCCAAAACCATTTTTCATGCAAAGCTAGTCTCATCTTTCAAGCAATGCCATCACATGCCCGTCTGGATCTCGAGCTAGCAGGCCCTTACTGAAACCGAAACTTTTCTCACTCAGTGTCACGACTCCTGGCGACACAAGCCGTGAGTTCTCTGCAATTAATCGCTTTGCAAACTTATCGGCTGTGTTAACGATCAGAGTGGTTTGCCAGTGAAACAGGTCCGAGGCATGCGCATCAGCGGGTACAGGCCGGCCGTCACGCGGCGCAAGGTACTCGAGAAATTCGATGCCTGGCCCCCCGCTGGCAGCCCGAAGACTCGTAATTCGTAACCTTGCGCCGAAGACGTTGTTCAGGTGTTCTTGCTCGGTGCCGTAGTTCTCGCTGGTTCCTGCGATGTGGAGACCGAGTGCGTCTCGATAGAATTTCAAACTTGCGTCTGTATCAGCTACCACAATGGCCGTGTGATCGATGCCCAAGAATAGCTTGTCCTTCTTTTGCCACTTCTGATCACCTTTGTCCGCGGGAAACTGAAGAATCTCAAGCCAGTGCTTATCTGGATCTCGAAAGTAAAAAGCTTTGATACCCCCGGCGTTCTTGTTCCAGTCGGGTAGACGCTGTGGACCGGTGGAAGCATGTTCGACTTTGTTTTGGCGCAGCAAAGCATAAGCCTTATCCATGTCGCTGGTAATTATCGCTATATGCTGAAACCACCGATCGTTGCTGCGCGAATCAATCGGAACTGGCCGGCCCTTCGGCGCGAGATACTCCGTCAACTCGATGTACTCCGCGCCGAGCCGCATTCGGACTACGCGCATTCGCAGTCCAAAGACGCCTTGCAGTCGCTCGTAGTCCTCACCCGTGACTTCCGTGTCGAAGACTTTTTCGAACGACAAGACTCTCGAGTAGAAATCTACTGACACATCCATGTCTGAGACAGTCATGCCGATTGCGCCTACTTGTTCGACGAGCGGAACTAGCTTGTCACCTGCGGAATAGGGGAGGGGGACGCGCGCGCTGTTGAGTGCCCGCGCGTCCATTGGCAGGTACTGAGCCGTCGTGGTCTGAATAAAGACGCTCAGCGTAAGCAGTAAACCAATGACAATGACTCTCATTCGTTTCATTGCATTCGCTCCAACAGGTGATCGCCGACACGCAACGCGTTAGCCATGATCGTGAGCGCAGGGTTTACCGCGCCACTCGACGGGAAGAAGCTCGCGTCGACCACGTAAAGATTGTCGACTTCATGAGCTTTGCAATTGCGATCGAGAGCGGATGTCTTCGGATCATCTCCAAAACGCACTGTGCCGTTCTGGTGGGCCACCGCGGCCAGCGGCAACCGCTGTCCCAGGTAAAGATTCCGCGCGAACAAACCTTGATGACAGCTGTGCCCGTGGATGTCGCAGTTCGTTTGTTTCATCGCTTTCTGCAGCTGTGCCTTTAAACGATCATGACCTTCCACGTTGTTCAGTTTGTAGCTGAGGCGGATCTGACCGTCGCGATCTAAAGTCACGCGGTTATTAGGGTCGGGCAGATCTTCAGAAGTTAACCAGAAGTCCAGCGAGTGCTTGGCCATCAAATCCAGTGTCCATCCCGGGGCTATCGCGGGCGCGCCAGCCTTCAAAGTGTCCGCATCGAGTTTGCCCACGAAGGAGATGTGGCCCATCGGGTAGTCCCAATCTTTGGAACCGAAATAGAAATCATTAATGGCCAGAGTCTTTTGAAAAATGGTTGGATTCGGACATTTAGAAAGCGCCATCAGTACAGAATTGATGTGGCCCATGTAATGGCGCCCTACGACATCGGATCCGTTGGCGAGACCGTTAGG
>JBKPAC010000216.1:0-10831 GCA_046726175.1 Acidobacteriota bacterium
GCGCGATACAGAGCCATCAAAAGGCGGCAGCGTTACGTGGAGCTCTAGTGGCCACCGATCCTGCCAACTTGAATTACCGACGTGAACTACTCGAGAGCTATTGGTTCCTCGCCACGCTCGTAGGCATCCAAGGCAACATGCAACGCGAACTAGATATCATCCGGCAACAATTACCCGCGCGCGAAGAGTTGGCGAAAGCAGAGAAGACTGACTTCATCGACCGATACAATCTCGCCGCCACGTATGTGTATGTCGGGCGGTTGGCGATGGATATGGGCGACGTCAATAGCGCGCTTTATCATCAACAGCAAGCGTTGCGCTTACGAGAAGAGTTATCCACATTAGACCCAAACCGTGCTCGTTCGCACCGAGCGCTTTCTATTTCATATGAGTATCTCGGACTCGCAACGGATCAGGCCGGCGACACTAAAACGGCCCTCGAATTGCAGCAACGCGGCCTTGAGACGCGAGAATCTCTTGTAGCTGCGGATCCACTTAACACTGATCTGCGTCTTATGTTGGATTGAGAGTCATCGTTACGTTGGCGATATGCTAATTAAGCAAGGAGATCGACAGAAAGCCAGTGAGCATTACAGCAAACAACTATCTCTTGCTGAGAATATGCTCGCGTCTGATCCAACTAACGCACAGTTTATAAGTAATCATGCAGTTGCTCTGATAAAGGCCGGCGATATAGAGGTACGTGACCGCCGACCAGCGAATGCGATATCGAAGTATGAGCAAGCATTGCGCATTCGTGAACGGCTGGCCGCAGCGGCTCCTCAGGACATCTTTATTCGTCAGGGTTTGGCCGAAGTCTGGATCAAACGTGGCGATGCGATGCAGCGAGCCGGTGCGAGGGTGCAGGCGATGGAATACTATCGGAAGAGTTTGGTGCTGTTGGAAGCGTTGTCGTCATCTATGCCAGCGCACGCTGGAATTCGCGGAATGTTGGCGACAGCCTATTCGAGAGTAGGCCACGTGAACTTTGCGTTGGCTTCACAGGTTTCTTCCCCGAGATCAAACCGGATTGATCACTTGCACGCTGCGCGCTCCGCCTTTAAGCGGGCATTGGATATTTCAATCGACATGCGCGATAGGGGCATTGTAAATCCCACTCCACTTGACGTTGTGGCTGATGGACCCGAACGGCTCACTGCGGAAATCGCGAAGTGCGACGCGGCTTTGAAAACTGCGGAGTTGTAGTTTTGGAAACGATGGTCTACTCCTTTGGTTTTGGTACGCGGTGAGGATCTACTGAGGTGGACTGGTTTTCTGCGCGCTTGGCGGTCCTGAACTTTGCCACGAACTCCCATCGGCATAGTCCAGATGAAGTATGACGACGCGCTCATTAAAGAGTGTGCGGGTATAAGCTGTAGGCACTTTGTTAATGGTCTTCGGATTGAGCTTCGAGACTTTGTCTGTCAGGGTCTTTTCCTTACCTGGCGCGATGTTCGTTTTGGTTGTGAAAAGATAACAAAGGGTGTCGCCGGGATCTTTAGGTTCGAAGAAGTAAGCCCATTCAACAGCTACTATTGTCTTGTTACCGGTATTCTTGATCGCAGCAGTGAATTTGTAGTCGATACCTCGAACAGTAGCTGTAGGAGCACGAGACGAGGCTGGCGCTGTGCCCGATGCATCGGCTATCGGCGGCGGGCCCGCCTCACCTTTTTCTTGTGGATTGCCCAGCACACGAGTACCACTTGCACTTACGGGTGTTGAAGAAACAGAGATTGGAGGTGCTGAGGGCGCCACAAGCACCTGAGATGCGCTCTCGCTCCAATCGAACTTTAACACTTCTACATCGGAGGGCTTTTTATGCTCTGAACGCAACGCCACTTTCTGCCTGACTTGATTGGCGGCGGCTGTGAATTGAGATTCAAGCCTCTTGTCGAGCTCGAAACATCTTTTTAGATCCGATTCCGCGGCACCTTGCTCCCCCCGCATCAGGTGAACGATGCCTCTATCGCCATAAGCTTTCGCATACCGGGGTTCGAGCTCGATTGCTCTGTTGAGATCCACGATAGCGCCTTCAAGCTCGCCTTTTTGAGCACGCAGGTTTCCGCGATCGTCGTAGAACCTCGGATGCTGCTTGAGAGTGATCGCTTTGCTGAGGTCAACTAATGCGTCATCGAGTTTACCCAGCCGGTAAAGAGCAATGCCGCGGAAGTAATAACAGAACTCGAGATTTTGGCCATTGAGCTCAATGGCTTTCGTAAAGTCGGTGATCGCGCCGGCGAAATCGCTCTGTTCGAACCGAGATATTCCGCGCTGTGAATAATCATCAGCCGAAGTCGGATTTTGGGCTTGCGCAGCGTAAGTTGTAAGCACGAGCAAGAAAACCAGGTGGAGCGATAAGTAGTGCATTGTTACCTCAAGCGATCAAGCGCTCTCTTCACAGACTAATGCCGTTCTTCGCCTGGATGGTACGAGGCTTCGAGATTAGCCTTAATCTCCTCGAGCGTAAACCAAGCCGGCTTAAACTCTCCGCGGGAATAGAGTGCGGCCTGGTCCATATAGTGCCGACTCTTTGGATTACCGCTCGAGCCGAACGTATGAACCGATAGTGCTCGCACCCTTCGACCAAACTCGACGACGCTGATGTAAGTTCCACCTGCTACGCCATACCGCTTCTTCTGTCCTCGGACAGGTGCGGCATAAAAGGTGAAGACGGCACCATCGTTACCATTCACGCCACTGATGGCCAGGCTTGGCTTCGCATCATCAAATACCTCGCCTTTGCTTTCATCGGTACGTTGCAGACGATTGAGTTCACCCCAGGCGACCTTCCAGGTGCCAAAATCACGCTCAAGGGTATCTGTAATTTCGTTTAGTGCTGCTAACTGTTTCTCAGCTGTGATCGAATCGGCGTTATCGTCTCTCGAGATGCGGTCGTGCCAAAGACTGAAGAGTGTCATTGCTACTGAATTGTTCGAGCTCCGACGATTCCAACCCGCCAGCTCCTGGTGAATCTCACGCAGTCGTGAACTTTCCTCCGAAGTGTGTTGAGTGAGTGCGGCCAGAAGTGCCGGCAAGCGGCGTCCGGCATTCACTACCTGCGTGTCAAACGCTACCGCTCTCCACTCATCGAACGTAAATGTTGGTTTACTCGAAAGAATCTCTCTTGAGATCGCGCCGCGCGGATTGTCGCCCTCCTGAACCATGTATTTCGGGAATTGTTTAGAGTCAGGATTGCCATCGCTGGTCAGCAGAAAAGGCGTCGTGTTGCAATTCTGCATCCACCCCGTCTTTGGATTGGTGAGTTGCGGTAGCTCATCGATGGTGTGATAGCCTTGCCATTCCGTCGCCGGATCACTTCCATCCAAAGGTTTCGTCCAATCGAAGCGGGGATCGCGTCGCGGCACGGCACCGTTGTAGAGATACCAGGTGTTTCCCTGACGGTCGGCATACATAACATTACCGAAGAGCATGTTGAGCGGAGTCATTGCTTGTTTCAAGGCAGCGAGCGATGTTGCCTTCGTCATGTCGTACCACTCGCGAAGCCAGCCATCCGATTCAAACTTTGCCATTCGGATCGCCAGCAACTTGCCGTCACGCGCTGCGACGATTGGGCCATGATGGGTTCTACGCATTGTGAAACGACGCGTCTCCAGGCCGGTAGCAGTCTTAACGCGAATTTCTTCCACGTGCTCAGTCGCCAGACGATATTCCTTCCCATACTTGTAAGCTAGTGGACGAGTGGGATCGTCGAACGTCTCCATGTAGACATCTTCGAGGTCGGCTGCATTGTCAGTGCTCACCCAGCCGCCGTTTTCGTTGTGTCCGACATAGGGGAAGGGAAATCCAAAGCGGGTATACCCTGTGAAATTCCAACCTTCGTCGCTATGCACGTGACCTTCATAGACCTGGCCGGAGCCGAAAAACGGCAGGTGCGGATTAATGAAGAGCATCGCATTGCCGGTTGCACTCTTCGTAGGACCGATGACCCAACCATTCGAACCCGTATGTGGCTTCAGATCGTTTTCGAGCTCTGCCGTTTGCAGCGGAGTCCGACGTAAGCTTCTATCGCGCGCGAAGCCATTCTGATAATAGTTGTAACGAATGAAGGCGAGCGTATACCACGGCTCTATTTTGATCAGCAGACGTGGCTGAACCGTTGGATGACGTGCGATGTAATAATTGAAACCAGCGGCAAAAGCATCGCACAGTCCCCGCATGTGTTGATCGAATCGTTGGTATTCTTCGCGGGCGAGCCGGGTAATCTCCAGCGCGTGGTTGAGACGATCCTCGTCGAGAGTACTCTCGCCATACAGCTCCGAAGCTCGACCCAGGGCCAGGATAAAGTTTTCTTCAACCCGCCAGAAGTTGTCTTCTGCTTGAGCATAAGCGAAGCCGAAGACAGTACTGGCGTCGGTGCGACCAAACACGTGTGGAACGCCGTAGGTATCGCGATAGATTGTGACCGTACGCGCGAGCTCGTCCATTTGTGCGTGCGTAGGCCTGGTCCGATCCGCAACCTGCGTGTATGTAACGGCGGGTGAAGCACAGACCAACACCAGAAGAAGCATTAACAGTCGTCCAGTTGGTTTTGAGCTTTGTGATTTGAGCATAAACAGGAAGTGTGTGACTCTCGTCGCAATTCGAATTGACACTTTATTGCTCTTATCTTTTACCAATCACCAGCTGGTCGACAAGATGCTACTCCCTCGTATCGTTCCAAATCCAGCCTAAGCGTTTTGGCCAGGTTTTCATTGCGCTGCTGAACGGCGGCTGTAATCAGCTTTCGTTGCCATTTGCTGGCCTCGTCACAACGCCCCAGTTCCGCCAGCGCCATTGTTACCAGTGAGCCGTGCGACAATAACCCAGTCTTAGCATAAGCGGCTTCGGCAAGTTTGAGAGACCTGTTTCCGTTGCGTAGTTCGGCCCTTGGTGTCGTAGCAAGAAGAAAGGCCAGCATTGCCTGCGTTTTCACTTTTTCCGGAGATTGCTGATGCGCTTGCTCCAGACTATCGATTGCTTCCTTGTATCGCTTCAATCTTTGAAGAACGTTCACCCGCTCAAGAAGCGCTTCTTCATTATTCGGATCGTTTTGGACGACGTGTGAGAACTCGACAAGCGCTTCTTCGAAGCGCTCCATCTTCATTAGTTGATGTGCAAGGAAATAACGTGTTTCCAGATCGTTCGGTTTAATAGCAGACACCGCTTTAAGGTGAACAATCGCCTGCTGGTGCTCGTTCGCGTTAGCCAGCAGAACTGCAAGATTGAAATGTGCGTTGGTGTTATTAGGATCGATGGCAAGTGTCTTTTCAAATTCTGCGGCTGCTCCGTCTAAATCCCTCAATTGAATTAGCGCTGCTCCCAGATTGACATGCGCGGGAACGCTGTCAGGCCTTGCCGCAATAGCCTTTCGAAACTCAGCGACAGCTTCTTCGTACCTTTTCGCTTCGAGCGCTTGCTTGCCGCGAATGAGGTGTACACGCGAGCCTTGGACCAGTTCCAGCAACTTATCCAGAATGGGATCTGCCACTCGGATGCCAACGGGACCCTGTTGGCCCAAATGCATTTTTGCTTTCTCCGGTTCTCCTAGCCCACGATAAGCCATCGCCAGTGCGTAATGGATTCGGTTTGCTTCGGGAGCGACTGTAACCGCCTTTTCGAAATGCTGGACTGCTTCGTCGTAACGTCGCTTCGACAATGCCACCTGTCCAAGGCCGTAATGTGCAACCGCATTTTCTTTGTCAATCTCCAGGGCCGCTGAAAAACTTCGGCCGGCCTCCTCCAGGCGATTGAGTTCCAGATAGATATTTCCCAAATTGACCTGAACGGCGATGAGTTTCGGATTCGACGAGGCTACGCTATGAAAGCGATGAATTGCTTCGTCGCTTCTACCTTCTGATTGGTCTACTTTTGCAAGCAGATATATCCAGCGAAATTCCTGAGGAGCAAGGGTACTGGCATTGAGATAGCATTCTCGCGCTGGTGCCATAATTGAATACGCGTGGTAAACCTCTCCCATCGCACCATAGGCTTCGCTGAGTCTCGTTTCACCTGCGCTCCGATCTCTGATGGCAACGGCAAGTGAATTTTGCTGAGACATGATCTGGTCGCGTACATCAGGTTCCAACTGGGCGAGATCCGGCGAGTGGACGGCAACAAGATTAGACCTTGGCGGAGGCAGAACCGCAGCGCTCTGCATGATTGGACCGGTGCCTGCAGTAACTTGTGCCGACCAAAGCATCGCGAGAGTCGCACAAGAAGCCAACCGCCGGAGATAAGGAGGAAATCTCTTGTTAAGAGCGACGAGACTCATTGTTTGGCGCCTGACGTCCCTTGTCTAAGAGTGATGTACCGATCGATTAACGGCGATTTCCATTCTTCAGCACTACCGTCAGGCCAACGGACCCGCACGGTTTCCACTTCAGTCGCGCTTCCAAGACCCACAAGAACTCTCGGATCATTTGCTGATAGGTAACTGCCATCGGTCCTCGTTCGTCTTCTCAAATGATGTTTCCTCGTGACGGCGATTTCAACGCTGGCTCCAAGCATGTCACGACCGTTCTTACCGACAACTCGCAGTCCCAACCAGTGATTGCGATTGCCAACTTTATTAAACAGTACCCTAACTGGTCCGTTGTTGTTGGTGATGATCACGTCCGTATCGCCATCGTTGTCAATATCGCCAAACGCGGCGCCACGACTTACTTCGAGGAGCTGAAAGTTTGCGCCTGCGCGATCGATTATTTCTGTGAAACTTCCGTTTCCTGTGTTGCGGAAGAGTTGGTTCGGCTGACCCAATGGAAAAGGATTGCCTTTTCTTACCAGCTCAGGCACCAGTTGCACTGCTCCGTTGACTACGAGCAAATCAAGCCAACCATCATTGTCATAATCAAAGAACAGCGTGCCAAAACCTGTGAACCGGCGTCCAGGCATTCCCAAGCCTGCTTCACGAGTTCGATCTTCAAAAACTGCTTGCCCGAGATTGGTGAAGAGCGTGTTGGTTTCTTCCATGAGGTGCGTCACAAAGATGTCGTCCGTGCCATTGCCGTCAAAATCAGCCGCGTCGACTCCCATGCCCGCCTCGGGTTTGCCATCTCGGTTAACAGCGGCTCCGGCCAATAACGCCTCGTTTTTGAACGTTCCGTTCTTTTGATTTATCCAGAGCTGGTTAGGATCGCCGTCGTTGGCGACGAATATATCTATCCAACCATCATCATCGAAATCTGCTGCGACGATTCCTAAACCGTGGCCGTACTCTTTATCTATTCCTGCGCTAACCGTTGCGTCTTCAAAAGTACCATCACGGCGGTTATGCAAAAGACGATTGCCGGGAGCACGAAAGACCCGTGGCGTACAATAGTCCCTGGCGCTCGTTTGCGCGTAACAATCTGGACTGTTGTGGGTAGAAAAGTTAGCGTAGTTCGTAACCATCAGATCCAGCCAGCCATCACGATCATAGTCAAAGAAAGCAGCGCTCGTGCTCCAGCGTTGGTCGTCCGTTTTCGTACTCTTGGTTACATCGACAAACGTACCGTCACCTTTGTTCAGATACATTTGGTTTGCACCAAGGTTAGCAAGGTACAGATCAGACCAGCCGTCGTTGTTTATGTCGCCAACAGCGACGCCCATCCCGTAACCAGTTGCGAGGATACGGCTCTGTTCAGTTACATCGGTGAATTGAACCTCGCGAATTCCTTTCGTACTAATTATTAGATTGTTTCTAAAAAGCCTTCCACGAGGTGACTCCGCTCCTTGCCACGGAAAAATTGTGTTAGCTGGTTTGTCCTGGGGTTCCAGAACAGTTCCTTGCACGAGAAAAACATCCAGGTCTCCATCGTTGTCATAGTCGAAGACCGCGCCGCCGGCGCCCATAATCTCAGGCAAATAGAACTTACCCGTCATGCCGTTATAGTGCCTGAATGACAAACCTACTTTTTCTGCGACTTCCTCGAATATCGATTGTGCATCGGTCACTTCCTTTCTTGTTTGGAGTGATTGACTGTTTGTCATTAGGTGAGTAGCGAGGCCAACTCCAACCACGGAGAAGAACGCGAAAAGCTTTAACACCATACGCATAAGATTCATGAGGGTCTCGAGGCAAGTATTTCAGAACTAAGCGACTGGGGTGAAGCGATCCAAAAGTTTCTTGACACCATAAGCCGCGGGTTGGTATATGAGGCTGTCCAGTTTTTCCTCGCTAACATAAGTCCTCTTCTGAATCTTCGTTTCAGAAACTCGGGCCTTATCACCGTTCGTGTCCTCGGCCCTCAAGCCGATTCTAAAGGAGGTCCCTTCTCATGAATAATCAATATGGGTTAGGCGCCATAGTGCGTGTGGTCTTCGTCCTTGTCTGCTTCCAAATAGTCGGTCTCGGGCAGGACGACCGAAAAGTAGCTACGATTAGTTCCAGTGGAATGAGCGTCAGGTGGGACGTTGCGGTCCCGAACTCTGGAGTCACTGTTACGATTGCAGCGCCTGACGGACAAGTCTTCCGCAAAGACTTCAAGGCAAGCACTTCGGTCGAAGTTAAGCTTGTCGATCAGAAAGGTGAAAAGTTGCCGGACGGTCAATACGCGTACGAACTGCGTGTCACCCCGCAGATCTCGTCTTACGTAAAAGAAACTCTCGCCGCCGCGCGCGCCAAAGGTGATGACGAGGAAGTTCGGCGTGACCTCATTAAAAGGGGAGCCTTGCCGGCTCAGTCAATCGTCTCAACGGGAGGTTTCTCAATCCTGAACGGTTCGGCTCTCGTCAGCGGAGCTTTGCAGGAACCAACTTCACGTCGCGTCGCAAGTGTGATCGGGCAACCACGGGTTTTCCGGCCAGGCAACGGAGGCGCGATGAGTGGTTTCCAGCGACATCATGCCTCAGTCAATCCTTTTTTCGATTTTGTGATTGCCGACGATCTTATTGTTCAGGGCAGTGCCTGCGTCGGTCTTGATTGCGTCGATGGTGAGGTTTTTGGGTTCGACACCATACGCGTGAAGGAAAATAACACGCGGATCCAGTATGACGACACAAGTACGAGCGCGGGCTTTGCAACCAACAACTGGCAGATCAGGGCGAACGGCTCAGGAAGTGGCGGCGGTAGTTTTCTTGCGTTCGTGGATCAAGGTGCAACTGGTAATTCAGAGTCGGGCACGATTGTGTTTGAAGTCGATGCTGGGGCACCAGCCAACTCGCTGAGAGTAAGCAGCTCGGGCAACGTCGGTTTGGGTACGGCGACGCCGGTCTTGGATCTCCATGCCAACACGAGCGACACTCCAGCGATTCGACTCGAACAGAATAATTCGGGTGGCTTCACAGCGCAGACGTGGGACATGGCTGGTAATGAAGCGAACTTCTTCGTCCGCGATGTTACCAGTGGATCTCGCTTACCCTTCCGTATCCGGCCGGGAGCTCCGACGAGCAGCATCGATATCTCTGCCAGTGGTAACGTTGGAATTGGAACGGGTTCTCCAGCCAGACAGTTGAGCGTTTTCGCAACGGCAAACCCCACTATCCAACTGACTGATAATACAAGCGGCACACTTTCCACGGATGGTTTCCAAATCATTCAGGCCGGGTTGAACGCGTTTCTTGAAAACCAGGAAGCAGGCACGCTGACTTTCAGAACAACCGCTATTGATCGCGTCACGATTCTCTCTGGCGGTAACGTCGGTATCGGGACTGCTGCTCCTACCGATCTTCTCTCGGTTAACGGTAACGCCAGTAAGCCCGGCGGTGGAACCTGGGCGGTCTTTTCAGATGAACGTCTTAAGAATATTAAGGGCCCATTCAACAGTGGACTCAGACAGCTGATGAAGTTGCAGCCGATCCGGTATGAGTACAAGCCTGGAAATGCTTTAGGCATCAAGTTGGAAGGACAGCACATTGGCTTCGGTGCGAAAGCTGTGCAGGCAGTGATTCCTGAAGCAGTTTCTGCAACCGCCGATGGCTATTTAACCGTCAACAACGATCCAATCATTTGGACTATGCTCAATGCAATCAAGGAACAGCAGAAACAGATCGAAGAACTAAAAACTGAAGTCCGCAAATTGCGACGAGCAGCTGCGGGCCGCCGCAAGTAATTCGCAGAGCTGTCTTTCAGTACGATTAGGGGCGTCGTCGGACGACGCCCTTTATTCAATAGGCGGGTGCTGAAGCGCAGCGTTGGGGACTACCTGGATCATGAGAATAAACCTTCTACCACTTATTGCTCTTGTATTTCTTGGCGCTTCGCGCCCGGACGATGCAAAAGGTCCTTTTAGATTGACCATTGTGCCCAGCACCAGCTCATCTCAGGGGCGTCGCATTGCCTGCCAAGAAGCAGCCTAAGGAATTCTATGTCGTGCTTACTAATGTCTCTATGGAGTTACAACCTGTTTGGGAGTATTGGAATAGTTGGGGCTATCAGACAATTTCCTTTGAATTTACCATGTCCGATGGCAAGAAGATCGTCGTGTCCAAAAAGACCGCAAGAGTTCACCAAGAACTTTCCGTCGACATTCCTTATCTTGCCGCGGCAGCACCAAGTTTATCCTATTCGATTAGACAAAGCGTGGAACACTGGCCCCAAGCTTTCCGAAGCGGCTGAAGCAGCAGTCAGCGTGAAAGCGATTTATCAGGTCCCCAGCTCTGCTCAATCCAAGCATTACAAAGTTTGGTCAGGTCGCGCTGAATCCGGCAGCTACACGTTCAAATTGGGGTCCGAGTGACTCCCAGCAAGAACAAAACGGGCTGCTTCTCACTCGCAGCCCGTAACTATTGCTAACTAAAGATTAATTCTGGTGAGCCGAGCAGGGCTCGAACCTGCGACCCGCTGATTAAGAGTCAGCTGCTCTACCAACTGAGCTATCGGCCCGTAGCGTCGAGAATTATAGAGTGGAGGTTA
>JBKPAC010000217.1:0-8513 GCA_046726175.1 Acidobacteriota bacterium
AGTAGCGGCCAAAGCAACATAGCAAACATGCCGACCGCTCGATCGAGCAGCAACACCGTGGCGACTTCTGTGCGACGTCCGCGATTCCCTTCAGCGGCATAATAGATTTTGACTACGTCTCCGCCAGTTCCTCCCGGGAGACAGGCGTTAAAGAAAACACCCATCAGCGTTAGCCTGAGCGAAGAGCCTACCGTCAAATGAAACCCGTGCGGCTTGAGCAAAACACAAAGACGCCACGCTGCCGCGGCCGTAGCGACCAGCAACACCCACAATGCCATTAATGTGATAGGCCAGGCATGCACCACTCCTTTAAGCGTGGACCAGCTAATGGCACCGGACACGGCAAGGTAGACCAGCAGCGCAATCGCGATGGCAATTCGTAGGATGGTGAAAAGAATGCGAGAGAGTCGTTTCAAGTTACCAACCACCTTCTGGGCAAAATGAAAAATGAGAAATGTCAAACTACAAACGATAAATCTCTTACTCCTCAGCTAGCTCCGTACTCTGCGCACAATCACTTTAACAACTTTCAACTTCAGCGTTGGCTAACCTCTACTACGTCGGTTGTAAGTTCGTGCACCCGTGTGTATCGTGGATAGTACGGCGCCTCGAGCCATGGTTTCAGTTGCTGTGCGCCCTGCTCGCGGTCCTCTCGCGCGAAGATCTGAATTGGCGGATTTACGGTTGCATAGGACAAAAACGGTCGATTAAGCCATGAGAAGAGACGCGGTGATTGAAATTGGGCTACAAGGCGATAACCAATTGAGCCGTCAGCAAGTTTTGCAAAAACGTCGGCAGGTACATAGTCACTGTAAACGGAATGAGGACCATAGCGCCATTCGACTCGATGCCGATTCTCGTTGAAGTCCATTGGCATCACGAGAATGTAGTCAGGCTGCTTTTCCACAATTGTACTAAGCGCCTCACGGCGCCGCGTTACTGCAAGCGTGGTGATATCAGAGCGCAGTTCGGGAACTGTCATGCCGGGCCCAAAATAGAGAAGCGAGTCACCTGGCCGATTGTGCTCAGCAAGCCAGGAGCTTGCGGCATAACGCGAGTCAGCAAGCATGTCATGGGTAAGGTCGATATTAATCAAGGCCATATAGCCGACTGTTACAACGACCAAGACCAATGCAATAGGGCGCAATCGTCGCGACGCGTCAACCAGCCGCATGAAGGTGTATGCGGCGAACACATTCAACGGCAGTGCGACTGCGAGCAAGTAGTGCACACGGCTGAATCGGACCATGACCAACATTAGAAAAAAGCTGACGGAAGACAGAGCCAACAAGAGAACACGCGAATCGCGGCCTACAGCCAGCAGCACCCCGACAAGCGCAGCTATTAGCACCGGCCAGCTCATAACATCAATCAGGTAGCCAAAAAGATCCCGAGCCTGAGATGCAAACCCTTCCGGAGTTGCGGGATATCTCAAGTAGATACCAGTTGTACCAACGAAAAGTACCTTAGCCGTATGCTGTACATACCGATGCGGGTCGATCGGAATTCCATTCGCCAGAACGTAGACGACCAGGAAACTCAGAGTGAGGGCAACTGGCGCAGCCCAAATGCTGGTCCATCTCCAGAATCGATCGGGGCTGCCGTTTCGAAAGTGCGACCAGAGTAAAATTGGGGGTACGAAAAGAAATGAGCCTGCTGCTTGCGGTAGCCCTTTGGTGGCTGCTACCAACGCTACAAACGCTCCAAGCCACAGACCCCGTCTTACCGTAAGTCCTTGTTTCAAGCTCAGCGCAAGGACTGCCAGTCCCAGGCTGGTCCAACCCATAACAGGCACATCGAGATTCCCCAGGCGAGCGTGATACGCCATCGGAAACATCAGCATCGTGAATAGTGCCGCAAGGAATCCGACTCTTTTGCTAAAAAGGTGCTTGCCCGTGTAATAGGATCCGACTACAGCGGCGAGTCCTAACAGAATCGATATCGATCGCCCGATCCATGACAGATGGCGAAACGCTGCAACGGGATCTGAGAAGCCGTACGGGAATGCCGGGTTGGGATTCTTTAACCCGCCCGTCAACATAAGCCAGAGCAGATAAGGTGCGTCGGCACACGCGAGGACGAAGTAATGAAACCAGGGATAAGCTATATTGCGATCCGGTTTAGCCACGACGAACGTGTTGTGCATTTCCGCCAGCGGGTGCAGCGGTACGAGATCATCATTCCCCCAGCCGTGGACAAAATCAGGGCCCGTCGGATGAGGAATCCCCCATGTGCTTCCGGGTAAATAGACAAGCAGAGCCAGCAAGATCAGCAACACGGGTAGCGGATCCTCAATGCATTTGCGCTTTATGGTTCTGAGTAGGTTCATCTGGTCGACTCCTGGACTGACAACGTGGTCAGCTCTGCGTTAGCCGCCTCTGCCTCGCTATTGACAGTTCGCCCCCGCAGGAAATCGCGCGCGATCTCCTCCATCGTCACGATTGGCCGGCCCGACGCCGCCAGCACCTCGAACATTTCATCCATGACCCGCATCTTCTCCGCGAGATTAACCCCCATGCGTTCATTCCCGTGCCGCGCAGCCGGCGGCAGATCGGCCGCCTCAGACAAGTCCGCCGGGTGGATGAGGTAATAGAAATAATCCAACCGTTCCAGCATCAAGGCGAGCTGTCTTTTAACGTAGCGTACGCCGAAGACGAAGGTTAGCGTATGCCACAGCGCGACGCGGTAGCGCGCGAGCGCGGGCAACGGCAGGACGACGATCCGGCCCTCCTGCCTGTCGGCGCGCGCACGGTAGCGGTCGTCCGAGAGGAAGGGCCGCAGCGGCTTATAGAACGGGTAGAGGTAATCCCTGCGGTGCACGGTTTGCCGGAGCTTCGCCGGGTCGTGCAGGTGGTTGGCCGCGACCTTGAGCATCGATGGGTAGATGAGCAGCGACGGGAAGATCGACGTATCGTAAAGGTAGCCGAGATCAATCAAGACGGAGAGCAGGCGCGCAGACGCCGACCACCCCGGCGCTATGAAGCCGCGCGGCTCTTGGCCCGTCGCCTCCGCGATCAAGTCATGCGAGCGCCCGACCTCCGCCCTAAGCCGGTCGAGCGGGAGCGCGCCCAGGTTCGTCGGGTGCGAATAGGAATGATTGCCGATCTCGTGGCCCATCGCGGCCCACTCGCGCACGCGGGCGAAGTTGTCGGGATTCTCCAAATCCCGGCCGACGACATAGATCGAATACTTGAAGCCGTAGCGATCCGAGAAGCGGAGGAAACGCCCGAAGACCTCGAAGAATGACGGATCGCGGAAGCCGGGCGGGAAGCCGAGCGCCGCGTTGAAGGAGTCGAAATTGATGTCAATGGCAATAGGTGTGTTGTTCTTCATAGCGGTGAGATAACGTCCGGCCAAGTGACGACGCGACCCCCGGCGGCGCGGAAGCGACTGAGGGCAGCGCGGGTCGGCAGGGAGTGGTAAGAGGGCACGAGCGCGGGATCGGGCGCGACGTAGCGCCCCGCGAGCAGATTAGCGACGGCGGCGACAAGGCCCCGGTGATAGTCGGCGTACACGCTGCGATAGAAGGCCGCCATGCTGCGGGCGGGGCTGAGCGTCTCCTGGTAAACGATTGGCCCCTCGTCCACGCCCTCTGTGACGACGTGGAATGATACGCCCTGCCGGTCGCCCGCAGTCTGCGCCCACAGGTAGGGAAAGACGCCCCCATGCGCCGGCAGCAGCGAAGCGTGTTTGTTGATTATCCCCACGCGCGGGGCCGAGAGCAGCGGGCCGCGGATGATGTGCCCGACGCCGACGACAAGCACATCAACGGTGAGCCGCCGCACCTCATCGGCGAACTCGGGGCCGTTTGGTTTGTGGACGAAGCCGTAGGGCACGCCCGCGTCAGCGGCGAGCCGGGCGAAGTCGTCGCCGCGCCGCTTCGCAGCGGAGGCCCCGGCGAGGCAGGCGAGTTTAAGAAAATCGTGCGGGCCGAAGGTGCGCAGATACCAGCGGGGCACGGCAGAGCCACGGAGGCCGGCGAAGCGTTGGGGACAGGCCCACAGCTTGACGACGCGGTAGCCGGCTGCGCGCAGGGCCGGCAGGGCACGACGGAAAGCCGGGAGCGCCCACACCCTTTCATCGTAACTGAGGAGGCCGATGTTGGCGGTCATGTTAATGAGGATTAGTTCGTGACAGGAACGTTGTTTGGTTCAAGTTGCTCTATTAGCTCGGAGTACGACCGCACTATTCTCCTGGGGCGAGGTCACGACGAACTCTGGCGCCTTAATGTTTAGCGGGACGGAATATTCGCCATCTATGAAGGCGCGAAACCATAGCTCCAGACACAGCAGTCCCCACAGCTGTCGACTGAAGCTATGGTCATTAATGACGAGCTTTTCAATGCCTTCCATGCGATAGAAACCACGCGCCCTGGCACGCGGGCTCAGCAGGATATCGCCCAGAAAGTTACGGAGTGATCCCCGCAGCCAGTCGGCTAACGGGACTGGAAAGCCCATCTTGTCGCGCCTATTGAAAATCGTGGGGGGTAACAAGTTCTCGACCGCCTCACGGAATACGCGTTTGGTGTCGCCACCTTTGAAACGAAACGTTGGTGGCATGCGCGTTACCAGCTCAGCAATCCGGTGATCAAGCAGCGGCACTCGCGACTCCAAAGAAACGCTCATGCTGGTTCGATCCTCTACCTGCAACAAGGCCGGCAAAAGCGTCTTCAGGTCGAAATTCGTCATCTTGTTAAAGTAGCTCTTGGTTGCAGGGTTGTTGAATACCTGCTGAAACGCAGCGAACATCCGCGCTTTACTTTCGCCGTTCCAGGCATCTCCTTGAATCAAAGTATCTGCATCATCAAGGCGACTTACGAGACGAAAGTAGCGACGGTCCATGTCTTCAAAAAGTCCTTCGCGCCAGAAACTCTGCAGCATGGGCCGATACTGCTGCAGTAGCGAAAGGTTAGGCATTATGCTGTCCCAGGTAACCAGGTACTTGCCCGTCTCCTCCTGTGTCCCGTAGATGACGCCCTTCAAGCATTGTTCAAGGTAGGCGACGAGATAGCGTGCGTATCCACCGAAAATCTCGTCACCTCCCTGCCCACCGAGAACGACCTTGACGTGTTCGTGTGCTAGTTTCGAGACGAAGTACTGCGGGAATAGACCTGGGCCGGCTGCCGGTTCGTCCATCATGTAAATCAGCCAGGGCATCACGTCTGCGAAATCATCTGCTGAAGGCCAGATCTCGTGATAATGCGAGCCGGTATGTTGGGCCACGGCACGTGCGTGAGCTGTCTCATCATATTGCGGCCCTTCGCGAAAAGCTCCGGTGAACGTGTGAAACTCGCTGCCGTACGCTTCCGACGCCAGACAGACAACCGTGGAACTGTCGATGCCGCCTGAAAGATGAGCGCCAACCGGAACGTCGCTGCGAAGCTGGAGCCGCACTGCGTCGCGTAAGAGGTGCTGGAGTTCTTCGACGTAATATTCCTCGGTGTGATGCGTATCGAGTTCGTAGTTGAAATCCCAATAGCAGACGTCAGCAGGCTCGCTATCGCGCCAGGGGCGGAATGACAAATAATGACCCGGCTCGAGACGATGGATGTTCTTAAAGAGAGTGCGGTCGCCGAGACAGAATTGGAACGTCAGATATTCTTCCAAACCCTGCGGATCACTTTCAGGGTCAGCGAGGCCAGCGGCAAAGAGCGCTTTCGGTTCGCTAGCGAAGCTTAAACGTTGGCCATCGAGATGCCAGTAGAACGGTTTGATGCCGAGGCGATCTCGCGCAGCGAAGAGTCTCCCCTGACGCCCGTCCCAGATGGCAAAACTAAACATCCCGTTCAGTCGGTCCAGACACCGCTCGCCCAGATCCTCATAGAGATGCAGAATGACTTCGGTATCGCTTTGTGTCTTAAAGGTGTGATGACGCGTGAGCTCGCGACGCAATTCCAAGTAGTTGTAGATCTCGCCGTTGAACACAATCCAGAGGGATCCGTCCTCATTGGTCATTGGCTGGCGACCGCTCGCCAGATCAATGATCGAAAGTCGCCTGTGCCCAAGGCCAACGGGGCCGTAAAAATACGCGCCTCTGTCGTCTGGCCCGCGATGCACAAGCGTATCCATCATCGCGAATAACGTATTGCGATCTACAGTAGCGCCTCGTTCGCGCTCAATGATGCCGGCGATTCCACACATAGGAGGGATTCCTGGAAATCAGAATGAGTGACTGTCGGTGCCGATTACGGCGTGAAGTTTCTCGTCTGTGGTTAATGAGGCGGGCGGGAGAATGTGACCATCTACCCCGTAGACCAATTTCTTCCTCTCCAGAATCTGACGCTTCCACTCTCTGCCGATATCACCCCAGAAGACGATGTATTTCGCGATGAGTACAAAGTAACCCAGTGTCGTGAGGCTGGTTACTACCTTGCTGGTGCTCATCTTTTGATCGTAGCGCAACACAAAACCAACCTCAGCTACCTTCGCACCCATCATCTTGCACTTGATCATTTTTTCGACTGTGCCAGTGAAGCCCATGCCTTTCAGATCAATAAAGCGGTTGCCAAAAATGGCTAAAGCATCCTGAATAAGGGACACGCGATATGCTCGGAAGCCGCAGGTGTATTCCCAAACACCAGGAATCGGAAAGACAGTCTTCATAAGCAGGTTAGCAACCCGGCTAATCACACGCCGGTACCAATCGACGCCGATCTGTCCACCACCCGGCGCATAGCGTGATGCGATGACGGCTTCATAGCCTTCCTTCAATTTGCTGATCATCGCAGGTATGTAACGGGGCTCGTGAGTATCGTCGCAATCCATGCGCACGATAAAGTCATTCGGTGAAGCGACCTCAGCGACATACTCGAAACCATCGCGTGCCGTCTCACCAAGTCCGCGATTGTATTTGTGAGTAATAACATCAATGGCGTAACGCTTGCTGAGGTTCGTTAGAATTTGCTTTGTGCCGTCTCGACTGCCATCGTTGACTACTACTATGCGGTAGGCTGATCGCATCTCACCCATTACAGTTGCGATCTTCGAAACGAGCGGCTCCAACGCGTACTCTTCGTTGTACGCGGGCAGTAGGATGTAGATCATTGCTTCTCTCCTAGGCGTTAGGGTCTGCTTGATATGTATTCACGAGGCGCGGCAAAGCGGAATCAAACTCAAGAGTAAATTCGCAACGCGCGACTCTATCGCGGTTCAAAGAACTAGCCATGTGATCGACGGACGCGTGCAGCGTCTCGGCTAGTTCGGAAGGGTGAAAGTATTTGGCCGATCCCATGTGTATGGCGCCGAAACTGCGCGGCAGAGTGAGCTCCAAAACTCGAAGCCGGCGTGTCATCTGCAGGAGGTCTCGAAACGTGATGCTGTCCGAGTCGAAAACAATTGTGCGTCGGATGCGTAACGGCCCCTTACGTGTTCCGGTAATGAGGCGCCTGACAATGAGCCGTCGTATCCAGTTACCGAGACGCGAACTTCGAAATAACGTTAGATTCAGCAGTCGTAATACGAGGAATCTTGCTGGCGTCGGCACCAGCTGGCGAACTTCGCCGAATGTCGCTACACAAGCGACCTCATTCGGGCGTGAGGTCTGTGAACTATGTCCCAAGCCGAGGAATTGTGAAGACCAATGGCGTGTGTCCGATCTTACAGAGTAACCGGCGTCCTCGTAGACAATTCGTCCAGCGTCTTTGTCGAAGACACGACAAACTCCTCCCTTTGAGGCGTTAACGACAGCATAGTAGCGTTCCGACCCCGCCACGGTTATTCCGGAGTTGGTAAAGTGATGAACGCCTTGCAGTGACTCACAAGGAAGCGTCGCAGCTTCCTTTCGTTGCTGTTTCTGGCTCACGAGGGAAGCTTCGAGATACGTGTAGCTCAATGGTGGTAGGTTCTCGGCCTCAGCGATCGCAGGGGTCACGACATTCCGTTCTGAAACATGAGCGGACATGAATCGTGCGACTGCCGCGGCCATCGGAACCTCGTCAGCGAGTATTTCAAAGCCTGCAGGAAAATAGAGTGCTGTCTGGCGACTCCCGTAGTTGCCGCCAATGCTGCCATCTGGATGAACGCAGTGTGCGAAGAACTCAACGCTGCGCTTGAGTGATCCAAGTAAGGTTGCCGACCTGGTGCGACGCCAGTAAGTCGCCAAGTGAAAAATACCAAGCGTTTCGTAACCCGGGTCTGGACCGTCATATTCTCTGTACCAACCATCGGGTGACTGCGCTCGCAAAATCTCTTCAATGACCTCTTGGCCTTTTTGCAGATACTTTTCATCGCCAAGCAACTCGCGGGCATCGAGAAACGCGACCGCGAACAAGGCCCTGTGGTTGCTAATGAAAGCGTGATTCTCATCGTGCTTCATAGCGAAGTCACAGGCTTTGCGTAAAGATTCCAGGAATCGGGTCTGGACCGTTTCTGACAAAGCTGTCCGCGTCAGGCGAAAGGCTTCACTTAGACCGTGGACAACACCCAACGTACTCCCGCCATCCTGTTCATTGGGTGAAAAGGCATCGAAAGCACCGTTCGAATGCTGACGCGCGAGTGCAAATTCCATCCCGGCAA
>JBKPAC010000218.1:0-11219 GCA_046726175.1 Acidobacteriota bacterium
TCGATACTGTGCGAACGATTCGAGTGACTCGACGGGTGATAGATAACCCCAGATTGCAGTCCAAACCCGAGGCATTTTCCCAAGGCCTCGTCCACCTTTTAACTGTTTTTCCGAATTGAATATTACTTGCGACCGATCAAGGAACTTTACAGTTCCATAACCGAAGTCCGTGATTAAGCTCTGATCCCAGTACGGAATCACCACAAACCCCTTCTTTACTGACCAACGTAGAAAGAATCCTGAGTCACCACCTTTGAAATATGTCCCAGCGAGCTCGTTCTGATCAGTTCTTAGATCCTCTCCAATCTCGTTCCACAACGCCTGCAGCTTTTCTCTTTGATCGCGCGGAAGTTCCAAATCCCATTGTGAATGACCAATTCCATTGTTCCACTTTCCGTATCGATCATCCTGCACAATTGCCGGATGTTGCAGGCTTAGTACGAACAAAATAAGAGCGTTCATGTTTGCCTATCCCGGAATGAATTCTAGTGGTTTCTGCCGGTCAATCAGGTCTTGCTTATCGGCGAGTTCAAAATATAGGTTCAGCCCCTGAAGCATTTTCTTATCAATCCGAAAAGAGATGTTGTCTTCCAGATAAGTCCTGATTTCAGATCGCGTAAGTCCAAGGGAGTGTTCATAGGTATTGACTATCTGTTCTAAGTTGGCTAAGCCCTCATCTCGAGCTGATGCAAAATCGATACTTCGCATTTGCTCGATTACATTTCTGCGGCACATCCACATAGCGAAAACGAATCCAAGATTAGTGTACTGGTGCCACAAGCTAGCCATGTCCCACACACGCACGCCTGAGCGTCCGAAAGTCATCCCCGGATCGCCAATGATCAAAGCCGCATCATTCTCAGCCAACATACGGGACAAGTCAGGAGAGTACGTAGCCCACGACGGCTGATGGCCCACGAACTCAGCAAAGATGATCTTAACGAGCGTAGCCGAGGTTCGCGATGATTCGTCCAACGCGACGCTTCGAATCTCCTTCAAATCGTCTTTTTGTGAAACCAGTACGACGCTGCGCACCTCCAGCTTCGATCCAACACACACGTCGGGGACTACAACGAGATCAGGTATCCGCTGGTATTCGATGACAGGTACTAATGCAGCTTCAACCTCGCCTCGCGACAACAAAGTGGCGCAACGGGCAGGCACCGCATCGACGAAGCTAACCTGGTCACGCCTTGAGCCATGGACAAAGCTCCAGACCAGCGGCGCGCTGTTTAAGTAAGTTGATGCTGCAAGACGCAAATTTTTTGGGCCGAGATGATGTGAGACGATGACTCTTCTCCAGTTCGCTCTGTTTTGTTGATGTCGATGCTAACGCATCGATCTTTGTGCTCGCAAGAAGCCTCACAGCACAGTTTCTGAATGTTTGACACGCTTCGCGGACGACAATTACTATCCGTCGAAAACCCGTTCAAGATAATGACAATCTACGACATCAGCGTCCCTCTGTGCTCGACGATGCCAACTTATCCGGGCGACCCAGGAGTCGAGATTTCCAAGTGGATGACTCTGGAAAGCGGCGACGCCGCTAACGTCTCCTTCATTAAGTTTGGGGCGCATACCGGAACGCACGTCGACGCACCAGCTCACTTCATCGCGGGAGCATCGCCGGTAGAGTGCCTGCCACTGGATGTCCTGGTCGGCAGGGCGTTGGTGGAGGAGATCCCGTCTGAGCAGATGGTTATTGACGAAGAAATTGTTGAGCGCGTCTGCCTAACGGGCGCTATTCGGATTCTCTTCAAAACCCGTAATTCTGATTTCTGGAACCAAACTAACGGGAGTTTTCGTTCAGATTTCACGTACCTGAGCACTGCTGCCGCCGAAAGACTGGTTCGGCACGGTGTAAAGTTAGTCGGTATCGATTATTTATCGATAGAAAAGTTTCAGTCGAAGGATTTTGCGACTCACCATGCGCTTCTTTCGCACAACGTGGTTATCGTCGAGGGGCTGGATTTGCGAGCAGTAACACCAGGTCAGTACGAACTGATATGCCTTCCTTTGAGAATTCGCGACGGCAGTGGTGATGGAGCTCCGGCCCGAGCGATTCTCCGAACGATTGAGTAGGAAATCCGCAACGTCGACTTATATGGTCCAACCAAACTATCAGGAACGAGTTTTCAAAATTGTCAGACGCATACCAAGTGGACGTGTCATGACTTATGGACAAATTGCCGAGCTCCTCGGCGATGGCTACACAGCCAGAACCGTAGGCTTTTGCATGCACGCGTCTGACGATAAGACCCCATGGCATCGGGTAATCAACGCTCAGGGTGCTTGCTCTACACTGGGAATAGTTCTTCCACACAATAAGCAACAGCTGATGCTTGAAGCTGAAGGCGTACAATTCAATAAGCGTGGTCGTTGTGATCTGCAAACCTATCTTTGGATTCCAAAACCGAGGTCTTCTCCTGAACAGCAAGGCAGCCTTTTCAAACGCCCTGCAAAGAATCGGAAGGTGAAACGATGAGTATGGACCAGTCCGAACAACGAGTGCCCTACCAGGTTAGCCCACCTCGCTACTCTGTATCCCACCAGATGGTTACGACTGCTTTCGAGCTTCCCAATTATCGCGTCGTTCAGAACCTGGGAGTCGTCCGTGGAATTGTCGTTCGCTCGAGAAATATCTTTGCAACGATCGGCGCATCGCTACAGACTGTCGTCGGTGGCAACATCACGGTATGGACAAAACTGTGCGAGCAAACACGCGCAGATGCTTTCGACATCATGATTCAACACGCGACTGAGATCGGAGCGAATGCAATCGTTGGTGCGCGTTACGACACAACTGAACTGTCTACCGGTGTCACGGAAGTCCTCGCTTACGGCACTGCAGTTATCGTTGAACCTCAAAACCCGGGCGAAAGCTACCGTTCATGAGGCCTCAAACACTGACGGCGTCTCAGAAAGCCCGGATTCGGCAAGCTTTCGACGACGTGCCGTTTGCCAAACTACTCGGCATTGAACTGGAATCAATAGAGCCGGGCGTCGCCGTGGTAAGTTTGGCGCTGAACGAGAAGCTTAAGCAGAACAACGGTGTAATTCACGGCGGTGTAATTGCCTCGCTGATTGATACCGCACTGGCTTTAGCGATTCTGAGCGTCCTGCCTGAATCTGACCGCGTGACTACCGTCGACCTTACGATCAGTTACTTGCGTCCGCTGACCGAGGGTAAGGCTTCTGCCACTGCACGTGTTATTCGCGCGGGCCAGCGGATAATTTCAGCGTCTGCGGATGTTACGAATGATCATGGAACTCTTGCAGCAACAGCACTTAGCACCTACATTAAACTTCTCAAGCGCTGACGCCAAATTGCAATATTCTCATGGACACCTTCCTGTTTAGCATTGTAAAATGCTGTTGGCCCAGTCGTTAAACGCTGCCCGGACGGCTGTCGGCCTCTATTCGCAACTCGCAGTGAGACTCTCAAGTTTGCCCGGCCCAGATGCACTCTCTTTATCACTGCCTGTTAGCTCGCCATCCTCAACAGCTGAAACCAATCCGCTGCGCGCCGTCGACCATCGCGCAGCTGCACCGTAATTTCGAAGACGTCGTTCTCGAAAACAATCTACAGTCGCTCGTCATTGAGACGTTGCCCACTGCCCTCGAACGATCGGCTCGAGAAGTCTCCCGCGTTCGAGAACTTGCGCGTACCGCTCGCGACTTTTTCATTTTTGCCTCTCCTCACGATCCGCTGACTCGTTTAGTTGTCGGCAAGGGTAAAGACAGCAAGCAACCCATCGTCGTGCGACGAACTGATTTGGGCCAAGTGAGCGAACGTTTTGTCGTCATTGCGGATGCAAAGTTTTCGGCGTTGCTCACTTCGATTCGCACTCAAGGGCCTGAGTCAACTGGTGGTGATCTCGTCGCATGGACTTTCGAGCCGGATGTCGTCTACACAGCGCTCGAATTCCTCATGACCCGCGTGACCGCCGAAAACTCTTTTCACTCAGCGGCGTTCACCAAAGCCGTTCGACACTCCGCGCCAAAGGCTACGTCTTTGCAGCTGACTTTGAGCATTACGACGAAACTCGCACGGTTACTTCAGGAACAATCGGAACGCGAACTCGCGATCAATCGCATCGGAATTACTATTCGCAACTCGATGGAGCTCGAAAGCATTTTGCAGACGGCCGCCAACGAAGTGGGACGTACCGTTGCCGTGAGAAGCTGCGTCATCGCGGTTCCCGAAACGATTCTGCGCGACGAGATTGTGAAGTATTACGTCAATCCAGCGTTTACTGTGACCGAAGCTTCGATGGGAGCGTTGTTGGATGAGATTCAGAGTATCAGTTCGCGTCTAATGCGGGCTCCGAAATCAGTTACCGTCGATGGCGAGAGTGTGCAGGACGGGCTGCCTTACGCCGCAGCTCCGTTAGTTCACAAAGGAGCGTTCATCGGAGTCTTGAGAGTCGATTGCGACGATCTGTCACGCGTCTGGTCGGAAAGCGAGCTACTAATGCTGCATACCGTCGCAGATCAATTAAGCGTGGCGGTGAAACAAGCTCATCTCGTGGCTGAGATGCAGCAGGAAGCTCTGACGGACGGCCTTACGGGTTGCTACAACCGACGTTGCTTCGAATTGCAACTCGAACGAGATCTGCACCTTGCTACTCGCATGCGCCAACCAATTTCGTTAATCAAATTGGACGTGGATCACTTCCAGAACATTAACGCGAAGGCCGGGCACCACGTTGGCGATATTGCGTTGCGGACGTTAGCTGAAACTCTCAGGAGTGAATTGCGAGCCGTGGATATGGCGGCAAGGTTTATCGAAGACGAGTTTGCAATCATTCTGCCGCAAGCTGCGGTTGAAGGCGCGATGATCGTAGCGGATCGGCTACGGAAGCGGATCGAAGAAACTTCAGTTCCAGGTTATGGCGCGATAACGGCATCATTTGGCGTTGCTACCTTCCCTGCCCACGCATCGTCACGCGAAACCATCATCGAAGCGGCTGATCGCGCCCTCGAAATGTCCAAGAACTCCGGACGCAACTGCGTCAGCGTGCCTGATGATACTGACATTGACGGCGGCCTCGACTCGAGAGATCTGCACGAGCTGGACAAGTCAATGACCAGCACATTGTCTTCCCGGTAGCAGCAAACGGCTGAGCCCAACCGTATCGTTCAGTTAAAAACGTTCTCCATTTGGCTTCAGAGCGTTGGATCGAGCATCATAGCTTTCTCATTCGCGGCGTGATGCGTTCTGAAACCTATGGATGATCTAAAGAAGTTCGCGCGCTATTTTCTGCCTTACAAAGTTCCTCTCACTATCGGAATTCTCTGCATTCTTTGCGGAGTTCTGTTCAATCTTTACATCCCGCTAATCGTCGGTCAGGCGATTGATACCAACTGGACGGAAGTCAGCTGGTCAAAACTCACAGTCTCTGCGTTGAAGGTGCTAGGCGCGAGCGTAGTGAGCGGCACTTTCCTGTTCCTTCAGCGCCGCATTCTGATCGGAATGTCGCGTCAAATTGAGTATGACCTGCGCCGTGATTTTTATGCGCATCTGGTCGACCAGCCGCTGTCGTTCTTTCAAGAGCACCGTATCGGCGATCTGATGGCACGGGCTACGAACGACCTCGCAGCGGTCAGACAGCTCGCTGGACCGATGATCATGTACACGCTGCAGACGCTGTTTGTGGTCATTATCGTCTTGCCGCTGATGTTCATGATCAGCTGGTGGCTGACACTGCTATTGTTTGTCACGATGCCGTTAGTGTCGTTGACGGTAAAGTTTTTTGGTCAGCAGGTGCACGTACGCTTCGAGAAGATTCAGGACTTCTTTGCTCAAATCACAGCGCGCGCCCAGGAAAACTTCACAGGGGTGCGCGTAGTGCGTGCGTATGCTCAAGAGGATGCAGAAATCGCTGCGTTCAGTGAGCTGAACAAACAGTACGCAGAGCGCAATCTGAGTCTTGTTCGCATTGATGCATTGATGCGGCCGTTGATGCAGTTCCTGATTGGGATTGGATTTGTGCTCATCATTTGGGCAGGAGTACCGCTCGCGGTGCGCGGAGAGATGAGCGTTGGCAACTTTACCGTCTTCAACATGTATTTGTTCCGATTGATCTGGCCGCTGATAGCGTTGGGATATGTCGTAAATCTCTATCAGCGCGGAACCGCAAGCCTGAAAAGAATGAATGCGATTCTTGCCGTGAAACCGGCGATTGAGGACAAAGCAGACGTCAAAGGGCAGCCGCCAATCTCGGGCGAGATTGAGATTCGTAATCTGGCTTTTAAGTATCATGAGAACAGCGAGCCGGTTCTGACCGACATCAACCTGAAAATCCCTGCCGGAAGTACTGTCGCATTTGTGGGTCGCACTGGCAGCGGCAAATCGACTTTAGCTAATTTAGTTCCGCGAGTAATCGAGGCTGAGGAAAATACAGTTTTTATCGACGGGGTATCTGTTCGCGATTATCCTTTGGCGCAACTGCGGTCGAGCATCGGATACGTGCCGCAGGAGACCTTCCTGTTCAGTGATACGCTGGAAGAAAACATTTCGTTTGGCGTCGCGAAAGCAAGTCGCACAGACGTTGAGTGGGCAGCGGAGATTGCAGGTTTGACAGATGACGTGCGAGCCTTCCCCGAAGGATTCGATACGATGGTCGGCGAGCGGGGTATCACGCTTTCCGGCGGTCAGAAGCAGCGAACGGCGATTGCTCGAGCCGTGATTCGCGAACCAAAGATCCTTATTCTCGACGATGCATTGTCATCGGTGGATACTTACACGGAAGAGAAGATCCTGGGTCAGCTACGCGGTGTGATGCGCGATCGCACGAGCATCATTGTTTCGCACCGTATATCGACAGTCCGCGATGCAGATTTTATCTGCGTGCTCGATGAAGGAAGAATCATCGAACAAGGAACTCACAATGAGCTGCTGGCGTTAGGTGGAGAATACGCCGAACTCTATGAACGCCAGCTGCTTGAGGAAGAATTGGCGGCAACCTGAGATCAAACAATGCAAATGCAAACTAATCAGGCTGAAATGCAGTTGAGCGCAAGATATCGCACGCTGCTTATCCTTTGGGGCGCGTTATCTATGTCAGTTCTGCTTTATCTGGTTTTGGCCCTTATCGTTCCTGGAGCCGAACCTGAATCGGCACAGGGTCGTGTGGTCACATTTGCGCTGACGGCCGCAGGTGTGTTTCTGGCGATCATCTCTTTCGCGATCAAGCAGAAATTCATTGCTCAGGCAGAAGCCCAACAGTCACCGGGCTTATTCCAGACTGGACTGATAATTTCGCTGGCTCTTTGCGAAGCAGCGGCCCTCCTGGGTTTACTGGACCACTTTGTAACGGGTAATCCCTACTACTTCGTGCTGTTCATCGTCGCCATCCTCGGCATGCTGCTGCACTTTCCACGTCGCGATCAGCTGGCGGTTGCCAGTTATCGCCTTCCAACTGAAGCTAAAGAGAACTAAGGATCAATAGAACCAGGTGGCAGTCGCAGCTAAACAATTTCACGAAGAAGAGGCTATTGGGAAAACCTACGATCTCCAGGTCGCACGCCGCTTGCTGCGGTACCTAAAGCCGTATACGAGGCTCTTGATTCCTGCGCTGCTGCTGACGCTCACGCTCAACCTCCTTGGCGTGCTGCAGCCTAAATTCACTGAATACGCGATTGACTGGTACATCGTGCCTCGGAAGACCGATGGCTTACTCTTGCTCGTCGGATTGTTTACCGGAGTTCAGTTACTCAGACTGGCTTTTTCGTACGCGCAGGTAGTGCTGCTCAATACCGTGGGCCAGTACGTGATGTTCGACATTCGTCGTGAGCTCTACGACAAGCTCCAGCACCAGGAGATCGCATACTACGATCGAAATCCCGTCGGCCGCATCATGACGCGGTTAACAACGGACGTCGATTCGTTGAACGAGCTCTTTACTCAGGGTGTTACCGATCTCCTCGGAGATCTCGTGATGATTGTTGCCATCGTCGCGGTGATGCTATGGATGGACATCAGACTGACATTGGTTACGCTGTTGACCGTGCCAATGCTGTTTGCAGCCACAACGTGGTTCCGCAAGGGTGCGCGTCGTGGGTACGACATGGTCCGTACTCGCATTGCGCGGATTAATGCATTTCTGCAGGAGCATTTTGCCGGAGCCCAGACAGTGCAGATCTTCAATGCGGAACAAAAGTCGCTCAATCAGTTCCGCGACATTAACGCTGATTATCGGAAGGCGAACATCGACACGATCTTTTTTTATGCAGTGTTCTTTCCGCTGGTAGATTTCATTGGCGCTGTCGGTATCGCATTGATCATTTGGTACGGCGGCTACCGCGTAATGCAACACGCCCTCAGCCTTGGCGCGCTTGTAGCTTTTATTCAGTACTCAGGATTTCTGTTCCAGCCAATCCGCGACATTTCCGATAAGTACAACGTACTGCAAGCGGCGGTTGTTGCGTCTCACCGGATCTTCAAGACTCTGGATCTTCCCATCGCCATTACGACGCCCTCTAACCCACTAAAGACCGGCCGAGCTCGTGGCTATATCGAGTTTCAGAACGTTTGGTTTGCCTACAAGGGTGAAGACTGGGTTCTGAAAAATGTTTCGTTTACTGTCGAACCGGGGCAATCAGTCGCGCTCGTCGGACACACCGGCTCAGGAAAGACAACGATTACGAATCTCCTCATGCGCTTTTATGACATCCAGCGCGGCCGAATACTGCTCGATGGAGTTGATTTGCGCGACTGGGATCTAGCTTCGCTTCGGAAAAACTTCGCGGTAGTTCTGCAGGATGTCTTTCTTTTCAGTGGTACAGTCGAAGGAAACATTCGTCTTGGACGAGACGAGATTTCGGAAGACATGGTCAAGTGGGCCGCGCACGAAGTGCATGCCGACAGGTTTATCGATCGACTGAAGGGTAATTTCAAGGCGGAAGTAAAAGAGCGCGGTGCTGGACTCTCAGTAGGTCAAAAGCAGCTGATCTCATTTGCCCGTGCACTCGCCTTTGACCCGGCCTTGCTGATACTCGACGAGGCTACGAGCTCGATCGACACCGAAACAGAGCAGTTGATTCAACAGGCAATCGAGCGAGTAATGCGCGACCGCACGTCCATCGTCGTCGCACATCGACTGTCTACAATCCAGCGTTCTGATCGCATAATCGTTCTTCACCACGGGGAAATTCGAGAGCATGGCTCTCATCAGGAGTTACTCGCGCATCGAGGACTATATTGGAAGCTCTACAAACTTCAGTATGCAGACACAGAGAACCGGCCAACCCGCGATTTCTCAGAAGCTGAGGAGCCGGGAATCTCCACAGTTCCGACTCGTTTACAGTTCAGCGAGTAGTATCAACAAACCAATATGAGACTCCGAAAAACAGCCACCCTAGTCCTGTTGTCGTTATCGTGTGTTTTGCTCTTGCTGGTCACGCCTCGAGGACACTCGCAAAATACTAAGCCGGCACGTCTGCGATTTTCAGTTAGCTTCCCCGACTCTGCAGACAAGGGACCGATTGACGGTCGCGTGTTGCTACTGATCTCGAGCGATAGCTCACGAGAGCCTCGCTTCCAGATCAGTGAGGACCTCAGCAGCCAGCAGGTGTTCGGCGTCGACGTCGAAAGTTTAAAGGCGGGTCAAGCTGTAATCGTGGACACCGGTGCTTACGGTTATCCGCGTAAGAACCTGTCGCAGATCGCGAAGGGCGAATATTGGGTTCAGGGGCTGCTGCATCGCTATGAGACTTTTCACCGCTCGGATGGTCACACGGTAAAGCTCCCTATGGATCGCGGCGAGGGACAACAATGGAATCGAGCTCCGGGCAATCTTTATAGTGCTCCGCAAAAGCTGATCGTTGATCCTGAGCAGGAGACGACCATAAAAATCACGCTCGATAAAGTGATACCTCCCATCGAACCACCGAAAGACACGAAATACATCAAACACGTTCGCATCCAGAGCAAGCTGCTGTCGGATTTTTGGGGACGGCCGATGCACCTCGGCGCGCACGTCCTGCTGCCTGAAGGGTTTGAAACCCATCCTGACGCGCGGTATCCACTCGTCATTTTTCACGGACACTTTCCGGCAGACTTTGGCGGCTTTCGCGAATCACCATCGGATCCAAATCTGAAGCCGGAATACAGTGAAAGATTCAAACTTGAAGGATATAACCGTATCGTCCAAGAGCACGCTTACAAGTTCTACCAGGACTGGACCGGCCCAAACTTCCCCCGCTTCATCATCATCGAGATCCAACACGCAAACCCTTACTATGACGATTCGTATGCAGTGAACTCAGCGAACCTTGGTCCATACGGCGACGCCATCACTTTCGAGCTGATTCCCTACATCGAAAAGCAGTTTCGTGGAATCGGCAAGGGTTGGGCCCGGTTCATGTACGGAGGCTCAACGGGAGGTTGGGAAGCACTCGCGGCTCAGCTGTTTTATCCAGATGAGTACAACGGGTGTTGGGCAGCGTGTCCTGACCCGATCGACTTCCGAGCGTACACTGTGGTGAATATTTACGAACACGAAAATGCTTACTACGCAGATGCAAAATGGAAGCAGGTACCTCGACCGGGCAAACGAAATTATCTTGGCGAGCTGGCAGCGACGATGGAAGATGCGAACCAGATGGAACTGGCGCTCGGCACGAAGAGTCGTTCGGGCGGACAGTGGGATATCTGGCAAGCCGTCTATTCACCCGTTGGCAGTGATGGTTATCCCAAGCCTATCTGGGATAAAGAGACCGGCAAGATCGATCGTTCGGTGGCTGAGTACTGGAAGGAACATTATGATCTCGGCTACATACTCCGGCGCGACTGGGCGAAGCTCGGTCCGAAACTCGAAGGCAAGATACACATCTACGTAGGAGAAGCCGATAATTACTTTCTCAACAATGCTGTTTACCTGGTCGAAGACTTTCTAAAGAGTACAAAAAACCCACACTACGCCGGTGAAGTTGATTACGAGCCTCGAGCGGAGCATTGCTGGAATGGAGATCACACCAGGCCCAATGCAACGTCGCGCTTGAGATACCACCAGTTCTTCGCTCCGAAGATTGTCGAGCGAATCCTAAAGAGCGCCCCGCCAGGAGCAGATCTGAAGAGCTGGAGGTATTGAAACAGGAGGCAGGAGGCAGACGGCAGGAGGCAGGAATCTGGTGCCGTCTGCCTCCTGCCGTCTGCCGTCTGCCGCCTGCCGCCTGCCGTCTGCCGCCTGCCGCCTGCCTCCTGCCGCCTGGCC